>JAYGGC010000163.1:0-27852 GCA_046581525.1 Roseibacillus sp. | reverse complement strand
CTGACCCAACTTGGCGTCGACGGCGACTTCGACGGCGACGGCGTGAGCGACCTCGACGAATTTGCCAATGGCACCGATCCGACCGATGCAGACACCGATGGCGACGGCTTGGACGACGGAGTGGAAACCAACACCGGAACGCACAACGGCCCGACCGACACTGGCACCGATCCTCTCAACCCGGATTCCGACGGCGACGGCCTTTCCGATGGGGTCGAAACCAATACCGGATCCTTCAACGGCCCGACCGACACCGGCACCGATCCGACCAACCCGGATACCGATGGCGACGGTGCCGACGATGGCATCGAGATCATTCTGGGACGAGACCCCACCGATCCAACTGATGCCCCGTCACCACCTACCAACTCCTACTGCCAGGACTTCGACGGATACCCGGACGGCACCATGGAGCTGGGTGACCTCTCCACGATTCGGAGCAACAACGGGCCCGCCTCCGTGCAGGGCAATCAACTGCGCCTCTCTCAAGATGGCTTGGGTTGGACCCGCTCCTCCTTCCGCATGCCCAAGCTCAATGATTCCTCGCAGGGATGGACCGCAACCTTCGATTACACCATCACAAGCAACACCGCCGGCCAGAACCCGGCGGACGGCATCAGCTTCAGCTACGGCGCCATTCCTCCCTTCGATATGGCCGGGGGGGGCGAGGACACTGCCTCCCAGCACGGCATGGGCGAGGAAGGCTGGCCCACCGTCGACACCATCTCGTTCGTGATCGACACTTGGGATAACGGTGGAGAATTCGGGGTGAACATCTCCAGTGCCATCGGCGGGATTAAGACCGATCACGCTCTCAATCCCGGTGCGCCGCTCAACCAGGTCGAGACCGTTACCGGCACGGCCACCATCTCCTGGAATCCGACCGATGGTGCGAGCTTCATGACCACCAACCTCTCAAACGGCACCGACGCCAACTTCGTGAATGTCCCGATCCCGGGCTTCACCGCCACCGACGACATGATCTGGGCCTTTGGTGCTCGCACCGGCGGAGCGCACGAGACTGTGTTGATCGATAATCTGTGTATTACCACCGGGGGGGATGATCTCTACAGATTCGCGGTCTCCAGCCCCGATGGCGGCACCACCCTCGACCTCAGTTGGAACAGCTCCGCCAGTGAGCAGTACTCGATTGTGAGCACTTCCGATCCGGTGGGCAATCCCGATCCTGACGCCTGGCCGGTGGTGGCGGGACTTGAGACCATCGTCGCCACGCCGCCCCTGAACTTGGTCAACATTCCCAAGCCCGGCGATCCGCTCAGGCTCTACAAGCTGGTGGCCGAGCCGGTGCCGCCGGTCTTGTTCGAAGATTTCGAAGTTCTGCCCCTCCCGGCCTGGACGGTCGGGGCCAATCCCGGTGACTCGGGCACTACCGTCTGGGAGTTCGGCGTTCCCACCGCTCCCTTCAATGGCCCCCCATTTGCCTTCGATGGCTCGGGCAACTGTGTCGGGACGAATCTCGCCGGCGACTATACGAACAATGCCAACGTCTACCTGCGATCGCCCGTCATCGACCTGACTGCCGCAGGCATTACCGGCGCAACCTTGAAGTATCAGCAGTGGCGCGACACCGATTTTGGAAATTTCGGTACCGTGCGCATCCTGAGGAGCTCCGACGGAGTTCAACTGGGAGCCGATATCGACGTGAACGTGGAAGGGGCGGACGTCACCTGGCAGGCCTTCTCGGGCGAGTTTCCGCCGGAAGCGGTGGGTGAACTGGTCGTCGTCGAGTGGAGTTTCTTCAGCGGCCCAGCGGTTTTGCTATTCGGGGGTTGGTACCTCGACAATGTCGAGGTGAACCTCAAGTAGAAGAAACGGCTTCTGAAACTGCCAAGGGTTTTACCGCAGGGCGGTGAAGCGGCCCGAATTGGGTGCTTCACCGCCTTTTTCCTGGGCCACCTGGCCGCCTGCCGCGACAACCGGGACGGTTGGCAACGACTTCGACGACTCCCCGCCGGAAGTCTTCAGTTTTTGTACAACTCGTGGTTCGGATTCCCCGCCGAGAGGAGATACGCGAGCAGGTCGAGGATGTCGTCGTCCTTCATGGTGGAGAGCAGGCCGGGCGGCATCATGGAGATGGGCGACGGTTCGATCGACTTGATGGTGCTCACCTTCAGCGTGGTGGTGGTGCTGGGCTTCATCATGTCAGTGGTGACCCGGTAGGTGTCGCCCTTCAGGTTCATGATGCGCCCGATCACCTGCGTGCCGTTCGCCAGCTTGAAAACACTGGCGCCGTACTGGTCGCTGATCTCCTTGCCCGGATCGATGATGGACTCCAGCAGGTCGTGCGGGCTGAACTTGCCGGACACCGAGGTAAGATCCGGACCGACCGCACCGCCTTCGTTGTTGAAGCGGTGGCAAACGTAGCACGTGCCGGCGCCGAACATCTTGCGTCCATTTGCGAAGTTGCGTCCACCTTCCAAGCCGGCCCCGAGGAGTCCCTGCAGATCCGCCATCTTCCACATCTTGACGAACGTGCGCGCCTCGGTGCTGAACTGCGGCCCGCCCGCGGGCTGGGTGTTGATGATCCTGGTGAGGGCTTTGGTTTTCTCGTTGGCCGGGATCGATTTGACCGCGTCCTTCTTGAAGTCTCCCAGGTAGTTCTTGAAGCGGGCGCCGCCCTGGTAGTTCCCGGCCCGCACGAACCACTGGAAATACTTGGCGCGCAGCTCCGGTGTCCATCCCTCCTTGAGAAAGCGGAGATTCATCGCGCAGGTGATCTGTTCTTCCTGGCCGGAGGCCTTCTCCAACAAGGCCATCCCTTTCGAAACTGCCGAGGGCGCGTGCAGGTAGGCCATCATGACGGACAACTCGCGGTTCTCTTCGGGGGAGGTGGCGGGATAGATCTTGTCGAGGTAAGCGATCAGTTTCCTCTTTGCCCCGGGAGTGGGTTCGCCTCCGCGGGTGAGGGCCAGGGTGAGGACGCGCAGGAGGTCGAGGCGGTCCTGCTTCTGCTTGAGGCTGGCGTAGTCGAAGGAAATCGCCCGGCCACTCACCTCAGCCGCCGAATTCTTGCCGCCCGCTCGCGCCAGGGCGATGAGCGCGGCGGTGGCGATGCGGGGATTGACCTCGGCCAGCGCACTCGACTTCCACCCCTTCACCGGTTGCTTCTCGAGGGCCACCCGGCCGGCGTGACGGATCCCACGGTCCCCTGCGCCGAGGGAATCCCAGATCACTTCGAGGGCCCGGTTCTCAGCGAGCGGGGCGCCTTTTCGCAGGTGCGCTTCAAGCATCCTGCGCTTCGCCCGCGGGACGTGGATCGTCCCGGGAGACTGCTTGTCCGACCGGGCGGTACTTTCCTTGCCGGTGTAGGTGATGCGATAAAGCCCGGACTGTACCCGGCGCCCACCGACTGCGAAGTACATCGCGCCGTCGTTCGGGTTCACGAGAATGTCGGTCAGCGGAAGGGGAGCTGCGCTGGCAAACTCCTCGAAGGTGGCGGTGTAGGTGGAGCCCGCTTCCTCCATGTGCACGGCGTAGAGTTTTCCGTAGGACCAGTCGCAGATGTAGAAGGCGTGCTGATACTTGGCGGGAAACTTCGCGCCGTAACCGAAGGCCACGCCGGTGGGTGAGCCGGGACCGATGTTGACCACTGCACCGAAGCTGTCGGAATAGTGTTCGGGGAACTTCGCGGAACCAGTCCGCCAGCCGAACTCCGCCCCGTCGATGACGTGATTCACGCGGGTGGGCCGATACCACGGGGTGTTGAGGTCCCATTCCATGTCGGCATCGTAGGTGAAGAGCTCGCCCTTCCAGTTGTAGGCCGCATCGTACTGGTTGCGGAAACCGGTCGCCAGGATCTCCCAGGTTTTGCCCTCGGGATCGATCTGCGCGATGTGGCCGAGCGGTGCTTCCACGCCCTTCATGAAGTGGGCACTGCGGGGGAGGAGTTCGTCTTCACCCCAGAGTTCCGGCACGCGCGAATGGCTGTAGTCTGGCGGGAGTTGGGTCTGGTTGCCCATCACCACGATGAGATTCTTGCGGTCGGGCGTGAGCATGATGGCGTGGGGCCCGTGCTCTCCTCCGGTCGCGGCGAGCTTCTTGATGGTGACCACCTTGTCGAACTTGTCGTCCTTGTTGGTGTCCAGGACCCGGAAGACGCCCGAGCCGGTCTTGCTGCTCCGCGAGTTCACCACCACGTAGAGGCTGTCGAAGGCGTAGCACAATCCCTGCGCGTGCCCGATCTCAAGGTCGATCTTCTCAATCGTGGAGGGATCGAGCAGCTTGCCTGCAGCCGGGATCGGAAAGCGATAGAGGCTCCCGTACTGATCACTGACGATGAAGCGGTTCTTGTCGTCCTGGCAGATCGCGACCCACGATCCGTGCTGGTCCTGCGGGACCGAGTAGAGGAGCTCGATCTGGAAGCCCTCGGGCAGCTTGATGTTCTTGGCCAAGGTGGCGGTGCCCTGGGCCGCGGCGGGGAGGGCGAGGGAGAGAAAGAGGAGGGCGGTGGTGTGGAGTGTCCGGGTCAGGTGGTTCATGGGCAGGTGGGGAATACGGGAGGGAAACGCGGGCGTTTCAGTAATCAGGCTCCCGTTTACAGTCTACACAGTTTGTCCAAGTTCTGAATCCTGGACCGCTGCAGACCGGGTATCTCCCGGCCGCCCTACTTGCCTCCGGCCTGCTTCGGGGCCACCTCCGCGCGCAAGGCAAGGATCCGCTTGATCACGGCTTGCGCATCCTGGAACTTCATCTCCCACGGAGAGGAGGGCTTCACTTTGGAATACCACTCGACCTTTCCGTTCCGAATGGGTCGCAGCGAGAGCTGCCAGTTCGTGCCGGTCCAAAGTTTGCCGTCCCGGGAGAGGAAGGCAAGGTAGCGTCCCTTGGCCAGCTTGCACTGTGCGCAGATGAAGGATTCTTCGCCATGCAGGACAAACTGCTTTGGCAGGGTCCCGGCGAGGAGTTGCACCACCCGGGCGGTCGCTTTTTGCCGGTAGGTCCAGCACTCGCCCTTCGTTGCGTCCTCCACCGGGGCCGCCAGTTCGATGATCGCGATGGCCTGCGCCCGCTCGGCCAGTTGCGACTCCGAAAAGAAGGCGGCCTTGGCATGTAAACTCGCGCAACACGAACCGAGTAGCGCGACGATGGAAAGGAGCAGGCGCATCTGAAGCCGGGGATTCATACCACTCAAGACCCGCGATGGTCAGTTCTCTTGGGAATTTATTTGGAGCTTGTGGGCTGGAACTTTTCCCCGCCCCTATTCCGGCAACGACTCGAAGACTGCCTCCAGTGCCAGCTTGCGGGTCCGGTTTTGCCGGCGGTCGGTGCGCGGGTAGATTCCTTCAAAGTTGCCGCGCAGGGTGAGGGCCTTCGATTGATCCTTGGCGTAGGTAATCACAATCTCGACCTTCCCTTCATAACTGAATCCGTCCGCGCCTTCATCGGTGAGGCGGACCTTCCCGCTCAGGATTGCGTAGCGGTGCTCGTCATCCGAGCCGGCCGGCGCGAAGGTCAAGGTGCCCTCCGTGGAGGCGATCTGGTAGACTTTCTTGGTCTGCTGATTGGTACGCTCCATCACGCCGGAGGGATAGACTTGGCACAGCCACTCTTTCAGATCACTCGCTTCGAGGCTGCGTTCCTTCTCGGGATGCGCCAGCCTCTTCCAGTCGTCCTCGTCCAGCGGAACCACCTCCACCACCGGCGCCTGGTAGGCCACCATCCGATCGTCCATGAGGCGGACCATGACGCGAATGCCGCGACCCTCGGCCAGCTTGGGAAGTTCGAGCTTCGGTTTGCCCGCGTGCCCTTTCACCCGCAGCAAGGAAGAGGCCAGTCGCAATTCGTAGGCAGTGTAATCTGCAAGCGATTCACCACGCTGCCGATGCTTGGGCCGGAAGGCGTCGAAGGATTGGAGGATCTCACCTTTTGCATCGAGGATCACGAGATCGACGTTGCTTTGCATCGGCCCCTGGAAGCGCGGCTGCCCGGGCTGCCCCCCTCGCCCGGGTTGCGGAGGAGTTCCTCCCGGTCGGATGCGCGGTTTCGGCTGGATCTTTGGTTTGCCGGGCTGCCCTGGTTGCGGCGGGATCCCCGGTTGGACGCGCGGTTTCGCGGGCTGGATCTGCGGTTGCCTGGGCGGACCCTTGGTTCCCGGCTTGAATTTTCCGGCCCACACCGTGCGGACCGCATCGGGGATCTTCTCATCGCCCCGGTGGCCGTGCCAGAAGGTCACGATGTAGGGTTGGAGCTCTTTCACGACGGCCGGATCATTCAGCGAGGTCCCCCGGACCTGCGTAGCGGTCGCTCAGCAATGCCCCGAAAAGATGTCCCCGTACTGGGCATGAATGATGACCAGGAGAATCGGTCGATCCTCCTTGGCGGCCCGCTCGAGAGCCACCTCCAGCGACTCGGCCCAGTCGAGTTGGTAAATCCCCAGCTCACTGGTCTCGGGACGCAGTTCGTCGTAGCGCTCCAGGATCCGTTTCACGTCTGCAACCTGTGCCGGGACAAGGGCCGACAACAGGAACAGCGCCGCGAGCAGGTGGGCCTTGGTCTTCATTTCAACCCTCTGGATACAGGGGGGCCGAAGTGGTGTCGAGTGCTCAGTATTCAGGGTCCAGTGTGAGCTTCCCCCAAAAAGGTGGACAGAGGGTCTCCAAATGAGAAAGGACTCTGAAAAATGTCAAACCGACCGAGACGATTTCGTCATTATGACGAAGAATTCAAACGCAGTGCCGGACAGCTTTGTCTGAAGGGCGAAAAGACCGTTGCTGAACTCGCTGAGGAATTGGGAGTATCCACCGGAAGTCTTTAGGGATGGAGATCTCAGTTTCTGGAACTGCGCGAAGGTCATCGGGGCGATGGGATCGAGCATCCGCTCCAGGAAGGCATTTTCCCGGCGCTCGGTGTCGAGGGTGGTGGCAAAGCCGTTGTTGTAGTCGTGGGTGGGACACAGGATCGTGCCTGGTCCGACCAACTGCTCCTCCCGCACGTCAAGTTCCTCCGTTCTCCGAAATGAACGCGCTTCCGGCCCCGTAGTATGGCCTCAATGAGCACAGACGCTGCCACCCAGGACCCCGAAGCCATCACCCGACTGGAAGAAGGGGTAAAGCGAGTCCGGTCCGAGATATCGAAGGTCATCATCGGCCAGGATCAGGTCGTCAACGAGGTCATGATCGCGATCCTGACCCGGAGTCATGCCCTCCTCGTGGGGGTGCCGGGCCTCGCCAAGACCCTTCTCGTTTCGAGTCTCGCAGAGGCGCTGCACCTCTCCTTCAAGCGCATCCAGTTCACCCCCGACCTGATGCCGAGCGACATCACGGGGACGGAGGTGATCTATTCCGACCCGGCGACCAACGAGCGGGAGTTCAAGTTTCTGCGCGGACCGATCTTCGCCAACATCATCCTTGCGGATGAGATCAACCGGACCCCACCCAAGACCCAGGCCGCCATGTTGGAGTCCATGCAGGAGCGCAAGGTCACGGTCGGCGGGGAAGATCACCTCCTGCCGGAGCCCTTCTTCGTGCTCGCCACGCAGAACCCGATCGAACAGGAGGGCACCTATCCCCTTCCCGAAGCACAGCTCGACCGCTTCATGTTCATGATCAAGGTGGACTACCCTTCCGAGGAGGAAGAGTTCCAGATCATGAAAACCTACACCGGGAACGAAGCCGGGAAGCCCGATCCCGTCCTGACCGCCGAGGAGATCCTCGAGATGCAGCGCGCGGTGCGCAACATGCCGGTAGCGGATCACATCATTCGCTACGCTGAGAAGTTGGTGCGGGTGACGCGGCCGAACTCGGAGGAAGCCCTGGAGTTCTGCACCAAGTGGCTGACATGGGGTGCGGGACCGCGCGCCGGGTTGAATCTCGTTCTCGCCGCCAAGGCCCACGCCTTGCTGAAGGGGGAGAGCCATGTGAGCTGCGACGATATCGCGGCGGTGGCTCCGCCCATTTTCCGTCACCGCATCATCCCGAACTTCTCGGCGCAGAGCGAAGGGCTCACCCCGGACGACATCACCGCCAAGATCCTCGAGTCGGTTCCCAAGGACAAGAAGCTGGATTAACTCGTGGACGCAGACACGCTCAAGCTTCTCGATCCCAAGGCGATCGCGCGGGCGGAAGCGCTCGGGATGAACGCGTGCTTCATCGTGGAAGGTTACATGGCGGGCGAACACAAGTCGCCTTACCGCGGCTTTGCCATCGAGTTTGCGCAGCACCGCGAGTACGCCCCCGGCGATGACGTGCGCCACCTCGACTGGAAGGTCCAGGCCAAGACCGAGCGCTATTACATCAAGCAGTACGAGCAGGAGACCAACTTCGTGGCGCACCTCCTGTTGGATGGCAGCGAGAGCATGAACTACCGCTCGGGAGAACTCAGCAAGCTCGAGTATGGCAAGATGATGGCGGCCTGCCTGGCATACGTCATTCTGCATCAGCGCGACGCGGTTGCGCTGGGAATCTTCGACGAGGAGATCCGGGAATACCTGCCCCGCAGCGACAATCGGGACAATCTCTTCAAGATCATGAATCGGCTTGCGGGCTTCGATGCCACCGGCGAGACCCAGGTCGCGGAGGTCCTGCACGGGATGGCGAACCAGGTTCGCCGCAAGGGGATCATGATCGTGATGAGCGACTTCTTTGACGACGAAGCCGCGATCGTCGAGGGCATCCAGCACCTGCGCTTTGCGGGGCACGAAGTGATCCTCATGCAGATTCTCGACCCCTACGAAATCGACTTCCCCTTCACCGGGATGGTCGAGTTCGACGGGCTGGAGAACATCCCCAAGGTTCAGACCCGGCCCACCCAGATCAAGAAGACCTATCACCGCGAGTTTGAAGCCTTCCGGCAACGGCTGCGCGATGCCTGCGATCGCAATCAGTGTCACTTCGTCGAAGTGCGGACCGACCAGCCGTTCGATGAAATCCTCTCCAACTACCTGGCCTTCAGGAAAATCACCTCGGGCTGAAGAGAAATGAACTTCCTGAACCAGGCTCTGCTATTCGGGATCTTCGCAGTCTCGATCCCGATCGTCATTCACCTCCTGAACCGACGACGGTTCCGCAAGGTTCCCTGGGCGGCCATGCGCTTCCTGGTGGTGAGTGTCGAACAGAACCAGCGGCGCATGAAGCTGGAGGATCTCATCCTGCTGCTCCTGCGTTGTGCCATCGTCGCACTGCTGGCCTTTGCGGTCGCCCGTCCAGTGGTGGAAGGATTGCAGGGGATCCCGGGATCGAAAGTCGCCGCCGCCATCGTGATCGACAACTCCGCGAGCATGGGGACGGTGGAGGGCGGAGGCACCCGTCTCGATCTTGCGCGCGCGTCTGCCAAGGCGGTCGTGGAACGGATGCCCGCCGGATCATCGGTGGCGATCTCCACGCCCTTCCGGCCCGACGAGCCGACCACCGAGCAGGCCCTGGCCCTGCGACGGGTCGCAGAGGTATCCCAAACGGATCGCCACGCGGACTTGTTGACTGCGCTGGAAAGAGCGGCGCGGGCACTGGAAGGACAGGCGGCAGCCGAGAAGGAGATCTTTCTCATTACCGACGGGCACGCCGAGGAGTGGAGCGCCTTTGCCGCGCTGGAAGAGAAGATGCGCGAGATTTCCGCCGGCACGAAACTGCACCTTGTCCTGGTCGGGACTCCGGCGACCAGCAACCTCGGAATCACCCGCCTCGTTCCCGCGGGATCGCTGCCCGCGGTCGATCAACCGTTTCGCATCGATGTCGATGTCACCAACCACGGAGTGACTCCCGCGTTCGAGGTGCCGGTCAGGTTGCTGGTGGATGGCCAGCCCGGGGGCGAGCCGTGGGTGATCGACGAAGTGCAGCCGGGCCGGAGCGAGAGCGCGACCCTTTATGCAACGCTGCCCAGTGCCGGCTATCACCGGATCACGGTTGCCTTGGAGAGCGACCTGGTTCCCTTCGATGATCAGCGCACGGTGGTGATGCAGGTGGTGGATCACGTGCGCGTTCTCCTGGTCGATGGGGAACCGGGGTCCGAACCCCGCGAATCGGAAACCTTCTTCCTCCGCCACGCGCTTGCTCCCGTGCCGGAAGAGGCACGGGCCGCCTATCCCGTGAAGCCGGTGGTCATCTCGGCATCCCAACTGGCGGGCGAGAACCTGGCGGATTATCATGCCGTGGTGCTGGCCAACGTGGCGGACCTGCCCCTCGCGATCGCGGATCGGCTCACCAAGTACGTGGACGAGGGAGGCGGCTTGATCGTTTTTCCCGGCGAGAACGTGCGGACCGAGTTTTACAACACGATGCTCCACGCCAAGCATCGGCTGCTCCCCGCCGTCCTCGTCTCGCATCAGCCCGCTGATGCGACCGCCTCCCGCTTTTTGGAACCGACTGAAACGAATCCGCTTGGACTCGACAGCGAGATGCTGGCCAGTGCGAGCTTCCGCCAATCGTATCGCCTCGAACTGCCCCCGGCCCAGTCGAGTGCGCACCGCCTCGCCCTGCGCTATGACGACGGGACCCCCGCCCTGGTGGAGAGCGAATTCGGATTGGGGAAGGTCTTCCTTTTCACCAGCACGGCCGACACGGCGTGGAACAACTTCGCGGTCCGGCCCGCCTTCGTCCCCTTCGTCAATCGCCTGCTGGGAGGCATCGTGCAACATCGTGAGACCAACTTGAACATCGAGGCCGGAGAGATGCTGCGTCACCGGCTTGGAGCAGCCCTCGCGGGAAAGGAAGCCACCGTCTACGAAGTGGCTGACCCGGAGGCCCTCGGTCGCCTCACGACCGTGGAGCGGCGGGCGGGAGGCTCGGTCCTGGAGTTTAACGCGACCGATCGCGCGGGCGCCTACCAGGCCACCATCGAGGGGCATCCCACCCCGGTGGTTTTCGCGGCTCGACCAAGCGCGCGGGAGTCCACTCTTGATTTCATTGGGACGGAGCAGGTCAATCGCATCAGCGAATCCGCTACCGTCATCCGTTGGAATGCCAACAGCACGGGGGCTGACTTTGGAGAGGCGCACCAGGGTTCCGAACTGTGGTTGCCGCTCCTCTTCCTCGTGATCGCCCTCGTGGCCGTCGAGATGGCGCTGGCGCAATGGTTTAGCCGATCAAAATGAAGATGACCGACTGGATCCTCAGAGCTCTCGGAGCGGATGTTCGCGATGTCGACGCCATCGTGGACTGGTCGCTGCGCTGGCAGACGGAGCAGTGGGGCGTCCTGGCCGCAGTGCTCCTGGCGGTCCTCGCCATTCTTGCCTGGTGGGTCTATCACAAGAGTCCCCAGGACGTGAAGCCACGTCGGCGCGGATTGCTCACCATTTTGCGCATCGCCTTCCTCGCGCTGCTGGTCTCGATTCTCCTGCAACCCGTTTTGCTTCTTACCCTGGAGCGCGAAGTTCCGCGCACCCTTCCCGTCCTGATCGACGCGACGGGCAGTATGGCGATCACCGATGCCGGTGGGGCGAGTCGCATGGAGACGGTGCGCGAATCGTTCTCGACACCGGAGGGGAGAGCCACCTTCGCTTCCCTCGAAAGCGAGTTGGTAGTCTCCCGGTTTTCCTTCTCGGCGGGGGATCTCGAAAAGCTCGAGGGAGAGCCGCTCGTGGTGGAACCGGGGGGCGAGACCACCGCCTTGGGGGACACCCTGGTGAAGGCTCTGGAGCGCTACCGGGGCTCCTCGCTGGCGGGATTCGTGGTGGTGACCGATGGCGGGCAGAACAGCGGAGTCCCGCTCGCGGAGGTGGGAGAGCGGTTGAAGCGTGCCGGGGTACCGGTCTTTGCGATCGGCGTGGGGGATGTCGACGCGCGCGACGTGGCGATCGAAAGTGTGGAGGTGCGTGAGGTGCTGCTCGCGGATGATGCCGCGCCGGTGACCGTGCGCTTGCGATCGCAGGGCATGAAGGGTGGGAGCGGCCGCGTGATTTTCTCACTGGGAGGGGTGCAGGTGGCCGAAGAAGAGGTGAGCTTCGACGAGGACGGACCGCGCGAGGTGAGCACTCTCTTCATTCCCAAGCGTGCAGGCGAGTATGCGCTCGAGGTGCGCTTCGAAGCAGAGGGCGCGGCGGAAGCCCTGTCCGAGAACAATGTGGGACGGGCGGCCTTGCGGGTGGTGGACCGGCGCTTGCGCGTTCTCCTCGTCGACCAGGCCCCGCGATGGGAGTACCGGTATCTGGAGGCGATGTTGCTGCGCGAGCGACGGGTCGACCTTTCCTGTTTCCTCTTCGAAGCCGACCGCGAGATCGCGCGGGTTCCCGGCAGTCCCTACCTTGAGCAGTTTCCCCTTCGCGCCGAGGATCTCTTCGAGTTCGATCTTGTTATCCTGGGCGATGTCGACCCGCGCCTCCTCACCGAGGCCCACCAGGAACTCCTGCGCGACTACATCTCGCAAGCGGGGGGCGCCATGGTCGTGGTGGCAGGGAAGCGATTCGTTCCGGCCAGCTACCGTCGCACCGAACTGGAACGGTTGTTGCCGGTGGAACTGGCGGGCACTTCCATCACGGCCGCCAGCGCGAGGGCGACCCGCCCCATCCGGCTCGCCCTCACCGCCGCGGGGCGTGAAAGCGTGATGCTGCGGCTCGGCGACGATGTGGAGGCCAGTGAAGCGCTCTGGCGCCGCCTTCCGCCCATCTACTGGACCGCGCGGGTGAAGCGCGCCAAGCCTGCCGCGGAGGTTCTCCTCTCCCGGCCCGATCCCACGGGTGAGTCGGAGACCTCGCCGGTGGTCGTGCTGCATCGCTACGGTGCGGGCGAAGTGCTCTTCGTGGGCACCGATAACTTCTGGCGTTGGCGCCGCAACGTGGGCGACCGCTATCACGCGACCTTGTGGGGACAGATCATCCAGCGCATGGCGGGCAAGCGGCTTCTCACCGATGTTCCACGATTGACGCTGCAGTCGAACCAGCGCCGCTACCGGCGCGGTGACCGGGTGAAGGTCTACGCCCGGCTTTTTGCGCGCAATTGGGAGCCGCGTGAGGACGAGGTGGTTCCCGGCGTGCTGGTGTCGAGCGACGATCCTGACCGTCGCCGCGAAGTATCCCTGCGCGCGGTGCCTGGCCAGCCCGGGATGTACCGGACCGAGTTTTCGGCGGGCGATCCGGGCAACTACCGTCTGGCCCTGGCCGGGGATGAGATTGCCACCCTCGACTTTACGGTGCGCGACGACAACCGCGAGTTCGCACGCGCAGCGATGAATGCGGACTTGCTGCGTGAGCTGGCCCACCAGACCGGAGGCGCCTTCATCACGATCGATGAACTCGACCAGCTGCCTGCCGCCATCACCAGGCGCACCGCGCGCCTGATCAGCTTGAAGGAAGTGGATCTCTGGTCCTCGCCGCTGATCTTCGCGTTACTCATCCTGTTGATCACGATCGAATGGATCGTGCGCAAATTCTCGGAACTGAAATGAGCGAAGCTGTCACAGACGCGCCGTCGCGCATACCCAAGGGACTGGCAAGCAGTCTGCGCAGCAAGCTGGGCGCGGTGCGTCGCAAGCTCGTGCGGGTGGAAGTGATCCGGCGTCTCGCCATCGCGCTGAGCGTGGCCCTGGTCGGATTGGCGCTCGTGCTTGCGGTCGACTGGTGGGTGGATCTTTCGATGCAGGTCCGCGGGGGAGTTTTGGGCGGGTTGGGGGCCCTGGTTGCCCTCCTGCTTCTCCGCGCGGTGGTGGCGCTGGTCACCCAACGCCGCGACGAGGAGTCGGTGGCCTTGATGGTCGAACACATGGATCCCGGCCTCCGCAGTCGTTTGATTGCCTCGGTGCAATTCGCCCGTGGCAAGGCCACCGTTCCCGATGCAGGTGCGCAGGCGATGGTCGAACGCATGGTGGAGGACACCGAGTCCTACGCGGAGCCGCTCGCATTTTCCAACGTGGTGAACACGGGACCACTCCAGCGCGCCCTCGTGGCTCTGCTCTTGCTGGGCGGGCTCGCGGCGGGCGGCTACTACGCAGGCGGCGCGATCACCCGGGATCTTCTCAAGCGCGCCTTTCTCTCCGATCTCCCCGTTCCGCGCGCCACCCGGGTGGTGTGGACTTCCGGTGATCTGAAGATCGGAATTGGTGACAGTGTGACCGTGGAAGCACGCGCCGAGGGCCATGCCCCGGATCGCGGGACCTTGCGCCTTCGCTACGCCTCGGGCCGCAAAGAGAAGCTGAGCATGGAAGTGCGGGAGCGCGAGCCCGGCTTGCCAAGGCATGGCGCAGCGACGACTGGCCGCTATGGGGTCACCCTTGAGAACGTGCAGGAGTCCTTTAGCTACGTCGTCGCTCTTCACGATGGCCGTAGCGAACGTCACCGTGTTCGCGCCCTGGCCCGACCGACGGTCACCGCGCTGTCCGGAGTGCAGACCTATCCAGCCTACACGAACCTGTCGCCCAGCGATCACCAGCCGGGCGAGTTCCTTCTCTTTCCCGGCAGCGTGCTCGAACTCACCATCACTTCCAGTCAGCCCCTGCGCGAGGGAGCGGTGCGGCTCCTGGGCGGGAGCGCGATGGTGGACTCGGAGGTCGATGCGAGAGACCCGCACATCCTGCACGCCAGGTTTGCCGCGCCCGACAATCTCACCGGGTTCACCGTTGAGTTGTTAGACACGGAGGAGATGGCTTCGCGGGACGCCACCGTCTATCGGGTCGACATCCTCAGCGACGAACCGCCCAAGGTGCGCATCGTTCGTCCCTCCCGGCAACGCGAACTGGTGACTGCCAGGGCTCGCGTGCTGGTGGGCTATGAAGCGGAGGATCGCTTCGGGATCGAGAGGCTGGCCCTCGCCTATGCGATCGGTGAAGGCGGGGCGGTGCAGCGCTTCGACCTGCCAATCGCGCAAGTGGGGGCAAAAAAAGTGGCGGAACTCTACGATTGGGAGCTGGGCGAGATCGCTCCAGCCTTGAAAGTAGGCGACGAAATACAGTTCTGGATCGAGGCGTATGATCAAAATGAGGATACCGCGGTCGGAAAGAGCGCGGTCCGCATCCTCAAGGTTGTCACAGCCCGTGAAAAACGAGATGATTTGCTAAGCAGAGTGGGAGATTCGCTGGGACGGATTGACCAGGCTACTGATGACCAGGAGCGCCTCAATTCCGTCCTTGCGACCTGGATCCGCGCCCAGGCTCACCTCCCCGATCCGGAACCCGAGAAGAAGAATGAAGAATAAGTTGAGAGCCATCCTCGCCCTCTCCCTGGGGCTGTCGATGGTCGCCGGGGCGCAGCGCACGGTGGCGAAGAAAGCGGACTCGTTGCTCAAGCAGGAACAGCGGCAGGAGCGCATCGGAAAATCGACTGGCGAGAGCGCCACGCTGCTGGCTGAGCTGGTGGACGAGTTTGCGCGCAACGGATTGGCGGGAACCGACGTCGAGATTCTCAACGGGATGCAATCCGTCCTCGGCAAAATCTCGGCCGAACTCATGCCGGAGATTGTGACCCAGTTGAAGGCTGCGCGGACCGGCGAAGATGAAACCGGCAAGCGGAGCCAGGCACTCACTGCCTACGCAAACCAGAAGTCGGCCGCCTTCCAGATGCGCCAGGTTCTTCTCGAGTACCAACGGCAGCTCGCCCTCTATCAGCTCGCTGAGCGCGTGCAGCTCCTCGGCGACCGGCAGTCGAGCAATTTGCACGAAGGAGTCGCCCTGATTACCGCAGTGCAGAAGCCCACCGCGAGCCGGCGCAAGAGTGACTTCGCGATTTCGCGGCAGCTCCAGGAAACCGAGCAGTTTGCCCTGCACAGGGAAGTCGCACTGGTCCTCTCGACGCTCAAGAACATGCAGGCCACCTTCGAAGGCTCACTTGAGAACCGGCCCCGGGAAGCCCTTGCCTTCGTCGAGGAACACAAACTGCTCCCCGCCATGTTGTCCGCTTATGACGACTTGAAGGGACAGCGCCTCTTGAGTGCCGCGGGCTACGAGAAGTCCGCGCGCGATACCCTGTGGCGCCTCGTCATGATCCTGCAGCCCGATCGCGCCCCGCTCGACCGATTGCTCGATGGTTTGGAGAAACTGGATGAGCTGGTGGCCGCCGAAAAGGAAGTCATCGAGAAGACCAGCGACCTGGACAACGCGGAACGGATCAAGGGCGAGGAGCTGGTCATGAACGACGAGCGGGTGCTGCGGATCGAGGAGCAGATTACCAGCATGGAGAAGCGCCTGGAACAGGCCGACGCGAGGGAGCAGGTGCGCCTCGCGAGCTCCCTGGAGAGGACGCGCCGGCGCCTTGAGAAGGAGATCGAGAAGGCGCGGGAACGGCGCGGGGTGGAGAGCCCGGAACTGGGCGACACGCGTCGGGCCGAGTGGGTGCAGCGGGATCAGGCCGAGCTGGTGGATCGCACCGACTTCCTGCGGGAGGAGCTTGCACAACTCGCACCGGAAGCCGCCGGGCACCTGGCAGAGTCGATCAGCCCGATGCAGGAAGCGCGGGCCGCCCTGGGAAAATCGGGGGACGCCAGGGAGAAGAAGGAAGCGGCCTTGCCTCCGGAGAAAGCCGCGCTCGCGAAGTTGGAGGAAGCCCGGGAGAAATTGTTGGATGAAATTGAGAAGGCCCAGTTCGTGGAGGAGGTGCCTCTCGACAAGCTTGAGCACTTGCAGGAACTGTTAGAGAAAGTGCAGGGGCTCAAGAAGGAAGAGGAGAAGATCCAGGCCGAAAGCGCCCAGGCGGAGAAGGAGGGAGCCTCCGGGGAGTTGAAGGAGGAGCAGGCCCCGGCGCAGGAAGCCCTCCAGGAGCAGACCGAAGCGGTGCAACGCGAAGCGCAGTCGCCCGCCCCGGAAGCGGCACAGTCGCTCGGGGAGGCCGCCAAGCAGATGGAGGCTTCCAAGGAGGCCCTCGCGCAGGGTGAGAATGCCCCGCTCGCCCAGCAGGCTGCTCTCGATGCGCTCGGACAAGCGGAGGAACAACTGCAGGAGCAAATCGCGGAACTGGAACAGGCCAGGAAGGATCTCGAAGCCCTCAAGGAGCTGCGCGAGAAACTCGATGAGGTGATCGCGGAGCAGCAGGGCGTGCAGAAGGACACCATTGATGAAGTGGCCAAACCCAGCGAGGCGACCTCCGACAAGTTGGCCGAACGGCAGGAGGCCCTCGGTGAGCAGACCGGTCAACTGCAGGAGGAAGCGCAGAGTCCCGCCCCGGAAGCGGCGCAGGATCTTGGCGAAGCGGCCAAGGCGATGGAGGCCGCGAAGGGCAACCTGGAGCAAACCGATCCGCTCGCCGCGCAACCACAGCAGGGCGAAGCGCTCGCCGATTTGCAGGCCGCCCGCGAAAAGCTCGATGAGAAGATCGCCGAGTTGCAGGAAGAGCTTGGTGAGGCCGCCGGGGAAGACCAGGCACCGCTCGACGAAGCCCTCGCTGCCATCGAGGAAGCGCAGGGCCAGGTCTCCGAGGCCCTGGCGCAACTTGATGCCCCGGCAGGTGCCATGCAGGAATTGCAGGCGCGCCAGGAGGGGGTTGCCAACGCCTTGCAGGAAGCAGCACAGCAGCCGGGCACTCTCGCCGCCGCGCAAGCCGCGGCCCAGGCCCAGCCCGCCGCGGCCCAGGCTGCGCAAGAACTTGGACAAGGAAATCTTGCGGGTGCGATCGGTGAAATGCAGAAGGCGCAAGACGCTCTGGCAGGCGAGGCGGGAGTGCAACCCCAGGCCCAGGAGCAAGCCGAGGTGCAACAACTTGCGGAGGCCTTGGCGGCCGGAGCACAGCCGGCGGCCAGTCCCTTGCAGGGAGCGAACGCTGCCATCAGTCCCCTCGCCTCGGGGGCGCAGGGTGCGCTGCCCCTCGGTGCCCAAGGGGCCCTGCAGCAAGCCCAGCAGGCGCTTGCCAACGCAGCCGCGCAAGCCAACGCAGGCAATCCTTCCAACTCCCAATCCGAAGCGCAGGGCGCACAGGCTTCCCTCGCGCAAGCCGCAGCGGCGTTGTCGCTGGCGCAGGCAGGACTAAGCGCGCAACCAAGTGAAGGACAGGGCCAGGGTGAAGGACAAGGGGAGGGACAGGGCGAAGGTCAAGGACAGGGCCAGGGCCAGGGACAAGGTCAAGGACAGGGCCAGGGACAAGGTCAAGGACAGGGCCAAGGCCAAGGTCAGGGTCAGGGTCAGGGCCAAGGGCAGGGAGAGGGCAAGGGGAATGGCAACGAAGGGAATTGGAATGGACCTGGTGGAGCGGACGGACCGCGGCGCCGGCGCGACGGTGCCAGCAAACACATTGGCCTGCCCAAACGCGAGCGTGGCACCCTGCGACAATCGCAGGGTGAAACCTACTCCCCGGAATACGGCCGCATGATCGAGCAGTACCTGAAGAATCTCTCCGACTCCGCGAGCGAGAAGTAATGAGTTGCCACCACGTCATCCGCGTCGTTGCGGTCGGCTTCCTGGTCCCGCTGGTCGCGATCATGGCGCCGCTGCGTGCCCAGTCCGAGAGCTCGGTGAAGGTTGATGCGAAGACCGAGCAGGTCATCAACCGGGGCCTCAAGTACCTCGTCAAGTACCAGTCACCAAACGGATCGTGGCAGGGGCGCAACGAGAAGGAACGGCACTATCCCATCGCGATCACCGCCTACGCCCTGATGGCCTTTCAATCTGCGGGGCACTTGCCCGGGGAAGGGGAGTACGGTCGCCAAGTCGCGCTCGGCGTGCACTACCTCCTGAACGCGGTCTCCCCCGAAGGCCTCATTGGCGACAAGGACAGCGGGCAGTACATGTACTTCCACGGCATCGCGACGATCGCCCTCGCGGAACTGTATGGACAGACCAACTCGCAGGTCATCCGTCCCAAGCTCGAGCGCCTCCTCAAGATCATTATTTCGAGCCAGAACCAGCAAGGCGGCTGGCGCTACAAACCGGTTTCGACCGATGCCGACATCTCGGTCACGGTGCTCCAGGTGGTCGCCCTCCGCGCCGCCAAGAATGGCGGGCTGAAAGTGCCGCAGACGACCATCGACGATGCGGTGAATTACGTGCGAAGTTGCTACAACGAGAAGCGGGGTGGATTTTCCTACCAGCCGGGAAGCGAGACCGGATTCGCGCGCACGGCCGCCGCGATCTATTCGCTGCAGGTGTGCGGCCGCTACGACGACCCGCTGGTGAAGAAGGGATCAAAGTATCTCTTCGACAACTTCGGCGATCGGCAGCGTTGGTTTACCTATGGAAACTTCTACGCCGCGCCCGCCCAGTACATGATCGGTGGGGAGACCTGGGAAAACTGGTATGCCAAGATCAAGACCCTCCTGCTCCAACGGGTGCACAACGACGGTGAGGTCTCGCTGTGGTATGAAAACAGCTCGGTGGGACCGACCTTCGAGACCTCGGTCAACATCATGATCCTGGCCATGCCGTATCAGTACATCCCGCTCTACCAGCGATAGAGATGATGACGAGGATGCGGATGGCAGGGCTGGGGGTTGCGTCTGGTTTGATTCTTGGAACCTGTGCGGTGTTCGGGCAGGGCCCCCGGCTCCCGGAAGAGAAGAGCGAGGTCGCCACCCCGGTCTTCACCGCAGTGGCGGAACTGAAGAGCGGCGATGAACGCGAGGGCGCCATTGCGATTGTGGACGGGGCGCTGGTGATCACTCCCGAGGGAGGAGTGGCGCTCACCACGCGTCTTGACGAGCTCGCCACCCTCAAGGTGACCGTTCGAAATCACCGCTCCAGGAAGGTGTCGGAAACTGTGCTCACAGGAGCGCTCCCCTCGCCTTGGCGGAGCAGGGATCTCGGGCGCATGGTGGTGCCCGGGAAGGCCCGTTGGAAGGACGACCAGTTCATCGTGGCCGCTTCACCACGGGTGGAGGATGAACGCTTTGATGCCTTCCACCTGGTCTACCTGCCGATCGTGGGCGATGGCGAGATTGTCGCGCGGGTGGTCAAGTTGGATAACGAAGATGAGGATTCCTACGGTGGCATCGTGATGTGCGATGGACTCACTCCCGAGAACCGCAAGGCGCTGCTTGGAGTGCATCCCTACGGCGAGAAGGGAGTCAGTTTTCGCCGTTGGGGATACCAGGGTGGAAGCTCGACGGGAAAGGGGATTCCCTCCCTCCAGCTACCCTACTGGGTGAAGCTGGTGCGCGAGGGGTATGACGTGAAGGCCTACTACTCGCCCGACGGACGGCGCTGGAGATTCCTCAAGGTTTCACCGGGAAAGATGCGGGACGAACAGATCTATGTCGGGCTCGCGGTGCGGGTGCAGAAGTTCAACCGGCTGAGCGAGACGATCATCGATCACGTCAGTGTGAACGGCGTGGGCAGCACCGAGGCGGAACCGATGTTGCCCAGCATCGTGCTGCGCTCCGGCTCCCGGTTGGCGGCAGACATCGTGAAAGCGAACAGCACGGCCTTTCACCTGAGCGGACGATGGAAGGGAACCGCCCTCACCACACCGAAGATTGCCCGGGTGGAGTTTTTTCATCCCCTTCCAGGGGACCTGCAACGGTTGGTGCAGGGTGAGCGCGCAGGCTTGCTCCTCAGGTCCGGCGATTTTTCGGAGGGAGCGTTTGATTCCCTGGGCGGCGGGAAGCTGAGGATCAGTTCAGTGCTCCTCGGAATGAAGGAACATTCCATTCTCGATGACGCCGACGCCCTCGTGCTCCGCAAGGTGGTGGAAGTGGAGGCCGCATGGCGGGTTGAGACCCAGGCGGGCTCCATCCTCCTGGCCCAGAAGGCCAGCCTGACGGGGGAGCAACTGGTCCTGGATGTGGCCGGCCTCGGCGAGGTGTACTTCCGTCTCGAGGAGATCGCGTCGCTCGACCGCGTGGCAGCCAACTGATGGGGGCTGGCGGAAATTCTCTTTGGCGCAGGTGGAATCGGCGATCGTGGAGAAGATTAACCACCCCACCCCGCGGCCTCACTCGCCTGGTCCGGCTTACACAAAGTCCATCTTCTCGAACTTCGCGCCCAGCACCTTCTCGGCGGGAAATTCCAGCCAGCTCTCCAGCAGCGTCGCGTAGACGGAACGGAAGTCGGTGTGGAACTTCATGTCGCCCTCCTTGTCCAGGTCGGTGAGGCTGGGATGCTTCCCGATCAATCCCGCCTTGCCCTTGCGCTGGCCATCGGGTGTTACGAGGAACATCTGCGATGCGGTTCCATGATCGGTGCCAAGGCTCCCGTTCTCCTCCACGCGTCGACCAAATTCCGAGTAGGTCGCCATCAGGATGCGTTCGCTCAGCTTGTGTTCGACCATGTCCTTGCGAAAGGCCGAGAGGGCGGTGGAGAGTTCGCCCACCAGGGCAGCGTGCGCGCCTTCCTGCTGCGAGTGGGTATCGAAACCGCCGAGAGATACAAAGAAAATGCGGGTCCCGAGATCGGCGGCGATGAGCTGGGCGACGGTCTTGAGTTTCTGGCCCAGGCCGTTGTCCGGATAGCCGGCGGCGGTCTGATACTGGTCGCCAATTTCGCCCAGTCGCTTGGCGGTGAGCGCCGCGGTGGCGGTCGTTTTGCGGAGGAACTCGAGGTTCGAGCCCTCCTTGGCGCTTTCGGCCGCGAAGCGTTCCACCAATTCGCGGCGGCGCTTGCGGTCGGCCTCCGAGCCACTACCCCCATTCCACTTGAAGGCATCGATGCTGCGCAACATCGGGACGCTGACCTTTTGACCGAGCAAGGCCCGGGGGAGGCGTTCGGTCCCCACCGCGAGGGCGGGCAATCGTCCAACGTGCTGATCCTCGGTCTCGTCGAGGGCCCGGCCGAGCCACCCGTCGCCACGAAACTCCTGGTCGCCAGGGCGCGCGGAGTGCCAGATGTCCATCGAGCGGAAGTGCGAGCGGTCCGGGTTGGGGTAGCCCACGCCCTGCACCACCGCGAGGACGCCCTCCTCGAAGAGCTCCTTCATCCCGCCCATCTGGGGATGAAGCCCGAGCTCGTCGTTCAGCTTCAGAATCGCGCCCGCATCAAGGCCGAGGCCCGGACGCGCTTTGCGGTAGGCGTCATCCGCGAAGGGGACGACCGTGTTCAAGCCATCGTTGCCGCCGGCGAGTTCCACCAGCACGAGGATGCGTCCATCCTTGTCCGCGCTCTTCTCTTCTCCTGCCGCCCACGCGGCCCGGTTGAGGAAGGCCGGCGCGGCGGCACCGATCGAGACCACGCCTGCGGCTGTGGTGCGGGCCAGGAAATTGCGTCGAGTCGGTTTCATTCTTTTATTGGGGGTGGCGGATGGCCTTCACCATCCGGGTTGGGGCTGTTAGATCAGTTGGTACTCGGGCATGGTCATGATGAGCTGGATGAGGCCGTTGGCGGGAGCCTTGCCGGACTTGTTGTCCTGGTAGGCATGCAATTCTCGACGAGCGCCCTTCGACACCTCACCACCCAGGAGGAGGTCGATGTAGTGGTCCACGCCTTCCGAGCGGACGCTTCCGAGACGATCGGTGCTGGTCGCCCGGGCTGCGAAGTTGGCGCGTTGCAACATGGTGGCGGAGTTGATCCAGCGGCGTCCGCCCTCCCATCCTTTCACGGTGGGTGGTTCAAACAGGTTTTGTCCCAGGTCGCTCATGAGCTGGATCGAATCGTCCAGGTGCGGAGTGCTCTCCAGAGAGCGGGCAGTGCCGACCACGAGTTCCACGGGGCTCTTGATGAGTGAGCGGCGCGACTCGGGGGCGTAGAAAACTCGTGAGGAAAGCAGTTCCTGCAGCACGGGCGCGATCTCGTACTTGTGCGTGCGGATCCGCGCCGCAAGGGCCTCGACCAGGGCCGAATCCGCGTCGGGGCGCACGAAGGTGGCCAGCAGCTTGCTGGCCAGGAAGCGTGCGCAGGCGGGTTGCTGGAGGCAGATCTCGAGGATGTCATCACCTCTGAACTTGCCCGCTTTTCCGAGGATCTTCTTCACCCCGGGATCGTGCTGCACCTTGTTGAACCAGAATTCCTCGTTGCGGACGTGCCAACCGGTGAAGGCTCGCGCCGCTTCCTTGATGTCGCGCTCGGTGTAGTTGCCGACCCCGAGCGAAAAGAGTTCCATCACCTCCCGTGCGAAATTCTCATTGGGGTGGCGCTTGCGGTTGGCGTTCCCGTCGAGCCAGATCAGCATCGCGACGTCGCGTGCCATGCCCCGGAAGAGGGAAGCGAAATTTCCGAGGGCGTGTTTCCGAAGGAGCGCGTGCTGCACGTCCATCTTCCCGGTCGATCGCACCTTGGCATTCGAGGTCGCAAAATGATTGTGCCAGAAGAGGGTCATCTTCTCGGCGAGCGGGTTGGCCGAGGTGGCCAGGCGGTAAAGCCACCAACGCTTGAGTGACTTGATGTTTCCCGACTTGAGGGCGGAGCCGTGAAGGAGGCTGTCCCCTTCGAGGAACTCCTTCTTTTCCGGCTGGGTTGCGATGAGCCGGGCGACCGTCTTCTCCATGCCATCCTCAACCGCGCCGGCGATCTCAGTCGCACGGGCACCTCCGGCGCAGCGCCAGAGGAGGTGCGTGGCCTCCCGTGCGGTCCAGCCGCTCCCGGCTGAATCATGGCGATCCAACAGCTTTGCCATTATGGTGCCTTGGCCTTGTTGAGGTTACCTCGCACCCGGAACTTGAATCCCTCTTCGTCGGCGGAGGTGGAGATTGAGAAGGAGTCGAGGTCGCGCAGGAGGGTGAGGAAGAGCGCCACATCGGCTTTGGCCTGCTTGACGGTGCGGCCTTCGCCCACGCGCTGCGCTTCGAAATGATCCGCGTTGGCCGCGAGGATGGCGGCCAGCGCCTCGAAGCGGACTTCAAAGTGAAGGTTCTGGTTGAGCCGTTTGCGGGACTCCGGTTTGGCCACCGCGTCGATCAGGTTTTCGCAGAGCTCCAGCGAGGAACTCACAATGTACTTGTTGCCCACCCGTGCGCTCGCCGGAAGGAAGTTGAAGACCACCGGCAGGTCGTCTCCCTTGGGGTTTTCAAGGTAGCGGGCGGTGGTGACTTTGACCTCGCCGTGCATCTTGATATCGATCAACCACGGTTGGCGGTTTTGTTTGCCGGCTTCGAAATTGAGGACCGAGAGCAGGGTCTGGAAGAAGAGTTGGAAGATGTCGGTGGCCTCTTCAGCTTGATCCAAATCGATAATAAAGGCAAAGGCGGGAAGCTTCACGCCGGGCTCGCCCTTGAGGTGGCCGTAGCTCTGCAGGGCACTGACGAAGGTGACGTTGTTTCCGAGGAGGGGCAGGACATCCTCGCCGATGTCCTTGCCTGGGAGGAGGTTGCCCACCCCCGCTTCGAACTTGTCGAACCCGGGAAGGGCGCTCTCGACCAGGAGCTCGTCGCGGCCCTTGTACCAGGTGGCGATGTCGCGGTAGATGCTGAACCCTCCGATCAGTCCGGGGACTTCCGGCAACGCGGTGGTGCCCGACTGGGGATGGTCACTGAAAAAGACCTGGAAGCGCTCACCCAGTTTCCTGGGATCGCCGTCGAAACTTGCTTCGAACACGAATCCGCTCTCATCGGTGTCGACCGTGACGGTGCCCACGCTGCTCTTGGCGGCCATCTCGAGGATTCCACCCGCCACCAGGGAGACGAGGGGGTTGTCCATCTTTTCGGGGAGCCCGAGGCGTCCACCGGTGGCCGCGGAGATCGTCTTGGTGTCGACCAGGATCCGCGCGAGGTGGTCGTCGCCGGTTCTCTTCGCCATCTTCTCAAAGGCGGCATCACTCGCCAGCGCTTCGGTCTTCTTCAGCTTGCGGCGGGTGCGCTCTTTCGGATCGTCAATCTGCAGGGAGATCGTCTTCTCTAACAGTTTGGGATTGTTGGAGAACGCGACCCAATGCTTGTGCAGCGCGAAGAATGCCGGCGACTCTCCCTCGCCCTTTGCCTGGTAGACTTTCAAGCCCCAGTTGAACCGTTTGCGCTCCACGCGTTTGGCGGCCAGACCGAGGAGGGGATCGGTCCAGATGCGTTGCTTGAACCAGGCCTTGGGATCGGGGCGGAGAAGGAAGACAAGGTCGGGCTTCTCGCCGTCCTTCCCGGGGTAGAGTGCCAGGCCCGCGCGGCCGCCGAGGAGTTTTTCGCCGGCCTCCCACAAGTCCATGCGCAGGACAAACTCGGCCAGGCTCACTCCGTCCTGGAACCTCTCAAACTTCTCGGTGGCCTGGATCGCCTTGAATTGTTCGCTCGCAAGGAGGGTCTGGTAGCTCGCTGACCCTTTGATGGAGGCGATCAGTTCAGCCAGCCCGGCAGTTTCCGCGAAGGCCAGCGCGCCCGAGGGCAGGGCTTCGAGGAGGGTCCCCTCCCGGGGCGCTTTGGCTTCGGGAACACCAGCGTCCTGTGCGACGAGGGACAGCGTGGTGAAGGCGGCGAAGAAGAGGGGAAGGAGGAAGCGGGTCCGGGCCATCATATACTGGGTCTAGTGTTGCCGGAGGCTACGCGCCCCTCGCCGACGCCACAAGGATAGGTGGGTGTGCGATTGTATCCGAGCGCTTGGAAACCTGCTATTGCAGCGCCGCGGCCGCCCCAGCACGCAGATCTTCCGTTCTCGCCCCAGCCGCGGATCCCTGCCGGAGGAGTCTCAATTCTTCCCGCTGCGCGCCGCCCACTGAATCCCCCGCGCCACCAAGGGTCGGAGCTCCTTGGAGGACTCCGGATGTGGGCTGATACAAAGCACCCGGCCCTTGCCAAAATTGGCCGCAATGATGGCAGGGGTATCCACCATCGTTCCCTTCTGCGTTTCGTAGCGCGCAACTTCGCTGCGGAAGTGGGCGAGCACCTGGTAACCGGGAAGGCCTTCGTGGTTGGCCGGCGAGACGATGGGCCCGTTGTGGTAGCGCACCGGAATGGTTCCCTCGATCTGGCCGAGGATCTCCTTCCCGGCCTTGGTGAGGGCCATCTTCACGGTGCTGGATTTTCCGCGGTACCACATGCTCTTCCGTCCCACCTTGGGAATCTCCCGCACTTCGCAAAAGGTCTTGTGATTGCTGATCGCGAGCGACCACTTGTAGTTTGCGGCGGCGAGGTAGGCTCCGGCACACACCCCCACAAAACCGCCCCCGTCTTCCACGAAGTTGCGGACATGGGCGCGGCCCTCTGCGCCAATCGCGGCCGCCTGCTTGCTGCCGCTCCCCCCGGGAAAGATCACGAGGTCGAATTGTTGGAGGGCGCCATCGGCAATGTCCTCGGAAGAGATCCGCCAGGTGAGGGAGGGCTTGATCCCCTTCATCACCGTTTCCAATTGCCTCGGTCCATTCCCACCCACGCCCCCTGCGTCGTAGAGGGCGACGCGCAGGAGACTCTTCCCCCTCGACGGCGTCACGAGGTTGGGCGTTCCCGCCTCGATCATGCCCAGGTGGGCCAGGAGGGTGTGGACCATGATGCGGTGCTGCCGCGTACGAAAGGAAAGGGGCTGTTCCCGTCTCGTTGTTTCCAACGTCATCGCCGCTGCTCCGAGGTGGGCGTTCGCTGCGCGGGCAAGACTGCCATTCGCGGAGCCATGAAGACGCACGAACTTTTTCTTCTGGTCGCTGATCGTGGCGTTGATCGACTTGAGCATGCGGGGAATGATCTCGTCGGTCTCCTCGCGGTTGGCATCGATGATGGTGGACCCCACCGAGTCATCGTTGATTTGGTGGAAGTGAAATCCTTCGTGCAAATCGAGCACCCAGTCCGGCTCGATCTTCTCGACCAGGGACCACAATGCGCGGGCCAATTTGCCCCGGGCCTCGTTCGGACCGGTCGCCTTGGGAAAGTTGCGATTGAGATTGAGAAGGGGCTTCTCCACGCCGGGCATATGACGTGTTCCCGCGGTGAGCGCTGGCACGTTGACTCGTGGAACGACAACCAGGCGTCCCTTGCCAATCAGCCAGTGCCGGATCTGTTCCGCGGCCCGGGCACCCGCCGGTTCGTCCCCGTGCACTCCGCCCGTGATGAGGACCGTCGGTCCCGGCTGCCCTGAGTTGATGAGGTAGTAGGGCGTCTCCCACTCGGTTCCTCCCGCGAGAACTCCCGCCACGCTCGAGACCTCGGCCTGCGCAGAGAGAGGGAGGACGGCCAGGAAGAGGGCGGTGATCTGGAAGCGAAACACGATGGAATGTTCTAAGTCAGGGATGAATGCGTGGAGAGAGAGCGTGCCCCGTAAGCAGAACGGTGTTGAGGTTACAGTCTATTTCAAGGGCTGGTCTGTGCACTGGATACTGCTTACTTTTTCTCACTTCTTCCCCAAGCTGGGCACCTCCTTCGCCATGGCCGAAAGCCTGGCCACGATTTCCGGATGCTCCGCCGCCACGTTCTTCGATTCGCCGATGTCCTTGGCGAGATTGTAGAGCTCGGCCTCGGGGAACTGTGGATCCCTGGCATAGCCGTAGCGTAGCTTGCTCTTGGGCAGGATGAGTTTCCACTCGTTGTGCCGGACGGCCTGCAGCTCGTTGCGGATGTGGTAGAAGAATCGGTCCCGCGCGCTCTTCTCTGACTTGCCGGTGAGAAACGCGGACTGGTCATAGCCATCGAGTTTGCGCCCGGCGGGCAGCTTGGCACCTGCCAAAGCGGTGAAGGTGGGAAGGACGTCCAGGGTGGAGATCATTCCGTCGCTGATCTTCCCGGCGGGAATTCCCGGCCCGCGCACGATGCACGGCTCGCGGAAGCCGCCCTCGAAGACCGAGCCTTTCCCGCTGCGCAGCGGTTTGGCCGAGCCGGTCGCGAGGTGTCCGCCATGCGACTTGAAGTAGGCCGCCTCCTTCATGTTCCAGGGCCCATTGTCGCTGGTGAAGAGAACATAAGTGTTCTTCTCGAAGCCCAGTTCCTTCAGGGTGTCGAACACCCGGCCGCAGTTCCAATCGAGCTCCTGCATCACGTCCCCGTAAAGATCCCCGCCGGACTTGCCCTTGAATTGCGGCGAGGCGTCGATCACGACATGTGTCATGGTGTGTGCCAGGTAGAGGAAGAACGGCGTTTCCGCTCTTTGCTTCTTCAGAAATCCGATCGCTTCGTCGGTGTAGAGCTTGGTGAGAGCACCCATGTCATTGCTGGTGTGCAGCTTCTCGCGGTTGCGGTGAAAGGTCACTCTACCGCCATCGTTGGCGCCCAGGGTGCCGAAATA
>JAYGGC010000150.1:0-7968 GCA_046581525.1 Roseibacillus sp. | reverse complement strand
CAAAGCGCCAACCAGTTCATCAAGTTCATGGAGAGCTTGCGGGTGGACAAGTGGCTGGGCGACACCTTCCCAGCGGCAGAGCGCTCGCTCCAGTCTCCCATCTTCCGCTTCACCGCGATCTTCCGCCAGGTCGATTCCAGCAGAAACCGGATGGGCGTGCGCGAAGTGTCCTTTGAGCTGGCCCCTGCCAGTCGCTCCTCGCAAAATCGTTTCTACTACGGGCGTCTCTCCGGTGACCCTCACTTCTTTGTGCTGGGAGTAGAAACCTACCTGCAGCTCGTGCGTCCCCTGGCAAATCAGCACTGAGGAGACATCCCCCATTTTCAGAAATCTCGTGCGCCCTCGACCGTTTCGGCTTCCCTCCGTGCTCTCTCTGCGGAAGACTGTGGGTGAATAATCATGAGCAGCTCAGACTTTGATCGCCCCGAACTCCCTGCCCTCGGGATTGTTGCCAACCTGGAAGAAGAGGACCGCCGTCTTCTCAGTGACTACGGCGAGTTTCTCCCGATTCAGGAAGGTGACCTCATCATCAAAGAAGGCGCCGACCAGGATTCCCTCGTCTTTCTCATTTCCGGGCTGCTCCATGTCGTCACCGAAAGGGACGGCACACCCGTCCTTCTCGCGCGGGTGGAACCCGGGGAGTCGATTGGCGAGGTCAACCTGTTCGACCCCGGCAAAGCCAGCGCCTCGGTGATGGCCAAGTCCGTTAGCCAGGTCTGGAAAGCCCGCCGTAACGACCTCGACGACTTTCTCAACGCCTACCCCAAAGCGGCGGGACGCCTCATGATTGGTCTCCTTTCGGAGATGTCGAAGCGCCTGCGTAACATGAACCAGAAGCTTTCCTCGACCGAGTTGCAGGCGACTCTCCAGGAATTCTTCCACTAGGACAATGCTTGGCATCGACCAGGTCGCATACAATCCGTGGGGTGCAATTGTCGTCTTTTTTGCACTGCTCATCATGCACGCGATTGGCGACTTTGCATTGCAGGGCGGCTTCCTCTCCCAGGCCAAGAATCGAAACGCGGACCTCACGAACTTTTTCCCAAATGGTGCTCCCCGGGGCCTGTGGTGGAATGCGCTCTTCGCCCACGCATTGATTCACGCGGGCGGGGTCTGGTTCGTCACCGGGTTCGTCGTCTTCGCCGTGGCGGAACTCGTCCTCCACTCCCTGATCGACTATGCCAAGTGCGAAGGATGGATCAGCTTTGCGATGGACCAGACCCTCCACCGGATCTGCAAACTCCTTTACGTTGCTCTCCTCTACGCCAATTGGCCCGCCGGCCTCGATTGGAACCCCCTCGACTCCGATCAGCTCTAGCAAGTCGGCTCTCCCGCTCGCTACTTGCTCTCGAGGGTGATCACGCCGTCCCACTCCGCCTTGGGAATCTGCTTCCAGACTTCCATCTGCTGCAGGTAAAATTTGGCCGGGCCCGAGAGTTTGCTGTCGGAGGAGATTTCAAGCATCACACCCTCGGCCGAAACCAGGTCACCGGCTCCCAAGCGCGCGAGTGCTTCCATGAAGGCGTCCTCCCCTTCGATTCCAGTGGCCAAGATTTCCACCGGCTCCGAACGTCCCTTCACCCGGAAGCGCCCGAGGGAGCACAGCCCGTCCTTGCTCGATTGCAATCTGGCAACCTCCCCGCTCACCAAGATTGGCACCTGCAACATCTTGGTCATCCCTTCGATGCGCGACGCCAGGTTCACCGCGTCCCCGATGGCGGTGAAGTCACTGCGCTGGCGGGAACCCACTTCCCCAATCACCGCATCACCAATGTGAATCCCGATCCCCGCCTCAAAGGGTTCGCGCCCCTCTTCCTTCCACTTGGCATTCAGGCGATCGAGATCAACACACATTTCCATCGCGGCCTTCACCGCAGCCGCCGCCATCACATTTTCCCGAGTGTCTTCCAACCCACCCCAGGTGGCCATGATGGCATCCCCGATAAACTTATCCAGCGTTCCACCATGCGCAAAAATGATCTCCACCATGCGGGTGAGATACTCATTCAATTGTGCAACCAAGGTCTCCGGATTCTCCCGTTCCGAGCGTTTGGTGAAGCCACGCACATCCGAGAAAAGGACCACAATCCGTCGGCGTCCGCCCTTCGCCGCATCGATGTAGCCATCCGGCGAACGCACCATCGCGGCCGCCACGTCCTTGGAGACGGACCGGCTCAACTGAGCGAAAAGACGATTTCGTTCCACGCGCTCCTGCAGAAACGCGAAAGACTGCCCAAAGAAGACAACCAGGCTGAGGCCCATCACTCCAGAAACACCCCCCGCGAGCAGAGAGGTCTGGTTCGCGATGAACACAACGCCCACCACCCACACCCCAACCGCAACAAGCGAGAGAACCACCACGACCACCGGATTCTTGACACACATCACCAACAAACTCCCCACCAAGGCCATCCCAAGCATGCCAAGCCAATGCCAGTACCACGGGGCATCATGGAGAAATGCTCCTGCCAACAAACAACCAATGGACTGCAGGTGCAGTTGTGCTCCCAGAACCAAGCCTGCTGGGGTGGGGTGCGAATCATGAAACTGCGGCGCAGCGGGACCGACCAGGACAACCTTGTCTTTGAAAAACTCGCCGCCCCCGTAATTGTCCTGCCAAATCACTTCGTCAAAAATCCCGTAGATGCTCTTCGGAGCATACACGTTTTCGATTGATCTCGTTTTCACCCCCTGCAGCTCTTTCCCTCGCACCGCGTAGCGGAGACGCTTTGGTCCATCCGGAGGGAGCGCCCCCAGGGTTCGACAAACAACCGCCGCAAGTGACTCGTAGACTTCTTCGTCAGGATGACGTTCCAAGTCATTCAATTGAGCTTCTTGCATCGAAATTCGATAGCGACTCTCCCGAACTATCCCATCAGCACTTGGCCAAAAATTGACGTAGCCGAACTTCGTTTCGTTCTCCTCGGGCCCGAGGTATTCATCATGGGGCAAGTTCAGGATATTTTGTTCCCCTCCTCGATCATTTCCTTGGGGCTGCCACGAGGCCGCCAGAACGATGATCGATCGATGCCGCGCAATGGCCTCCGCAAAGGCGGTATCTGCGTCTGAGTCATTGCTCGGCTGACCGAAGAGCAGATCGAGAACAATCAACTTTACGCCAGCATCAGCCAACCGATCAATGGTGGCCGCCCATACTCGGCGGTTCCAAGGGAATCTTTGTTGCATGAGGGGCAACACCTCCGACTGCGCAATCTGCGCTTGGTCCAATCCCGACAGCGAATTACTCGCCTCATCGATTCCTAAAAATATCAGGTTCTCGTTCTCAGGCGCAGGCGCAACAAAGGTCGCCACCCGATCCACCCAGTCCGCCTCTCCCTGGTGAATAAGGTGGCTCAACCCAGGAATCTTGCCCGACCAGAGCGCTGCCGACAGGATTAGCCCCCCCAACATCGCCAAAAGCCGGCCATTTCCGGACATTCGCCTCAAACCACCTGTTACAACCCTTGCCATCCTTCCCCTTTCACCTTAAATTTCTAGAGATGCTAACAGTATCATCAGGCCCAAGCCATGTGTAAAGTCCGTCTCGCGCTCATTGTAGCATTTCTTTGTCCGGTGCTTTCCGCCGCACTTCCCCCTGTCGAACGACTCGAACGAGGGAGCGCTTCCGTAGACTCTCCCGGACCTTTCGCCGAAAACTTCTCTCAGAGCGACGACAATCCCTCTGCTCCTGCCAGCGATGGGGACAGCGACCTGGGGGAGCAAATCATCCTCCAGCGACAAACCAAGCGCGCTCCGGTGCAATTCCGTGCGAATACCTTTCTCTATTGGTCCAACAATGTCGGCAGCGCTTCGACCGATGAAGATGACGGCTGGTTCTATGGCGGGAGCCTCATCGCCAGCTGGAAACAGCGCCTCCAGAAGAACCTCTTCTTCGACACCTACGCCTACCAAGATGCTTATTTCTATGATAGCTCCGGACTCGATTTTCAATCTTCCGAGCTCGGCGCCGGCCTGATTGCGAACGTTCCCTTCATTGAAGGCCTCACGGTTTACGGCCGCTATGAATTTCTCTACGTCCGCGCTGACAACCCCCTCTTTGGCACGGACTCTCCAGACGAGCATCTCGACAGCCGCTACCACCGCCTGCGCGTGGGCGCGTCCAAGGCTCTCTACTCCAAGCCCAGTCACATGGTCACTCTTTCCACCAACGCGCGCTGGGACTTCGATGCCAATTCAGGATCACAACGCCGCAAACAAATCTCCGGGCGCCTGGCCTACACCTGGGCGGCCACTGGTCGCCTCCGCGTCTCGAGCTACTATGGGCTTTCCTACCGAGATTACCTCGCCTCCGGGCAGGCCGACTGGAATCAGCATGTCGGCCTCGAACTGAATTATAGGTTGAATGACTGGGCTCAGGTTTATGGCTCCATTCTCTACGGGGTGAATGAATCGAACACCGCTGACAGCGACTATGAAGCGCTGCAAGGCGGCTTGGGCTTGGGCCTTCGCGCTTCCTTCTGACCGTGCAATTCTACATATCCTGACCGTCCAATCGTCAATTCATCAGCCGTCCTACTATGAAGAAACTCCTCATTCCCCTCGGCCTCGCGGTATTCTTGTCACCCGTAGGTTTCGCAGAATCGCTGCTCTCGGCCAAGGTGACCAAGATCGTCAACGACGTGCGCATCTTTCAACCGTCTGCTTCCGCCAAAAAGGCCAAGGTGGGCGACGTCATCAACAGCAGAACCACCCTTCAGACCGGTCGCCGTTCCCGCTCCGAACTGCGCTTCCGGGACAATACCCTCACCCGCGTGGGGGCAAATTCCATCTTCAGCTTTGAACGGGGCACCCGTGACCTGCACCTCGAACAAGGCACCATTCTCCTGACCGTCCCCAAAAATGCAGGCGGTGCCCGCATCCGAACGGCCACCGTGACCGCCGCGGTGACAGGCACCACTATCATGATGGAATACTTTCCCAAAACGGGGGTGAAGATCATCGTGCTCGAGGGATCCTTGGTCACTTGGACCCAACGGGAAGGCAGAAAAGGAGCCCGCAAGACCCTGCGCGCCGGACAAATGATGATCCTGAATGCCAACGACACCCGCATGCCCAAGCCCGTCAACATCGATTTGGCCCGCCTCGTGAAGACCTCGGGACTTGCCGATCGACGGGTCTTCGGCCCCATGCCCAAACTCGCCCAGAACCGCATTTCCTCTGCCATTTCCCACCAATCCAGACAGATGAGGAATGGCTCCCTCGTGCCCGCCCATCGAGGCCCGCAGCGCTCTGGTAGCGGCCCTGCCGGCGGCGGTTCCCATCCGGGTCCGCGCGCCAATAATCAGAGAGGCCTCCTGAACGATAACCTCCGCCGTCTGCCGCCCCCGGCGTGCGAGGGAGATCGCTCCGGGCCACTGCCTTCAGGAGGGAATCCTCAGTGCGAAGGCGACCTTCCGTAATCTCTTCCCCCAAATCGAGGGATTCCGTGCCGCCCTCGATCCCAGCAAAGAGATTACCCGATCAATGCTACCGAGCCCTTGATTCCGGCGGCTATCTTTTGAACACTCCGAAAGATGGCCAACGAACAGGATCTAGCCCTCGTCCGCGACGCGCTGGCAGGTGACACTGACGCCTGCGCCCAGATCGGCAGCGACGAAATGTGTGGCTGGATCCAGGGGGTCCTCGTGAAACGGGGGGCCACCCCCACCGAGGCCAGGGATCTCACCGCCGATGTCTTCGGCGACTGCTTCGGGAGGGGCGGCAACAAATCCCCGCTCCTGCAGGCCTACAATGGCGGAGGGCCCCTGCGTGCATTCCTGAGCAGGGCTGCCCTGAACCGTCTGATCGATCTCAAGCGGCGGCAGCGCTTCCAGGGCAATCTGCCCAGCCGCGGATTCGACGACGCGCCTACCGACGAATTTGACCTCCTGGAGGGAGATAGTGATCTCGCCGCCGACGATAATCTCGTCAATCTCCTCCGGGACGCCCTCATCCATGCCTTCGGACAGTGCAATGCCAGGGATTTGATGCTCATGCGCTTGGTCTCCATTCACGGCGTCCGGCAGGAATCCATCGCCCACTCCTTGGGCTGGAGCCAGTCCAAGGTAAGCCGCGCAATCGCGGGCGTGATGGAGGAAATCAGAGCGAAAACCATGGAAGAACTCAACAAGGCAGACCCTTGGCTGGACCTCGATTGGGCCGATTTTTTAGAGCTCTGCCGCAATTCCACCGGATTTCTCGTTGGAATCTCTGATCAAAAACCCTGAATAATTTACTCTCTAATTCGTCACCACAGAGAGCCTACCTACCGTAAAGACCAAATGGATCCCAATTTCCAGGTTCTGCATCAGTTCCTTAAGACCTTCTCCCCGGAGATCGGTGGCCGGAGCAGTGATGTGGTGACGCCCGAACTCGAAACTTCCCTTCAGAGCTTTGCCGCCGGAGAGATCGAGGAGACCCAGCTCGAAGACCTATCTCGCGAACTTCTCGCCAACGAGACGGCAATGGAGCGCCTCGCGACCCTTCTCAAGGGAGGGTAACTCCTCCGTCTCAATGAACCTTGCTGCCTCCCGTCCCGCCGACTGGCTCCAGTCCGGCTTGGTTGACGACGTCACCTCCAACCTCCTGCGGGAACTTCTTTCCCGCTCCGCCGAGAGAGTCCTCGCCGAGAATACCGCCCTCTGGCTCTCCTCCGGTGAATTCCTCGATCCCATTCTTGGATCAGGTCCTCACGCCGGACACTTCGTCGGCGACTTTCACCAGCCTCTCGATCGCGGTATCATCAGCTATGTGTTCGCCTCCGGACAGCCGGTGTGCGAAAATGCGATCGCCGACAACCCACAACACAGCCCGCTACTCGATCAACGTCTCGGCATCAAGACCGATGCCATGATCGCCGTTCCCCTTGTGGTCAATGGCGAAATGGCTGGCGTGATCACCTGCGTTCACACCCGCCCCGCCGATTCCGCGAACCCACCCTCCAAGTTCCACTCCAAAGACCTCGAGGAATTTGAGTTCGCCGCCGCCTGCCTGGGCCGTCTCTTCGAAGCCTCCCTGCTCAACGCCGGCTAGCTGCTTTATGGACGAGCCTTGGGTCACACCTGACGAGATCCGCAGCGCTTTGAAAGAGGGCGATGGGGCGGGAGTACGGATCGCCATCCTCGATTCGGGAGTGGATGTCACCCACCCCGGATTGGCCGGCATCAGCCTTGAGGACGACGTCGCGATCGTCTCGGAAGGTGGACGCATCCGCGTGAAGGAGGAGAGCGACGGCGACGTCTTTGGACATGGAACAGCTGTTACGGGAATCATTCGCCAGTGCGCGCCCAAAGCCACCTTGGGATCCTTCCGGGTCCTCGGGCATTTCAAGGAATCACGTGCCGCCGTCATTCGGGAGGGCGTTCGGGAAGCGGCCCGGCGTGGCTATAACATCGTGCAGTGCAGCTTCGGCGCCCCGGCCCGTCCCCGTGACGCTGCCATCTACAAGGGTTGGATCGACGCCCTCTATCTTCGGGGCATTCATATCGTGGCGGCCGGATCCAATAGCGGGTTCCAGACCGCCGAATGGCCCGCTCACTTTCCCACCGTGATTGCAGTTGGCGCGGACCCCTTGAATCGGGAACACCTGGTGCGCGCCACCGAGGGACTGGTGGAATTCCTCACCCGCGCCGAAGAATCAGAAGCCCTCTGGCCAGGAGGGGGCACCCGCCAGCTGGTGGGGAGTAGTTTCGCAGCCCCGCGGGTGGCCGGTTGGCTGGCACGCATCCTATCTCGACATCCCGGACTCCATCCCCTACTCGCCAAAGCCTCGCTCCGCGCCGCGGCCCAGCCCTTGTAGTCAAAGGGCTTGCGCCAGAGCTGGGTTAATTCATTGTGGGTGCAGCCCAAATTGTTTAATTTTTCCTAACCTTCATGGAACTTGACCTGCTGGACGTCCACTTCGATCTGAAGGACATCAAACCCAAAGAGATCGAAGAGGTATTGGAAGACCCCTTCGCGGTGCGCCTC
>JAYGGC010000122.1:0-5305 GCA_046581525.1 Roseibacillus sp. | reverse complement strand
AGACTCCACCAATGAACGTGATCAAGCCTATGGTGGAGTCTCAGTGTGGGCCGGATCACGAGCACGTGCCCGAGGACTGAAAAACGACACTCTGTCGTTTTTTGACTTGAGGATGGAGACCGCGGCCCGAGTGGGCTTGAGGCCCTCTTGCCAACCGTCCACAGCGCTGTCGGAGTCTGCCGCGGCGGATGGGGAGGTGAACTGCCGCGAGCGGTTTGGAGGATTGCTTCGCTACTACCACCGAGACGGCGCATGAAACCTACGATTCGAGTTTCTGGACACTACGCCATTTGAGAACAGCCGTGACTGCGATCCCGAGTGCGATGAAAGCACCGAGCCAGGGGCTCAGCCATCCGACGAACATCGCCTTTCGTTCGGTCTCCCTCTCACTGTTGTCGCCGCCCTCGGAAGGGTCCGCCCCGAAGATCACCGTCGTTGGGGTCGGCTCCTCGACGTCGACGCTGCCCACGATGAGGTTTTTCCAATCAGCACCGATGAGAAGGTCCACTCCGGGGTTGAGGCGTTTGACCTCACAGGAGCAGTCGTCAATCAGGAAGCGGTTGCTTTCCTCGACGTGATCGGTATTGATCCCCTTTCCGGCCAAGGCCAGGTATGTTCGCCCTCGGCCGAACACCGGAATCGCGATTGGCTCGCCGAGTTCCTCCAATCCCTCTTCGCTGTGCAGCAACGACGAGAGGAATACGGCCTCCGCCGGATCGGTTCGATCGAGGATGGTCAAATCGAAGCCAAGTCGTAGCGCGACCTTCGTGTCCAGGTCAATTTCGTGCTGCTCCATGATTACCTCGACGTCGCGCATGGCTAGTGATTTCTCCTGCCGGGCGATTTCGCTCCGCATGGTGTCCACTGCTGTTTTGTCTTTCGCGACGTCGCCGGAAGGAATCAAGATCCAGACGACCGATTCGCCCCCGATGATCTGTCTAGTAATGTGATCTCTCGCGGGGGAACTTACGATGGCTTTGATATTCTCGGCGGTCAGAGCGCCGCGCCAGGCGATAGGGCCGGCATCGCAAAAGGGCGGATAGAGCAAGATGATCTCCGGCTGGTCGTGCTGCTCCAGCGCGGCCAGAAGGGCCGCGATCCTCGGCGAATCATCTTGAGGGGCCTCGGTATCGAGGCGTGTAACCTTCAGGTTGAGCGCGAGCTTCGAATTGGCAGCCAGTTGTTCCAGATGCGCAGCGAGTGCAGCTGAATCCTCATCGAGTGAGCCGCGGAATACGATTAGCGCCTCGTACGAGTCCGGCGCCCAATGCTCGAGCGCATATCGGAATACCGGAACTTTACAGCCAAGCGCGACGGGGAGAGCGCTAACAAGAAGAGCGGCCATCAAGACAAGGCCGAGTAGAGATGCTGGCAAGCTGGTAGGCATCGCCCAGTCTCGCTTTGAGTCTCTCGCGACAGCAGAGACACAGAATAAGTCGGCGAAGGCGACGACTAATGCGGCGATGTTCTTCATAGCTGTCTCTGTCTAACGTCCGGCATCAGCCGCCTCAGCCACTATTTCGACGCCACTGACCAGCGCCCGGCCTGCTTTCGGCGTAAAGGTGATCGTCACCGCGCCGCCATCTGCTTTGATCCCACCGAACTCCCTCACAAGTATTCGTCGCGCGCCGCCCGCCTCCCCCACCACGTCGAGGTCTTGTGCGACCACCGTGTTCTGGATCGACACGTCGAAGGTTCGTTCCCCGGGTTCTGCCCCAGTTGGCTCAACGAAACTGAGTCTCACGGTATAGGTGCGCTCCGGCCCTTTATCATCCTCCTTCCCGATAAACACCGGGAGCTGGATCGACTTCACCCCGCTGACACCGGAAGCGGCCACCCACTTCAATCCCTCGCCCTCAACTTGGGTCGAGGGCAATCGGAACCATTCGGGTTTGTCCGTGACCAGCTTAATCGGGACGTTTGGAGATGAGCCCCCCACGCTCGGGTAGTCCATCCAGAGTGTGCCGTTCTCAGCGGTGCGGTCGCCGAGCGCGCCGAGGTTGATCCCGAGTTGCCTGACTGGGCCGTCCTGGGCTTTGTGTGCGCTATAGGTCCACATGTCCGACTCGGGGATGTGCATCAGCGCCAGCGATGTGAAGATCGAATAGCTGCAGCTGCACCCGAACGCAAAATTGGGCGCGTTCAGCACACCGTTGGCAGGGATCAAGCTGTTGCGACAGCCCGACCGGAACCCTGTCAGCCGCCCGGTGCCGCCGGTTTCCAAATCACAAAACCCTGCGTCAGCCGCCCGGAAGGTGAGCAGGTGCTCGCTGGCGATCGCGTAGTTGCAGTGATGCCCCGACTTGGTGAAGGACCAGGGCACCAACTCTCCGGTGAGCGGATGTTCGTGCATGACCGGTTCGCCCGACTCCAGATTGTAGGCCAGCCCCGGCCCACGCTGATCGATCACCTGGTTATTGCGGAGGATGACACGCCCGTAGTAGTTCTCCGGGTGTCCCCTGAAACCGGCGCCGTCGGAATCCTGGCTCCATTTCAACTCACCATCTGCGCCGTAGTGAGCATCGATGCCGCTCTTGTTCGTCGAGACCAATACGTCGTACTCCTCGGAGTAGGCGAGCCACGAGGGGATTCGTTGCGTGGTTTTGGACCATTTCACATCGCCGGTTCGAGCGTCTAACGCTCCGAGCTTGACCTCCGCCGTGGCCACGGGAATGCCGAGTCTGCGATTCTTGTCGGCACCTTTGTACAGACCTACGAGGTCACCCTCCACGAAGAATATGCTGTTCTTGCCAGCTGCAACCATCGGGAAGCCCACGTCAGTTTCTCGTGTCCAGATGACATCGCCGGTGTGCCGGTTCAGGGCCATCAGTTTTAGCGGGTGGTTGCCTTCCTCCTTCTTAGGGAACACGGGCACCAACATGAGATCGCCGACTAGTCGGATGCTCCCCCAACGCCCGTCTCCTTCAGGGAGACGAAATTCGCCGGTTTTCTCTCCGCTCCTTGGGTCCAGCACCAGGCACCGGTCCAGGTGGGTCAGATAGATCGCATCCTTGAGGGCGACGAAGTCGAAGCCCGCCGGCCCCCAGTTTGCCCGCCGGCCCGGGCCTGTGCCCCGCGCTATCTTCTTCTGCCAGAGGATACGGCCCGTATAGACATCTACCGACGTGAGCACCTCCTCGCCCTGAATCAGCATCCTCCCTTCGATTACTGCCAAGCTCGGTCCCCACCGGTGTCGGTCGAAGAACAGGCTGCCATCCGACGATGGGCCGCCGAACCACAACACTCCCAGCGGGGCTTTCACCAGCTGGTCCCTCGACATTAGCGTGTTCGACGCGTCACCATACTCGTGGGTCCAATCTGCGGAGCCCGGGAGCGCGCCCTCGCGGATGAGGGTCGTCCATCGACCGCTGCGGCCCAGCACGGCGTTAGGCAGTTTTCCCTTCGCTGCGAGTTGGACAAAGGCGTCGTTTTGCTCCTTCGTCATCTCGAAGCAAGCCACGCCACCGTATGGCCGCAGGACCCGAAACGCGTGCCGGATGTCGGCCTCGCCAATGTCCGTGTCACCGAAGTTCTCGCTGACGACCAGATTCGCCAGATAGGGCGGGAGCTGCAATTCGTCGAGGGTGCCATGGATTGCGACGACGCGAGTTCCGTAGAGCCCCTTCGAGTCGAGGCGGCGGCGAAAATCATCCACGAGCTTCGCATCGCTATCGATGGCGATGATCGTCAGATGCGACTGCCGGGCGAGTTCCTCGACGAGCCCCCCAGTGCCGATGCCTAACGCCAGACAATAGCCCTCGTCGGCTTTTGTCTGCTCCAGGAGGACGCCCGCCCTCTCTGCCCAAGCCGGGTTTGCTGCCAGCGTGCCCTTGTCCTCGGTATGATGCTTGGGGGAGGGACGGTCCGGCCCGAAACAATAGACTCCTCCTTCAGTTGTCACGACGAACAGCTTACCGTCGGCGGCCAGCATGGAGGAGCAGGTCCCTTCGATCTCCGCGGTAAAGGAAAGCTTGGCTTTTTCCCCGGCCCCCGGCACATCGATGGCGAAGATCGTGTTCCCGTGATGGGCATACACCCGCTCGGGGGTCTTCAGATGCACAGCGGTCACCGGCTGCTCGGCATACTGCCATAGGGGCTTGGGCACCCCCACCTTGATGGCCTGGCCTTTGCGGTTCACCTTCTCGACCACTTGCAGGTTCTTCACGTCATAGGCGTGGAGCTTGCCCTTGGCCGAAAAGTAGAGTTTCCCGCCCGAGACGAGTGGCCGGTCAGCATCGAACCCGAGCGTCTCGCCCGTGTCGAGGCTGACGATCTTCCCGCCATGGAACATCCACTCCTCATGGGCGATGACATGGTGGTCGGTGCGCCCTTTCGAACTGTATTTCAACCCGAACTTCCCGCCGGTGTCGAGGTCACGGCAGATGGCGTTGGCTCGTCCACAAGGGATGACCAACCGGCTGCCGTTGGACGCCAAGTACCCTTGGGGGGTCGAGGCATCGAGGGAGGTGAGCGGGGCCAGTTCGGCGCCATCTTCCAGTGCGATCTTTGTTAGGTAGGTGCCCTCGAACGGCCAAACGCCAACGGAGAAATGGAGCGTCTCGCCGACCACCACCGGGCCGCCGCGGACAGGCCAAACCGAGATCAGCCGTTCGTTCCCGATTGCCATCCGGCCCGAAGGGGTGGCGTCCCACTTGGTAACCAGCTCGCCGCTACGGGCATCCAGGCGGTAGAGGCAGCCGTCATCGGCCCCGAAATAAACGCTGCCGCCGTAGACGACCGGGGCGAACCGGACCGGGCCACTGGCGAAAAACCGCCACCGCCGCTCGCCCGTGTCGGTGTCGTAGGCGGTGACCGAATCGTTTCGCGACGAGCCCACGTACATCAGCTTGCCCGCCACTACTGGCTGGTAGCTCGCGTCGAAATGGAGCCGGGCGTCCTCGGGCCATGCAGGCTTGAGCGGGGGCATCTCGCGCGACCATTGCAGATGGAGCTGGGCCGGGAGCTGTTCGTCGGTTACCCCACTGCGTCCGCCGTCGTGTCGCCAGGCAGGCCAGTCTTCGGCAAGAGCGAGATCAGACCAGAAGAATTGGGAGAGCAGGGCCAGACACGACGTTCCGATCACCGTTGGGCGAAGTTTCATATGATTGCTAGTATTGATTGCTAAGAAGTCCCTTTACCGGCTGGGTTTGCTGGAGGGGTCGGTGAGGGCGTAGGCGCCGGAACCGGTCAGATTTCACCGAGGTTAATCCGCCTTTCACGATTGGGGAAGATCTAACGAGATCGAGCGGCGTGTTGAAAGGGAGTCTCCTGAGGCAGATGGGACAAGTCCCTTACAAGCCTCCAC
>JAYGGC010000042.1:0-16729 GCA_046581525.1 Roseibacillus sp. | reverse complement strand
ATGAAGGATGCGCTTGTCGTTCGGAATGAAGTGTTTCTTCACACCGTCCGGGCTCTTGGCCATTTCGTTGGCCTCCATGCCGATCTCTTCCACGGAGGCTCCCCGGTCGAGGACAAGAAGATTGTGTTGGGTGGCGTCGGGATTGGTGAGGATCAGTTTGACAGGTTGGTTTGGCGTCACCTCAAATCGGTCCAAGGTGAAGAGAAGTCGTTCGGGGATGCATCCGATCTTCACTACCTTGACGTCCTTCTGCGAATCGAAATCGGCTTCCTGCGCGTTTCTTGGAGAAGATCCCGCCTTGGTCCTCGAGCTCTTGTCGAAGGTTTGGAGGAACTTGGCGACCGGCGCGGGCGGGTCCCCGTCATCCCAGAAGGGGAGCATCGACTTGGCACCGAGCGCGGTGCGAATCGCATAGTTCAGATGAGTCTCGCGCGGGTGCTTGAGGGTATCGAGCAGGGCTGCAAAGGCGGCCGGGGTGGCGAGGTAGGTTGCGGCCGTGGCCGCTTCCATGCGGACGATTCCATTCTCGTCATTGGCGCGTTTTCTGAGCAGGGCACTCCGTTCCCCGACGCTGAGCCCGGTCGTTTCATAGCGAAGTTGACGGGTGGCGGCGGCGCGGGCGAGGTGGACCTTGCAGGCGAGAACATCCTTCAGCAGGTCAGGATCTCCTGCGCCGATTCCCCGGTAGATCCAGAGCGCTTCGACCTGGTGATGCCGATATCGCTTCTCCTTCGGATCGAGTTTGGCAACCCACTGGACGAGAGCCGCGTTCACCTCTTCAGACTTGCGATCACGCAATTCACGCTTTGCCCAGTAGCGGTAGCGGTACTCGGGCCGCTTCAGAAGGTCGAGCAGGGCGGGGATGGGTTGGCCCGCGATGGCGGGGGGATCCTGAAGCTTGGCGCCCTTTGGAACGATACGCCAGATACGGCCGGACTTGCGGTCACGTCGGGGATCTCGGAGCGAATATTGAGCGTGGCCCTTGATGGGGTTGTACCAATCGCAGACATACATCGCCCCGCGAGGTCCGTAGCGAAGATCGACCGGGATGAAGGAGAGGTTGGTTGAGAAGATGAGGTCGAACTGGTACTCCTCGCGAAAGTGGTCGTCATGTTCGACCCACTTGTGAAACTCGACGCGATTGCTTGGCTTGTAGCGCACCTTCACGAAGCCGTCCTGCAGGTCGTCGGGCCACGAGGCAAAGTCCACGAATTCGTGGCCACAGACTCCGGAGTAGGCCGGGATGCCATTGGCGCGGGGATGCTGCGAGGGATAGGGCGCGTTGGTAGCGTGGAATGCGCTCGCGAACACTGGATGACTTGCGACGTGATGTCCCCAGTCGTCGAAGGTGACACCCCAGGGGTTGGTGTTGGGATAACCGCCGAAGGCAGTGAGTTTTTGAGTGTCGGGCCGAAAACGAAACCACGAACTGTTCTTCGCGCGAACCGGTCCGTAGGCGGTTTCCACCTGGGAATTGTGGAAGATGGACTCGCGGAAGAGAAGGTCGCCATCGGGAGTCCACACAAAGTCGTGCAGGGCGTGATGGGAGTCTTCGCATCCGAAGCCCGTCAGGACGACCTCACGCACGTCGGCCTTGTCGTCCCCGTCAGTGTCCTTGAGGAAGATGAGGTGTGGTTCCCCCGAGACGTAGACGCCTCCATTGCCGAGCACGAAAGAGAGAGGGACTTCGAGGTCGTCGGCGAAGACCGTCGATTTGTCGGCCACTCCGTCCCAGTCGGTGTCTTCGAGGATGACGATTTTGTCACTGGGTTTGCGGCCGGGGTAGAGGTGCGGATAGGTGGTTGAGCACGATACCCAGAGCCGGCCGCGGGCGTCCCAACGCATTTGAATGGGGCAGGCGATGTCAGGGAAGTCCTCCTCGGAGGCAAAGCAGTTCACCTCGAAGCGGGGATCGACCTTGAAGGCGGCGAGCTCATCCTTGGCCGAGAGCCACTCGTTGGCCCCGCGGCTTTGAGTGGTCTCATCGAGGGTGGGCAGGTTGGAATCATCGACTTTGGCGGCCTTCCCCAGGGCGGTGGACCAGATGGCCTTGTTGCGGTTGGCCACCATCAGGTCGAAGTTCCGCATGGCGGGAAGGAAATCGAGGTAGCCATAGCTCTTATTGCGCCCGCCCGTGTAGTAGAAGGTGTTGAGTGGGCGGTAGCGGTGGAAAAACTGGAAGGCCTTCTCCTTGACCAGGGTGCGTACCTTTTCGTTCACGGCGGGAGCGGTTTCTTCGAAAAGCTCTCGGTAGAGTGTGTTCGCAAAGTGCTTCTGGCCTGTGTCGTTGAGCTGGTTGCCGTTGCTGGTGTGATCGGTGGTCTTGTCCGCCATGGCTGTGGCAGTGGCACTGCAGATGTCCGCAAAGGCAACGTTGTGCTTCCGCGCAATCACCGCCATGGCATCGGTATAGAGTTTGAGATTGGCGTTGTTCAGATCGGCGGCCGGAACGCCCGCAATGTTCTCGTTGGCAGTAGGGGAGAGCACGATGATGCGTGCGGCAGTCTTTCCGTTGTAGGCACGCGACTTCAGTTGGGAGAGAAAGGCGTCGAAGCGCGCCCGAAAGGCAGGCAGGCCGGGCTTGCCGGCAAATGACTCGTTGTAGCCGAAAGCCGCAAATATGACGTCGGCCTGATAGTAAGTGAGGTGCTGATCGAGATCGCCGAAGTTGGCGGGGCGGGGCTGCAGGTCGATCTCGTCGGCAGGCCATGAGAAATTGCGCACGCTGAGTTGGTGCTTGGGGAAGCGCTGGTGGAGAAGGGATTCGAAGTAGCCGTGGTGCCGCGCGTTGTCGAAAAGACCGCTGCCGATGAAGGCGATCTGATCGTCGGGCTGGAGGGTGAGCGGGAGACTGGTGGCCACCGCGTTCGCCTGAGCGGCGCGCGGCGAGCCCTGCAAATTGATATAGTGCTTGGCCAACTCGGGATCTTTCCTGGGCGCGGGCTTGTTGAGTTTCCTGTTCTTGCCATCCGCATTTGATTTGGCGGTGGGTTTCTTGGCGCGCTTCTTGCGGTCAGCTTTCTTGGCCGGAGGATTCTCCTTGGCACGAGGTAGGATGGGGGACTTCCAACCCGCGAGATCCTCGGGCTTCACTCCGCGGACATAAGCGCCTCCACCGAAAGTGGTGGGAGTGTAAGGGCCGACGAAGGCGAAATTGAGATCCGGTTTGATGGAGTTTTCCAATTCCAGGGCCCACAGGATTCCATTGCAGACCAAGCGCCGGTAATCGTCATCGAGAATGTCTTCGGAGGCGCCCTGGGTGGTGTGGAAGACGCGCGGATTCTTGCCGGACTTGGACTGGTAGTGACGGGTCCAGGTGGAGGGAACGGGTTTCTTGGTCTTGTCGGGGGCCGCGTCCTTGTCCATCGAGACCAGCGGTTGGCTCATGGTGAGGACCGTGAAGTCATCAGCGGCGATGCCAGTGTATGCGCCCGCATGGGTGAAGGCGTTGTCGGCCACGCCCTTCAGAATTGGATGATCCTTCTGCCCGGGCACGAGCTTGATGCGGGTGCCCTGCTTGTGATTTCGGCCATAGTGTCCGACCCAGGTATTTCCGAGGACCTGGTGGCCGAAGCCGTTCTCGTAGCCGCTGACCTTCGAGCGGAAATCGTAACTCGCGTACTTGGCATTGGCTGGAATCTTGAAGGCGTGGGAGGAAGTGCGGAGACCGACCACCGGTCCACCGCGGTCGAGGTAGTCGACAATGTGCACCATCTGATCGTCGGGGAGATTCTGGAAGCGGGTGAAGATGACCATCAGGTCGGCGCTCTTGAGGGCTTCGAGACCTGGAATGTTGGAGTGCCCGGCCTTGAGTTCACCATTCTCGTCCACGCCAAAACAAACCGTGCACTTGAACCCATGATGCTTGGCGAGAATGCGGGCAAGGGCGGGGAGCGTTTCTTCGGAACGATATTCGTGATCGCTCGCGATGAAGACGAGGTGCTTCCCCTTTCCAAGGCCCTTGGTCCCCTCGTAGACGAGTGGCTTGGCGAGGAGGGAAGGAAGGCAAAAGGCGAGGAGGGACAGGAGTGCGAGAGATCTCATTGGTGACAGGTGGCGGGGGTGGCCAGAATTGTCAGACAGCTACGCCCCGTGGCAAGGGTAGTTTACAGGGAATTCCCGGCAATCGGCCCAAGATGAGATTCCGCTTTATCCCTGCGCCGGAAGAACTAAACCGATTCCATGCACTTCATCCTTCGCCGCCTCCTCCTGCCCCTCATCTCGGGTTGCCTTCTCTTCCCCGTCGCCTCAGCGGGCGAATGGATCGACCTCTTTGACGGAAAGACCACCAAGGGATGGACTCCGCGCTCCAAGGTGATTCGCCTGGAGGCAAAGGACGGTGTTCTTGAACTTCACTCCAAGACGAACTGCTGGGTGACCACCGAGATCACGATGGGCGACTTCGAAGCAGAGTTGGAAGTGCTGCTCCCCGAGGACACCAAGGAGGTGAACTTCAATTCGGGCTTTGCCTTTCGGTGCACGGGGGCGACCGGAAAACCCAAGGGCTACCAGTGTGAGATCGATCTTCAGAAACCGGCCGGGGTCTACGGGATCGGATTGGGTGGCTGGTTGTACCCCGGCAAGACCACGCAGGCCGATTATGCCAAGAGGATTGCGGGTCTCCTGAAGCCCAAGGAGTGGAATCACTTTCGCATCGTGGCCCAGGGGTCGCAGGTGCGCACCTACCTGAACGGCAAGCTCGTCGCGGATCTTCACGAGGCCCGGAATCTCTCGGGCTACTTCGGTGTCCAGCATCACGGCAAGGGCGGCACCGTGCGCTTCCGCAATGTGCGCGCACGCGAACTGCGACCGAACATCCTCTGGATCACGGCGGAAGATATGAGTCCGCTGCTCGGATGCTACGGCGACAAGTTTGCAACCACTCCGCACCTCGACAAGTTCGCGAAGGAAAGCGTGCTTTACAGCCGGGCCTTTGCGGCCGCTCCGGTCTGTTCTCCCTCGCGGGCCTGCCTGATCACGGGAATGACCACCGTCAGTGTGGGCGCGCACCAGATGCGTTCGGCGTTCCCGATTCCCACCGGCGTGGTTGCCTTCCCTTCCTATTTGCGAAAGGCGGGTTACTTCGCGACCAACAACGTCAAGACCGACTACAACAACGGCGATGCCAAGCGCCTGGTCACCGAGGCTTGGGATGACTCCAGCGCCACCGCTCACTGGCGCAGCGAGAAGCGAAAGAAGGGCCAGCCCTTTTTTGCGGTCTTCAATGACATGACCAGCCACCAGTCGCGCACCACGGTCTGGCCCCACGCGGTCTTTGTCAGGGAAGTGCAGTCAAAGTTGAAGAAGAGCGAGATTCACGATCCCGCCAAGGTGCCTCTCCCTGCATATTATCCCGACACGCCCATTGTGCGGAAGGAGTGGGCGCGCATGTATGATTGCGTCGCGGTGATGGACAAGAACACCGGACGGATCCTGGCCGAACTGGAGGAAGATGGCCTCGCGGAAGACACCATCGTCTTTTACTACTCCGATCACGGAACCGGAATGCCCCGCGGGAAGCGCATGCTGCACGACTCGGGAATGCGCGTTGCGCTGATGGTGCGCTTTCCCAGGAAGTATCAGCACCTCGCGCCCTCCGCCCCCGGCACAGTGAGCGACGAACTGGTGAGTTTCGTCGATTTTCCCTGCACCACCCTGCGGCTGGCGGGCCTGGAAGTGCCCGACTACATGCAGGGTCGCGTCTTTCTTGGCCCCGATGCAGGCGAGCCCCGGAAGTACGTATACGGTTGCCGTGACCGGGTGGACGAGGTGCACGAGTTTGCGCGTTCGGTGCGGAGCGGGCGCTACCTCTACATCCGGAACTACCATCCCTATCTCAGTCACAACCAACCCAGCGTCTTTCCCGATCTCGGGGAGATTCGGCGTGAGATCACGCGCCTCGCAGCGACCAAGCCGACCTCACTCACGAAGGCCCAACTCGACTACGCCGGTCCCTCCAAACCGGTGGAGGCCTTCTACGATTGCGAGGCCGACCCGGATAACCTGCACAACCTGATCGAGAAGAAGATGAGTGCAGCGCAGCAGACCGCGCTGGAAGATCACCGCAAGGCATTCGTTGCGGAGCGCATGCGCCTGCTCGATCCCGGCCCGATTCCGGAGAGCGAGATGTGGAAGTGGGTAGGCAACGAGGGCAAACCGCTGCACGACATTCTGGAAGGGAAAACCGATCACCGACCATCGCTCGAGCGCGCCTGGGCGGCGGCAGACATGGTGGGAACCGCCAAGGCGGACGATCTGCTCAAGCTCCTCAAATCGCCACTTCCTTCTGAGCGCTACTGGGCGATCATCGGGCTGCGTCAAGCAGGCTTCACAGGAACGACGAAGGTGATCGATTACCTCGACGACATCGCGCCGGCGGTACGCATCGAAACCGCGGACTGGCTGGCTCGCGATGCGAAGTTTCGTGATGTTGCGCTTACCCGTCTTGTGAAGGATCTCGGTCACAAGGATTGGTGGACGGCGCTGCGGGCTTGCCGTGCGCTCGAACTGTTAGGTGAGGACGCCAAGGCCGCCTTGCCTGCCATGAAGAAACTCTACGCTGCCAACCGCGACCAGAAGGGCGATGGCCCATTCTACCTGGCCTTCTCTTCGGGCGCCTTCCTCGATCAGTTTGGCGAGCCGACCAAGGCATGGGACTTCGCCCCCGGCGGGCCCGGCAACTTCACGCCGGAGCCCGAGAAAAAGCAGGACCGCGACCGCGCGCGGATCGGGAAGTAAGTCAGATGTTCTGCAATGAATGCGATGCCAACACGCTGCCAGTGATCGCGGACCGGCTGGGAATTGATCATCGATTGCGGGGGGGGACTGAATTGGTTTGGTCACCGTGACTTCCCTTACCCGCCTCCGATTTTCCCGGTTGTCTTCTACCCCGCCCTCGGATTGACTCGCCAACAACACCTCGACATGAATTCAAGAACATCTCCAACCAGGAATCGGCGCGTGCGCGCCGCCAGCCTCCTTGCGGTGGCCGCGTTCGTTGCCCCAAGTTCGTTCGCGCAGGACAAGGCAGTGGCTCCCGAAGTGCTCACCGTCAACAAGGGCGACCGGATCGTTCTCCTTGGTGCGGGCATGGGATCGCGCATGAACCACTTTGGCCACTTCGAGACCGAGCTCTTCCTGCGCTTCCCGGTGTCGCAGATCTCGATCCGAAACATGTGTGATGAGGGCAACACCCCGGGATTTCGCCCGCACCCCGGTCGCAACCACGACGGCCAGTTCGCCTTCCCGGGGGCCAAGGAGCTGGTGCACAAGAAGTACCAGATCAACACCAAGCCCGCCGGCCACTTCGAGACCGCTGACCAGTGGCTGACCCGCCTCAAGGCCGACACCGTGATTGCCTTCTTCGGATTCAACTCCTCCTTCGAAGGGCCGGCTGACGTCGAACGATTCAAGAAGGAGTTCGAGGCCTTCATGGTGCATACCCAAGATCAGAAATACAACGGCAAGAGCGCACCGCAGCTCGCCCTCGTTTCACCGAGCGCGCTGCAGGATTTGTCGGCAACCTACGGCATCCCCAACGGCGCCGCGCAGAATGCCAACCTTGCGCTCTATACCGAGGCCATGCGCGACATTGCGGCCAGGAACCGGGTGCTCTTCGTCGATACCTTCGCCCCCTCGAAAGCCTGGTATCAGGATGGGAAGGAATACACCACCGATGGCGCGCTGCTGAATGATCGCGGCTACCGGAAACTCGCCCCGCTACTCGCCGAAAGTATCTTCGGCACCGGGGGCTACGATTCCACCAAGCGCGAGGCGGTCCACGCCGCGGTCACCGAGAAAAACTGGGCCTGGCTCAACGACTACAAGATTCCCAATGGCGTGCACGTCTACGGCCGCCGCTACAAGCCATTCGGACCCGGCAACTACCCCTTCGAGCTGAAGAAAACCCGCGAGATGACCGAGATCCGCGACCGTGCGATCTGGTCTGCGACGGCCGGGGAGAATTTCGATCTCGCCGCCGCCGATGCGGTGACCTCCGGGCTCCCACCGGTCAAATCGAATTACAGACCGGGCGGGAAAAACGGAAACGTCGCCTACAACAAGGGTGCCGTCTCGCAGACCCAGATCAAGGTGGCCGACGGCTACAGGATCGAGCTCTTCGCCGACGAAGAGCAGTTCCCCGATCTCGCCAACCCGGTGCAGATGGCCTTCGACAACAAGGGCCGCCTGTGGGTGGCCACCATGGCCAGCTACCCGCACTACCGGATCGGTGACCCGCGTCCCCAGGACAAGCTGATCATCTTCGAGGATACCGACAACGACGGCAAAGCCGACAAGCAGATCAACTTCGCCGAGGACCTCCATATCCCGATCGGCTTCGAGATCTCGCACGACGGCGTCTACCTCTCCCAGAGCGGCAGCCTCATCCGGCTCAAGGACGAGGACGGCGACGACAAGTACGACACCAAGGAGGTGTTGCTCTCCGGCTTCGACGATCACGATACCCACCATGCCATCTCCGCGTTTTGCGCCGATCCCTCCGGCGCCTTCATCATGTGCGAGGGAGTGTTCCTGCACAGCAATGTCGAGAGCGCCTACGGCCCGCAGCGCGGCACCAACGGTGGATTTTTCCGGTACAGCCCGCAGCGCAAGCACTTGATCCGCTACTCCCAGTTCAGCATCCCGAATCCGTGGGGGGTGGCCTTTGACGACTACGGCCAGGACTTCTTCCTGCACACCTCCGGCACCAGCCTGACCTGGATGATGCCCGGGACCGTGACCACCCGATACGGGTTCAACATGAGAGCGCCGGACATCATTACCGGGAACAAGGTGCGGCCCACCTCCGGGATCGAGTTCGTCTCCAGCCGCCACTTCCCCGACGAAGTCCAGGGCGACATCCTGCTCAACAACAACATCGGTTTTCTCGGTGCCAAGCAACATCAGTTGATCGAGGACGGCACCGGCTTCACCACCAAGTTCCGCCATGACCTCTTCGTTTCGAAGGATCTCAACTTCCGGCCGACCGACCTCGAGTTTGCCCCGGATGGATCGCTCTACGTGGTCGATTGGCAAAACGCCCTGATCGGGCACATGCAGCACAGCGCCCGTGACCCGAATCGCGACCACCAGCACGGCCGCATTTACCGCGTGACCTACCCGTCGCGCCCCCTCGTGAAACCTGCCAAGATCGCGGGCGCCCCAATCTCCGTGCTTCTCGAAAACCTGAAGCTCCACGAGGCGCGTTCGAGATATCGCACCCGCCGCGAGTTGCGTGGTCGTGATGCCAAAGCGGTTCTCCCGGCGGTGAAGGCCTGGGTTGCCGCGCTGCCCGACGGCTCCGACCGCCTCAAGCTCGAGGCCCTCTGGGTCACCTGGGGTGCCGACCGAGTCGATGTCGACCTCCTCAACGACTTGCTCGCTTCGACCGACCACCGGATCCGCGCCGGCGCCGTGCGCGTTCTGCGATTCAATGGCCACCGCATCAGGAATCAGCGCAAGCTTCTTCTCGCTGCCGCCAACGACGAACACGGGCGCGTGCGTTTGGAAGCGATCACCGCGGCGTCCTCCCTGGACAAGAGTGCCGGCCTGCCCATCATCGAGGCCGCCAAGGCAAAGGGCTTGGGCAAGTATTCCCAGCAAAGCTATGACTTCGCGCTCGGCACATTGAATCAGTCCACGGTGCCCCCTCGCGAGGCCGATCCGGTCGTCGCGCCGAAACACCTCACCGGAGCGGCCGCCAAACTCTACGTCCAAGGTGGCGAGATCTACGGGAGGGAAGCGCACTGCACCACCTGTCACCAAGTCGACGGCAAAGGCCTCCCGGACTCGGGGTTTCCGCCCGTGGCGGGGACCAAGTGGACCCTTGGAGACCCCGACCGCCTGATCAAACTGACCTTGAAAGGCCTGATGGGACCCATCGAGGTGGAGGGCAAAACATACCCCGGGCAGGTTCCGATGACCCCCTTCGAATACCTCCTCAAAGACGGTGAGATCGCCGCGGTCTTGACCTACGTGCGGAATTCATTTGGCAACAAAGCCGGCGTGATCTCCGCGGAGCAGGTGGGGAAGGTGCGCAGATTGCTCAAGGGCAGGGCGGGGCTCTACAGCCCGGAGGAATTGTTGAAGGAACATCCGCACGCCAAGTGAATGATGCGCTGCTCCGCGGCGATAATGCGAGTGGGCAGGCCCCAGTAACCCCTTTCCGACCCCGTTGGCCGGGCCGCTACCGGGGACGGGCTCCGAGATGTGATGAGGCGCCGTCGTTTGTCTTGAACACGTGGAATTCGTGACCGACAAGGGTCTTCCCCCTTTTTACATCGTGCCCGCGCGGGCGATTGGGCTGGAACTGGGGACCGCTTCCCGTCATCAGACGGCGGTGAAGATCACTTACAAGACGCTGGCGGGACGCCTGGCGAAGACCGACCTCCTCGTCGTTCTCGCGGCGAAGAACAAGAAGCCGAAATTGCCGGAGGGCGTTTCGGTGCCGCCCAACGCCATCGCCTCTTTTGGCGGGGAAGCGCGCGAAACCCGGCTCACTGATGCAACCAGGGGACCCGCCAAGCGGGTGTTGTTCATCGGCCTTGGCGGCGACAAGATCGTCGCTCCGGAGATTGTGCGGCGCGCGGCGGCGATCGCAGTCCGGAAGGCAGAGAAGACCAAGGCCGCCTCCCTGACGTTTTGGATCGGCCTCGCCCTCGGAAGACAATCGGCCACTCTCGGGCAAGCACTGGCCGAGGGTGCGGTGATGGGATCCTATCGGCTCGGCAGCTTCCAGAGCACGGCCAAGGCTGCAGTGCTCAACCGCATCACGATCCAGGCCGATCGGGGGCTCAACGCCGGAGCGCGGCGCGGAGAAACCATCGGGCGAGGCAACTGTCTCGCCCGCCGGTTGCAGGATACCCCGGCCAACAAAATGCGCCCGCGCGACATGGTGCAGGAGGCCCGCAAGATCGCGCGTAATTCACCACGCATCACGATCCGGATCCACGACGAGAAGGCCATGGCGGCCCTCAATATGGGTTCGCTTCTTTCGGTCTCACGCGGCTCTTCGGAACCGGCCTACCTCATCCACCTCGTCTACAAACCGTCCGGGAAAGTGCGTCGCAGGATTTGCCTGGTCGGCAAGGGTCTGACCTTCGATACGGGCGGGATCAGTATCAAGCCCTCGGCGCGGATGGGCGAAATGAAGTACGACATGTCCGGCGGCGCGGCGGTGCTGGGAACCTTCCAGGCCCTCGCGGGACTACTTCCCGATGTAGAGGTGCACGGCTTGGTCCCGACCTCGGAAAACATGCCCGACGGCAAAGCAGTCAAGCCAGGCGATTTGGTGACCGCTTGCAACGGGCTGAGCATCGAGGTGCTCAATACCGATGCCGAGGGACGCTTGATCCTGGCCGACGCGCTTGCCTATGCCGTCAAGAAGGTCAAACCCGATGCGATGATCGATCTCGCTACCCTCACCGGTGCGGTGGTGGTTGCGCTCGGCCACGAACTCAGCGGCGTGATGGGCAATGACCAGTCGCTGATTGACGCCCTGGTGGCCTCCGGGGAGACCACCTCCGAGGCGGTCTGGCCCTTGCCGATCATCGACTTCCACAAGAAGGACATGAAGGGCAAGGTCGGCGACTTGCGCAACATAAGCAGTCCGGGAACCGGGGCCGGGTCGTCGACCGGTGGCGCCTTCCTCTCGTATTTCGCCGGCGACACGCCGTGGGCACACCTCGACATCGCGGGCAGTGCCTGGGGCGCAACCGATCGCGATTACCAGGGTGGCCCAATGGGGACCGGAGTGGGCGTGCGATTGTTGGTCGAGTATCTCGAGAATCAGTAGCGGCCTCCTCTACAGAAGCACTCGCAGGGCCTCGACCAACCGCTGGAGGTCCTCCTCGCTGTTGTAGGCCTGCACGGACACGCGGAAGAGCTCGCCCTGGGAGATGGGGAACACCGGGAGCTCGACCTTGGACTGATGATAAAGATCGGAGTGCAGGGACGGATGGCCACCGGGCGGGAGGCGGAATGAGGCCATCTGGGGCGGATGCATTGCTGGCGATCCGTAGAGTGACGGTTGTCCCGTGACCTCCAGCAGAGTTGCGCTCGCTTCCTCGAGGAGACGCGCGCACCGAGGCACGACCTTTTCAAACCAGTGGTGCTCTTCGAGGAACTCGATGGCATCGGTCACGGCGAGGACGGCGGAAATGTCGGTGGTGCCCTGCCATTCGTTTTCCAAGAGGAGGGCTGAGGTGCCATCGGAGATAGTTCCCCAACTCACCACGGGCGGCCGGACACGGTCGGCCTGGTGCGGCGCCGCGTAAACGAATCCCACTCCTTTGGGGGTGAGCAGCCACTTGTGGCAGTTGCCGACATAGAAATCCGCGCCCAGCGACCCGAGAGCGAGCGGCACCTGGCCGGGGGCGTGGGCTCCATCGACCACCGAGATCACCCCCGCCTCCTTCGCGAGTCGGACCAAGCCCTCGACCGGAAGGACAACGGAAGGGACCGCTGCGAGGTGGGGAAAGGCGAAGACCCGCACCGAGGAGTCGATCCGGCTGCGGAAGGCTTCCAGGACGGCGTCGGGAGAAGTCGCCGGGAAGGCGAGGGGCACGCGCACAAGCTCCGCCCCGGTCTCCTCCGCAAACGTCCGCCACATGCGATCGACCGCACCGTACTCGTGATCGGTGGTCAGGATGCTGTCGCCTGGTCCGATCTGTAGCGAGCGCGCGACGAGATTCATTCCGTAGGTGGCGTTGCGGACGAAGGCGAGGTCGTCCGCTCCGCATCCGAGAAAACCTGCCAGGCTCCCCCTCGCCGCAGACATCTTCGCCCGGAAGTGGCGTTGCAGATAATCGACCGGTTCGCGCTCCAGTTCGCGCTGGTAGCGCTGGTAGGCTTCAAACACCGCACGCGGACAGGCCCCAAACGAACCGTGGTTCAGGTAGGCGATTTCGGGGTCGAGGAGGAACTCGTTCTTCAAGGTCGCATCATCCGTAATGCCGCCGCCCGCTGTCAACGCATACCGGAAGTTGGCGCGCATTCGATGGAGGCTCACCGAATAGAGAGGTCAGACCCGTGCCCGATGGCTTCATGCCAACGTTCGGGAACTCACCTGTTCCAACCACGCTAACACATCGCCAATCTCTTCCTCGCACACCGAGTGCGCCATGCCTGGGTAGACCTTGAGGGTCGGTGAGAATCCCGATCCCTCCAGGGCCGCCACGGTCCCCTCCGCCGCGGAAAAGGGAATCACCTCGTCGTCGCTGCCGTGCATGATCCCGATCGGAAACTCGGCCGATTTCTTCGGGCAGGGGTGCTCGTCCGACTCCAGCAGGTAACCCGACATCATCAGGATGCCCGCGATCTCCGAGGGCCGGCGCAACCCGACATGGAGCGCGATGGCGGCCCCCTGGGAAAAGCCCGCGAGGACAACCTTCTTGGCGTGCTCGGCTTCGAGGAGCACCTCGATGTGCCTGGCGCTCGCTGCCACGGTATCCCAGTTTACCGAACGCGGGTGATCCAGGTCGATGATGTCGTACCAGGCCGGCATGCGCATGCCCATGTTGATGGTGACCTCCATTTTTGGGGCGTGGGGCAGGACAAAGCGCCACTTGCGGGGCTGGGCGGCCTTGCTCAGGAGAGTCGCGACATCGGCGAAGTCGTGCCCGTCCGCCCCGAGACCATGCATCAAGAGAACGCAGAGCTCGGCCTCTTCGCTCGAGGCTCCGATCTCCAGTTTGGGCAAGGGAGGACTTTCCATGGGGCGATGCTTAACCCGGATTGGGGAAGAGGCCAACCCGCGAGTGGTTGATCACCGCAAAAGGAAAATCGGCTAAAAGTTGATGTCGCAGTCGGGCAACACCCTCTTGAGTTTTTCGACTGCCGGCGCGGTGAGGCCCTCACAGTAACTGAGGTCGAGGTAGGTGAGGGAGCTCATGTTTTTGAAATACTGCAGGCACTCGTCGGTGAGTAACACGCAGTGGATCAAGGTCAGTTCTTCCAGGTTGGTGTGACCGGCCAGGTGGCTCACCCCTGCATCGGTGATCTTGGGAAGGTTGTCCAGGTAGAGCGTTTTCAAACACGACGCGCTCGTCTTGCGAGACGCGCTCTTGATATGTTCGAGCCCCTCATCGGTGATCCCGAAACAGGTCGACAGATCGAGGTGCTCCAGTTCGCCCATGCTGCTCAGGAAGGACAGCCCTGCCCCGTCGATCTTGGGCAGGTGCCACAGTTTCAGGCGCCGCATGGCTTTCATGGTCTTGAGCGCCGCCAGCCCCTTGTTGGTGATATGATCGTTGTCGAACAAGCCCAGGTAGGTGAGGCCGGTGTTGCCTTTCAAGTGATGCACCCCGGCATCGGTGAGGCCATGGATGGACCCGATATTGAGCGACCTGAGTTTGGGTAGGTTCTGCAAGGCCGCCATGCTCTTGTCCGTGAGTTTAACGCAGCGTTCCAGGTTCAACTCCTCCAGACTCTTCTTGCCGAGATTGATCATGGCCTGATCCTCGAGAAACCAGGATCGATCCAGGACCAGGTGGCTCAGGTTCGACGGCAGGGCGGGGTTCTTGCTGTTCATCGCGTAGTGCCCACCCACGTGCAGCACCTCGAGGTGGGTGAGTTTCTTGTAGAGATCGTCGAGGACATCGTCCCGGTACCAATGTCCCGCCAGGCCCAGGAACTCCAAGTCCGTCATCTTCTCCATTTCCTTCAAAGCCGTCAGTGAGACGGGACAGCCCTTGTAATTATCCAGATTCAAATGAGTGAGCTGGGTCAACTGCACCACCTCGTCCAAAATGGGAGTGTGTTGGCCACCGTAACAGGACAGATCCAGATACCTCAGATTCTTCATCGCCTTTAACCTGGCGAGGCCCTGATCCTTTTTCATGAAGGCGACACAATCGATCAGGATGAGCTTGCGCAAGGCCGGAAGCGTCAGGAGGACATCGTAGATCGCCTCGGTCCTGAATTGGTCCCTGCCGAGTCGCAGGCTCTCGAGATGTTGCAAGCTGGAAAGCACGGTCAGCCCCTTGGGCGTGAGGCGGCTGCAATTCTGGAGGTTCAGGGTCTTCAACTTGCGGAGCTTCGACAGATGCACGATACCCTCGTCCGAGATGATCCGGAACCCGGACAAGTCCAATTCGGTCATCTCTGTCGCGGTGCAGATCCGAGCAAGGTCCTTATCATTCAAGGCCTCGGGCCCGTGTGGGATCGGCCGTTTCGCCGCCAGCATTTCCAAGACCTGAGCTTCCGTCATGGGCCCAGGCGCGGGCTCAGCAGCCAGTACGAACGGCAGGGTAGCCAACCAGAAAAACAACGAAACGATGTTCCTGGTTTTCATGCCAACAGTTCGCTCAGCGGACCCGTCTGGGTGTGCAAGGGCCCCAGGGCCAGGTCGGGTTGACCAAAGTAATCCTGGGGCACGCCCGCAAGATGCGTGATGGTGGTGAGCCAGTTGCCAATGGTGCGCACGCCCTTGGTGGTGTTGTAGTGCGGATACGCAAGGTAACGACCTTTGGATTTGAGTCTGCCGTTCAGGTTGCCGACCATCACGATGGGCCACTGCAAGTTGCTGGCGTGGTGTTGGTCTGCATTGTCACTGAGATAAACAATCAGGGTGTTGTCGAGCATGGTGCCATCGCCTTCAGGCACCTTGGAGAGTTTGTCGGCCATCCCGGCAATCAACTGCATGTTGAAGTTGACCATTTTGCTGCGGCATTCCTGGGCCGAAAGCTCACCACTCCTGGCCCCGTGGCCGATGGCATGCACCTGACTGGGAATGCCAATGCCAGCATAGGACGAACTAAGATCATCGCAACTGATCGTGATCACGTTACTGATCCCTGTGATCAAGGAGGCGGTGGCCATCTCAAAATGGGCCTCGAGATGGTGAGTGGTCACCTTTGAGGTGTACATGTCCGTCACCTCAGGCGCGTTCTCTTTCAGGGCGTCCTGCATGTCGATCAATTTCAGGCGCCGGTTCTTGAGTGCTTCGAAGCCGCTCAGATAATAATCCAGCTTCTCCTTTTCCTGGTTCGGCAAGTCGGTCCGCAGTCTCTTTATCTTTCCGCCCACGGCATCAAGCACGTTGCCCGTCCGAGTGTATTTCTTTCCGATATCTCCCCCCGTCGCGATGCTGCCGAAGAGATTTGCGTAGGCAAACTGGGGGTTGCACTGAAACGGCATTTGCCTGTTCTTGCCTGCAGACGAGAGATCAGGGTAGGCAATGCCCTGGGTGCCGGTACCCATCTTCAATCCGATCCGGTTGAACACGGAGGGGAACATTTCCGACAGGTGACCGTCAATGGTGGCCGCCGCCGGCAGGGTGTGGTGTGGCGATTTGAAGCCGCCCAGAGCACCGTAGTAGGAGCTGTGACCAATCGCGCACTGCCGCCCCCCGAGACCTTGAATGATGGTGAGTCTGTCCTTGAATGGCTCCAGTGGTGCCAATTTGTAGGGCAAGGTTTTGCCGTCCAGCGAGGAATCCACAATGGTGCTGCCGCCATGCTTCAATCCATCGGGATTCAAGTACTCCGCGTGCAAACCGCTGGACTTGAGCACGAAGACAAATCGTTTGGGTAGGATTGCCGTATCGGCCGCATGGAGCATGTCCATGTGCTTCAGGAAAGGAGTCAGCGCGACGCACCCCGCACCCGCGGTCATACGTTTCAGCAATGTTCGACGATCGATGATGTTCATGGAGTTTCCCTCGCTGTTATTTTCGATAGAGAAATGAGTCTGAGGTAAGCAAGCTCACCAGGAGTTCGTTAAAGCTGCC
>JAYGGC010000238.1:0-15045 GCA_046581525.1 Roseibacillus sp. | reverse complement strand
CACCCCGTCGTGGCCCCGGTTGTGCTGCTTCTCCATGAGAAGAAAGAGCTTCCGAAAGCCCCACAGCGAATCGCCGTAGCGATCCTGGAAGTAGGCGAGGGGTTTTCGCAGGCGAACCACCGCAATCCCGCATTCGTGATTAAGGTGGTCGCTCATGCGTCGTTCATCGCTTGGAAGTCACGCGAACCCCGGGCGTCCCATCGACCGCCCCGAGCACAACGCCGCCCGGACCAGCCGCGACCGCAGATTCCGCCTGAGCCTGATCCACGATCACGACCCAGCCGATTCCCATGTTGAAAGTGTGCCAGCAGCTTTCGTCATCGACGTGGCGCAGCAACTTCTGCACCGCCTCATTCTCCCACTCCGGCACATTCAGGGCACAGCCGAGCCCGTCAAAGAGCCGCTTGAGGTTTTCTGGAAGTCCTCCCCCCGTGATGTGCGCCATCGCCTTCGCCCGCACACCCGCTTCCTTCAGGGCGCTCACCACGTCATGGTAGAGCCGGGTCGGCGGGAGGAGCGCGTGCACATCTTCCTCGGAAAACTCGTCCCCATGATCCGCCAGCACGCGCCGAATCAGACTCCAGCCATTGGCATGGACGCCATCGGACCGGTATCCGATCAGGACGTCGCCCTCCCCGATGGAACTCGGATCCACCATCTCGTCCTTCTCGACGCATCCGATACAAAACCCGGAAAGCTCCACGACTCCCTCGGGGACCACTCCCGGCATTTCCGCGGTCTCGCCGCCCGCCAGGATGCAGCCGCACTCCTCCAGGTAGTCCGCCATCCCCGCCACCAGCCGCGTCACCCGCTCTTCATGGAGCTGGGCGAGCCCGATGTAGTCGAGAAACATGAGCGGATCTCCCCCCGTGGTGAGAATATCGTTCACGCTCATCGCCACGAGGTCCTTGCCGGCATCCTCGATGCGATCGTACTGCAATTGCACTTCCAGCTTGGTCCCGACCCCGTCACAGCCGGTCACGATCACCGGCTTTTTGTAGCCCTTCAGCTCGTAAGCTGCTGCGAAGAGCCCGAATGCCCCCATCAATTGGCGCTGCTTTTGCGTGCGCTGGACGTGGGTACGAATGTCACCGACCAGGGCCGCAGCCTTCACCGTATCAACGCCTGCCTCCTTATAGGTCAGCTTTGCGGCCATTCGCTGGCGGTTTTGTAACAGGCATTCCGACGACCGCAAGCCCCGCGTTCGGGAATGTGCCTGCTGGCTCCTCTCGGCTCCATACCCGCCGCAGCACCACGCTTCCCAGCAGGAAGCCAAGGGATGCAAACACAAAATTCAGAATCGCTGACTTGCGCACTTTGACCGCTTCGATACCCACCCGGAACTCATCGGGATTGAGCTCCGTAGGGCCGCGCGATTCCGGAGTCTCCTCATTGCTAAAGCGATATTCTACCGGGTAGGCGCGGGCCCACTGAACTGTCTTCAGCTTGCCATGAGTGGAGTCGTGTCCAGCAGCGCCCGCGCGGCATCCGCTCCAAGCGCAACTGTCTAGACGGTCACCCCGGCGTCCGCCACTTCCTGGGTCCAGCCGACGTTGTCTGCCCCCGGGGTCTGGCCGTCGGTCAGGACGATTGAGGTTCGTTGCCTCCCCCGGCCACGAGGGAGTCGATGGGGGAAAATTGCGGGCGCTCAGCCACCAGGCCTGAAAACCATGTCCTTCGTAAATTCCGAGTCCACTTCCCCACGGTGAGAGGTCCCAAGGCACAATTCCTGAAGCTGTAATTGTCAGTGCGATTTTCCGAATCGCCTCCGCAGCTCCGCCGAAGAATACTGCACCAAGGTGGGGCGCCCGTCGGGGGTGCAATAGGGTAAATCACACGTAAAGAGCTGATCGAGCAAGGCTTGCGCCGATTCCGCCCGGCAGCGTTCGCCCCGCGCGCCGACCTTGGCGAGTTCGCCCGCAAACTTCTCAAAAGTGAGCGTCCTCCCGGCCCGGCTTTCCACGCTGGCCACCAATTCATCGACGAGGTCGAGCAGGAGCGCCTTGGGATCGGCATCTGAGAGCAGGGCCGGCAGGCTGCGCAATTGCACCGTCACTCCGCCAAAGGACTCCACCTCCATACCCGCTTCCCGGAAATTCTCCGCGTTGCGCAGCGCCACGTCGGCATCGCGCGCCTCCAGTTCGAGCAGAACCGGCACCAGCAATCCCTGCGACTCCGGCACGCCCCGCTCCGCTCCGGCCAGGAATCGCTCATAGAGAATCCGTTCCCGGGCGGCCTCCCCTTCCAGCAGGACCAGGCCATCGCTCGCCTCCAGGACCAGGTAGCGTCCCTCCAAAACCCCCACCACCCGAAACGCGGGCGCGGCTGGAGCCTCGACTTCCTCCCCAAATTCCGGCTGGGCCTCCGCCTGCCAGACCCGCGGCGGGGCCACCGTCTCGACCCGGCCCCGCTCCGCGTCGCCGTCACTGGTCGCCACCGCCTGGACCGGAGTGTCGGGGATTTTCTGACCTCCATCTCCCCCGACCCCTGACCCCCGATTGCCGACTGCCGACTCCTGAGCTCCCATCTCCGACCGCTGGCCGACCGCCTCCAGAATCAAGGCTCGCAACTCCGAGGGCCGATGAAAGCGCACCTCGCGCTTGGCGGGATGGACGTTCACATCGACGAGGTGCGGATCCATCTCCAACCAGAGCCACGCCACGGGATGACGACCCGCGGGCAACGCTCCGCGGAATCCTTCCTCCAGGGCACGCCACACCACCCGATCATACACCGGCCGCCCGTTCAGAAAGAGATACTGACCGCGCCGACTCTTGCGCGCCGCCTCGGGGGGGAGGAGGTATCCACTCACCGCCATTCCCGGATGCTCCACCCGCGGGAGCGCCTGCAGTTTGGAGAGGAGATCCCGACCGAAGAGATCCCCGATGCGCACTCGCCGGTCGCTGCTCGCCGCCACATCGAAGGCGGTCCGTCCGTCCTTGCGATGAATGACCCGGGCCTCCGGACAAGCCAGGGCATGCAGGCGCACCTGGTAGTCGATGTGCGCCGCTTCGGTTGTTTCGCTTCGCAGGAATTTGCGTCGCGCCGGGATGTTGTAGAATAGATCGCGCACCTCCACCGTGGTCCCCGGCGGACAGCCCGCATCGCGGACATCGCGCAGCTTCCCGCCCTCCACCGTGATCTCGGTTCCCTCCAGCGCATCGCGTTCCCGGGTGGTCAACCGGAAACGCGCCACACTCGCAATGCTGGGCAAGGCTTCACCCCGAAATCCCAGCGTCACAATCGAGGTGAGCCCCTCCTTGTCGCGCAATTTGCTGGTGGCATGCCGTTCCAGGCTGAGCACCGCATCCTCGCGGTTCATCCCGATTCCGTCGTCGCTTACCTTCACCAGGGCCACCCCTCCGCGCTGAATCTCGACCCGCACCTCTTTCGCCCCGGCGTCCAGGCTGTTCTCCACCAACTCCTTCACCACGCTGGCAGGCCGCTCCACCACCTCGCCGGCCGCGACCTGGCTGGCCAAGGCATCGGGCATGACATGAATGCGAGGCATGAAGCAGACTACGAAAGGGAGACCGGGATGGCAGGGTTAAAAATTCTCAACCACCAAGTTCCACATAGATTTCAAATCCACACCCAAATCTCATTGCACAACGACTCGAGCTACTGTCGACGAATGATCAGGCCGGGGTTACCGCGCCTGGACCATCCTTGAATCTTGGGACTGGTCCTGAGATTTATGTGGAACTTGTTGGTTGGAGCTTCGATCCCGCCTCTCACATTGAGGAACTCTCAAAAGATTCGCTGGCGAATTCCCTTCCTCTGGGCCATCTTCAACCACCACTGAGACCATGATCACGCTCACGGACCCTGCGGTGCAGGAACTAAAGGCTCTCCTCGAACGGAAGGGTGCGAAGGAGGGTGAGGGGCTGCGCCTCGGCGTCCAGCGTGGCGGCTGTGCCGGACTGCAGTACACCATGAAGGTCGCCGGACGCGAAGCGGACGACCAGGTCGTGGAGCAGGACGGGGTGGCGGTCTTCCTGTCCCCCGACAGCCTCGAGTATTTGCGCGGTTGCCACATCGACTACTCGCACGATCTCTCCGACGCCGGATTCAAGATCGTCAATCCCAATGCGGCACGTTCCTGCGGCTGCGGCACCTCCTTCGAGGCAAGGAAGGAAGGTGCCGAACCCAGCTACGACCCCGCGCTTGATGGCACCAACTGCTCCTGAGCACCCTCTCACCTTCACGCGCACTTCTCCGTGGCCAAGGGCGACCTCAAGAAATTCATCAAGCGCCGCCCCTCCTGGTTCTGGTGGACCCTTGCCCAACTCCTGGCCGCGGCCTTTGCGATTGCCAGCTGGAGCATCTGCCTCTTCCTCTTCAACTTTCCCGAGCGCCCGACCAACTACAATCTCCTCCGCAAACTCAAGCACCTCACCCCGGTGGTCTCCTATGAACCGCTCGAGGCCCCGGACGGAGCGAGCGGCGACGCGCAGGAACTCCTCACCAAGTTCTACCCACTCGAGAAAGAGCAACTCACGGCTCACAACCGGCATTTCAAGCGCAACTACATCACCAACTTCCTCAAGCCGGAGGTCGTCAATTACGTGGAGGGAACCTACCGCGTCACCCACACCCGACCGCTCACCGAAGACGACTTCTTCCACCCCGGCCTCGCCGTGCGCGCGCAGGCCATCGTGCAAACCGACGAACTCAACGAGGCAAGCCTCTACCCGGTCATTCTCGAACTCCTCTTTCCTCTCCGCAACGCGCCCACCGGACCCGTCTTCCCCAAGGATCACCTCTTCGAGTTCAAGTACCTCGACCATCGCGCCCTTATTCTCCACATCGCCAAGCTTGGCAGTGAACGGGAGCCGATCTTGTGTCTGACGATCGTCCCCCTCGCCTTCACCAACTACAAGAAGGCCGACGACACTCCCCTCCCGCTCGCGGACCCCGATCCCCTCAATGTCGCGGCCACCTTCCCCGCCATGGAAGAAAACCGCCCCGACTAGCAGCCGACCGCCCACCTGGGGCACCGCATCCTTCGACCTTCGACCTCCCTGCCCAACAGTCTCTCCTCCTAACCTTGCCCCATCCCTGCCACTCCTCCCGGAGCCTTCGGCGCAAGCCGGCACGGTGCCATGGTCCAGTGCGCCACCACCAACGATGTCCAGGCAATCCAGAACTGTCCTCCCACCGAGAGTTCGAGATTCTCAGAGCGGCTCAGGTTCAGAATCAACACGGGCCCGGCGATCCAAATCACGGACCAGAGAAGTCGGGCCACCCAGGATAACCACCGGTTCATGGAGGACAGGATCATCAGAATTGCCCCTGGAACAATGAGGACGTATGCCAGCAGCAAGCAGAGCGCCGGAAGAGCGTTCTGCACAAAATCGGTCCACGACCCGGACATCCACATCTCCGGCATATGGTAGAACGCGCTTCCAAGTTGGATGAGCAGATCCCAGGTTGAAATCGGATCATCGGGGATGCGAATCATGAACGTCAGCGACACGAGCATGAGGAACACCGCAACTCCGTAGAGCACGGACGCGACTGCCTGCTGCCAGGTCAGAATCGCCCACCACTCCTTCATTCAAGCAAAGGATTCAGTGAGCCCTGACCTTTCACTCCGTCCCGCTACCTTCCCAGGATCTTCTTCGCCTGGGCCGGACCCAGGTCGAAAAACTCGGTTCCGAACTGCTTCACCTTCCCCTTCTCCGGAACCTGGTATTGGAAGATCTTGATCGGCTGCACCCCCTGCACCTGCGAAAGGAGATAGACGCGAATGGTGAGCGGTTCGTCTCCCTGGCTCCCGGGCAGACTCTTGATCGCGAATTGCACTTCATTGCGCCCATCGCGCGCGCCGCCGATGATGATCTCCGATTCCTTGGTGTTTTGGTAGAGGTGCCTGCTCACCTTGTTGACGTTCACTCTCACTTCCCGCCCCGGACAGTAGACATAGGTCTTGGCGATGTACTTGACCGGGCCACGCAGCGTCACCATGGGACGTTCCACCGTTCCCTTCGGCGCAAACTCCGCGCGGTCCAAGTGAGCCATCTGACCAGCGGCGAGTTGCTTGCGCACATCCGGCAAGACCGCGAGGTTCACGAAGTCGGCAGTGTCGTATTTCCACCGCACACCCTCCTTCGCGAAGGAGAGCACCAGCAGGTTATCCGGCGGCTTCACCCCGACTCCGAAATCCACCGGCCCGAAGTAAAACACATTCGCGGTCACACCCTTCGACTTCACATCCAGGATCTTCAGGTTCCGGGTATCGGGAGGGGCCGCCGGGAGATTGAACAACGTCTGCGCGATGGGACGCCGCTCGGAGTGAATCCGGTTCATGATTGAAACCTGCCGATGGCTGGCGGTGACCGCCTTCCAATTCGCGAGGTTTTTCTGCACCATCGCGTTGCGCCAATGCTGGTAGACCGTGTCGAGTTGCTTGGTCAGGGCGGGATCTGCCTTCTGCGCGTGCGCGGGAAAATTCACTCCCGCAAGCAGAGTTACTCCCAAAATGGTGAAAAACGGTCGGATCATGACGGAAACTATGGACAACTTCCGCCCGGAATGAAAAATCAAAATCGTCCCCGGTCAATTCTGCCTGCAACGTGATTGAAGAACTAGTCAAAGCGTCCCCGATCGGTGAGGCAAGGGACCGCGAACTCCTCAAGGACGCCCAATCCTTCATCTACTTCCACTCCCCCTCCGGAGATCTCGCCGCACACTTCTTTTTCCCGCCGGGACACGACCCGCAGAAGAATACCGCGCCCGCCATCATCTTTCTCCACGGCGGCATGTGGGACAGCTCCATGCCCACCCAGTTCGTTCCGCACTGCCTGGACCTTGCCACCCGCGGTGCGGTGACCCTGTGCATCGAGTACCGCGTCAAGAGCACTTGCGACGCGGGTCCGGTGGAAGCACTCGAAGACGCCGCCATGTCGCTCATCTTCCTGAAGAAGAACGCGCAGATTCTCGGCATCGATCCGCAGCGGATCGTTTTTGCGGGTGCCGGTTCCGGGGCGCACCTCGCCCTCTGCTGCGCCACCCTTCCCGAGATCGGAAATGAACCGGGTGAAGTCTTTCGTCCCGCCGCCATGTTTCTGTTCAGCCCCGTGGTCAACACCACGCGCAAGGGAGTGGGGGCGGAGAACTTTTCTTCCGACAAGGAGGCGAGACAGTACAGTCCCTCCGAGCATGTCCCGCAGAGGGAACTTCCGCCCTGCCTCCTCTTTCACGGACGGCAAGACCGCCTCATTCCCATCGACCTAGTCACCAAGTTCGCCAAGCGCTACGCGAAGAAAAAAAACTCGTGCGAACTGATGGAGTTCGAGGGCGCGGGACACACCTTCTTCAATTACAACTCGCACCAACAAAACTACGAAGTCACCCTGCGCGCTGCGGACTACTTCCTCGTCGACTTGGGCATCCTCGAACCCGATCCCCTGGCCGGAGAGTTCTAGATTCCATTGCTCTCGGTCCCTCCCTGAGAATGATCCGCCCCGCCACCCCCGAGGACGTCCCCGAGATCCACGCCCTCACCTGTGAACTGGCCGACTACGAGAAGCTTCGCCACAAGTTGGTCTCCACGCCCGCTGACTTCCGCCGGGCCCTTTTTGGCGAGCGCCCCCTCATGGAGGCCCTTGTCGCCGAGATTCCCGAGCCCACCACCCCGGAATCACCCAGCCAACTTGCGGGATCCGGCCTCTTCTATCCCACCTTCTCCACGTTCACCGGCCAACCCGGCCTCTGGCTTGAAGACCTCTACGTCCGTCCCCAATTCCGTGGTCAGGGAATCGGCCGTGCCCTCCTTGACCACCTCCTCAATCTCGCCCGCGAGCGCGGCTGCGCCCGCGCCGAGTGGTCCGTCCTCGACTGGAACGAGCCGGCCATCCGTTTCTACCAGGAGCTCGGCGCCGAGGTCATGCCCGACTGGCGCATCGCGAGAGTGGAGCTTTAGGCTGATTGCCGGCGATCCGTCCAGGAACGGCGGCGACGAGCAGCGGCGGGAATCTCCGTAACCGCCGCCAGAACACCTGCTCCTGGTTCAGGAATCGGCACTCCGGTCTCAGCGAGGGCGACAAAACGGGAATCGCCGGAGAACCTTGCGATATCGAGTTGGCCATCCCCGTCGAAGTCCAGATTCACCGAACCAAAATCAGCAGGGTTCACCACCAGGGTCACCGCCGGAGCTGCAACCGAAAACGAGAGCAGGGTAAAGAGAGACAGAATGGGGAAGCGCATCGATTGGGCCACAAGGTGAGGCGCCCCTCCGGCCCGCCGCAACTAGGAATCACATAATTCTCGGTCCCGGCGCCTGGGCGGTGGAGGCCGGCGGATCGCGGGGATGTTACATTTCCCGGAGCAGATGAACTGGGCTTGCGCGCAAGATCGCAATCTGTAGGGTCGTAACCCATTCCATCCAATCATGAAAAGGACACTACTCGCTGCACTCGCACTCCTCGGCACGCTCACCCTCTGCCCCGCGCAGGACAAGAAGCCCGCGGCCACCCCCGCTGCCATTCCGAATCCCGCGGAAACCCCCTCGGCCAAGGGCACCCGGGTCTACATCATCGGCCTGAAAGACGGCAAGCCGGTTAAGGGCCCGGTCACCATCAGATTTGGCGTCAGGGGCATGGGCGTGTGTCCCGCCGGTCTCTACCTCCCCAACACCGGTCACCACCACCTGCTCGTCGATATGGATGCCAAGGATCTCGAGGCCAAGGCACCCATCCCGACCATCGAGGGCAAGTGCCTCCACTACGGCAAAGGCCAGACCCAGGTCACCCTCGACCTTTCCAAGGGCAAGCACACCCTGCAACTCGTCTTCGCCAACTTCGCGCACATGCTCCACCAGCCGGCCGTGATCTCGAAGAAGGTCACCATCACGGTGGAGTAGCGAACGACCTCGACGCTCTCAGAGTCAACGGCCGGTCATCGGCTTGGCTCGCATCAATAAGCAGAACCTGGCGGGCCCCCTCGCCAGCTTCTTTGTTCCTACCCCCCTCGCCTCGAACTGACTTATGCCCTTCTTTCTTTGCCTCTCGGGATAAGTGCTGTATTTTTAGCATGTAGACAAACCGCGAAAGACCATGAAAGCGATGCTCGGGACCCTGTTTGCGCTCCTTGCGAGTGGACTCCCTGGTTGCCACTACAGGCGAGATCGGAACGATTGAGCAACCCATCAATCTTGGCGCGAAGGCGGACCCCAGCCGCATCCCACTGGGACCGGTTGTGGTCGAATCAATTAGTGGCTGGGGATGGCATGCCATCATCTCGGTCCCCCGCCCCTGCACCCATGGGGAGCTCCGGATGGAGAAAGGGATCGAGCTCAACATGAACCTCGCCAGCGCCTTCGGGATCGAGGCCCTTCCAAGTGACTCCACCAACGTGCCCAGGGCCCCGGTCACTATCAAGATCAAGGACTGGCCTGTCCCCGTCTACAGTCCCTACCGCAAGGAACAGGTTGTTGCTGCCACCCTTCACTGTCTCCTGCGGTCCGTGCGTGCCCCCCCCCAAGTCCTCCACTCAAGATCCTCATCGAGGCCACCAGGCGCAAACTCTACCAACAGGTGAGCTGGACTGAGCGTCACTTCGAAAACTTCTCCTTCAACTTCTTCGTCATCCCGGCATGGACGAGGTCATAGGAGTGGGCCACCAGTTCGCTCAAGAGCGCACCGGGAACCGTTCCATCCAACAACACGGTATTCCAGTGCCGCTTGTTCATGTGGTAGCCGGGAAGGATGGCCTCGTGCTGATCCCGCAACTCGAGAGCCCGCTCGGGGTCGCACTTCAGGTTCACCGGCACCGGAAACTCATCCGGAGAGAGAATCGCGAACATCTTTTCACCCCCGATCTTGAAGACGAGGTGTTCGGGGCCGAAGGGGGTCTCCTCGGTGGCATGGGGCTGGGCGAGAAGCAGATCGCGGAGAGATTCGGCGTCCATCGGGCTCGAGATTGTCAGGCCCATGACGGAAATCCCAGCAACTAGTGGGACGGCCTGCACTTGCAGGAACGGCGCACGGGGCAGGCTGGTGATTGTAGCGGAAGGGCTTCCCCTTCCGTCGTTTCGAGCCTGCACAATGTCGTGAAGCTGGGATCAAACTACGAACTAGGCACGCGAAGGCGTGCCGCTACGGGCTGCCCGCCCAACTGATCACACCTCGAACCGGATCCCCTGGGCCAGCGGCAACTCGCCCGAGTAGTTGATCGTGTTGGTGGCGCGGCGCATGTAGTTCTTCCAGGCGTCGGAGCCCGACTCCCGTCCGCCGCCGGTATCCTTTTCTCCGCCGAAGGCCCCGCCGATTTCCGCGCCGCTGGTGCCGATGTTGACATTGGCAATTCCGCAGTCGCTGCCGGCCGGGCCGCAGAAGAGTTCCGCTTCGCGCACCTCGCTCGTGAAGATCGCACTGGAGAGCCCCTGCGGAACGTCGTTGTGAATCGCGAGCGCCTCTTCAAAGTCGGAGTAGGTGATCACGAAAAGAATCGGAGCGAAGGCTTCGGATCGCAATACGGGAGCGCCCGCCGCGATCTCGACCAGCGCCGGCCTGACGTAGGTTCCCTCCCGTCGCCCGCCATTGAAGATGCTCCCACCCTGTTCCTCCGCGAGAGCCAGCGTCCGCTCGTAGATCGCCACCGCATCCTCGTCGATGAGCGGACCGATCAGCGTGCCGTCCTCAACCGGTGAGCCGATGGGCAACTCGGTATACACCTTTTTCAGACGGGTCACCACCTCGCTTGCCTTCGACTCGTGCACGATCAACCGCCGCAGACTGGTGCAACGCTGACCTGCCGTGCCGACGGCGGAAAAGACAATGGCGCGCACCGCAAGATCAAGGTCGGCGGAGGGCGCGAGAATGAGGGCGTTGTTGCCACCGAGTTCGAGAAGCGACCGCCCGAGGCGCGCTCCGACCGTGGCCGCCACCGAGCGCCCCATCGCCACGCTGCCGGTGGCACTGACGAGGGGAAGTTGCTGCGACGCCGCCAACGCCTGGCCGGTCTCGCGGCCGCCAACCACCACGCACGAGAGCGCATCCGGCGCCTCCTCAAAATCGCCCACCACCTGCATGAGGAGGTGATGACATGCCAGCGCGCAGAGCGGCGTCTTCTCGGAGGGCTTCCACACCACCGGATCGCCGCACACCAGCGCCAGGGCGGCATTCCAGCACCAGACCGCCACCGGAAAGTTGAAGGCGGAAATCACGCCCACTGGACCGAGCGGGTGCCATTGCTCGGTGAGGCGGTGGGCGGGCCGTTCAGAAGCGATGGTGAGTCCATAAAGTTGCCGGCTCAGGCCCACCGCAAAGTCGCAGATATCGATCATCTCCTGCACTTCTCCTTCCGCCTCGGAGGTGATTTTTCCCATCTCCCAGCTGACCAGGGATCCCAAGGTGCTCTTGTGCACGCGCAACTTCTCGGCGTAGCGCCGCACCAGTTCGCCGCGCACCGGCGCGGGAACGACTCGCCACGACTGGAACGCCTTCGCCGCGAGCGCGATCGTTTCCGCGACCTCCTCCGCGGTGCAGGTTCCGACCTCGGCCAGCTGACGGCCGTCGATCGGGCTGTGGCATGAAATTGCCGGCCCGCCGCCGGTACGATGATGGGAACCGGCGTGCCCTCCCGGGTTGAGATCCTCCAGGCCGAGCTCCTTCAAAAACGTCAATTCAGGGTTCATCATTCAGTCTGTCCGCTCTGCTCACTCCTGCTGAGGCTCTGCCAGTCGCTCCCAATGTCGCCTTGCACCGGTTGAACCGTGACCTCGGTCGGGTTGTCGATGGCATAGTACTGCCCGAAGCGATTGGCCAGAAAGTCGTCGAGGCTGATTTGCTCCTGGCGGACGTGGCCATTCGAGGGCAACTTCCCGGCCAGGTGCATGTCCACCGCCGCGCAGACGCCGGCCGCCGTGGTGATCTGAATCGCAGACCACATCTCGCCCTGGATGTTGCTGTGATAAATCTTCCGCGCGTCGGTAATTTGGGTGAGCCGTCCCCTGCGATGGCCGGTCACGGTGCAGAAGACGATCACGACATCCTGCAGGGTCATCGCGATCGCGTTCTCCAGGATCTCTTTGAAGACCTCGCGGCGTTCCCGCAGCTTTAGTCCGTTCAGCAGGAAATCGACCAACTCACGATGGCCGGGGTAGCGGACGGTCTTGTAGTTGAGGTGCTGCACTCGCCCCTCGAAGGTGTTGCACAAGGTCCCCAGTCCTCCAGAGGTGTTGAAGGCCTCGTAGCTTACCCCGTCCACCGAGAAATGCTCGAACCCTTCGAGAGCCAGCGTCTCCGCGTAGGCTCCATTGTGAATCGCTTCACAGGGGTTGCAGTATTCATTGATCAATCCGTCCGTCGACCAGGTGAGATTGTATTTGAGCGAGTTCGAGGGGTAGAGCGGCAGAGCTCCCACCCGCATCTTGATGGTGTCGATCTCATCGAGGCGTTGGGCGAGGTCGTTGGCCACAATGCTGACAAATCCGGGCGCCAGGCCGCACTGCGGCATGAAGATCTGCGAGGGCGCTGCACCGGCCGCGAGGGCTGTCACTTTCCGCGAGGTTTCCACGTCCTCGGTCAGGTCGAAGTAGCTCGCTCCGGCGGCGAGCGCCGCTTCCGCCACCAAGGAATTGTGGGAAAACGAGAGCGCCGAGATCACCGCCCGGCAGCCGGTCATGACCCTCGCCAAGTCGCCCGCCTCCTCGACGTCGAGACGGCAGGTGGTGGCGTGCGGAATCCCTTCCAGCCGTGCCAAGGCCTCGTCGGAGGCATCCCCGACCACAAGCTCGTAATCCCCCGTCTGACAGAGGAACTTGCAGATCGCCCTGCCAATTTTGCCCGCCCCCAGGAGAAGTATCCGTTCCATGCTCTGGATCCAATGTGGCCCCTGAGAGAGAATTCTTCAAACCAAGACGTGATCTGCCATGATGAAATCTCACCACCGTGTTTTCGCCGGCCAAGACCGGCGTCCCTGAAAGGAACAGGATCCTTAGCCCGTGCGTTCCCCTAAAAAATGGGCGGGAAGGCCCCGAGGTGGCCCCGGCTCCATTTTCAGACCAAGTTCCATCAACCAATCCATTCATTCGCCATGGCCTCCGCCTCCGTCGACGAACTCCAGATGTTTCAGTGGAAACCCTGTCCCGAGGGCCAGCGCCTCGTCGACCTGCTCATCTCCGACCACTTGGAACAAGCTCCCAAGAGCCGGCAACTCGCCTCCGCAATGGCGGATCAGACCGGGACGCGCTTCCTGGACTGGATCGACCATCTCGTCACGGATCGCACCGGGTTGATCCCAGACCTGGAAGGCGCCGGTTTCACGCCCGCCGGGGATCACGAGGGGATGCGGATCTTTGAACACCGGGAGGCGATTTTCCCGCGTATCCTGGTGGGCAGCGAAGCGGCTCGCGGCGCGGCCCTGAAGGTGGAATCGGTGGCCGATTTTCTGGCCGCGCACACCCTGCCCATCGAAGTCAAAGGGAGACCCCTGGGCCAATTTCGCCGGGCGCGCGCCTGGAGCGATCGCGACACCGCCCTGTGGGTCATCGAACGCCATGGCCACCCCGGATTTGAACACCGCGAGACGGATCCCAACGTCAAGGTCGCCGCTCAGCTGCATCTCGAAGCCTTCCGCACGCGGAACCGCGATTACCCAACGGACGAGGAGGCGTTCGCCGCCATCCACGCCGGCATCGATTCGGCCATTGCGGCGGTGGGGCGGGACTGGACCGCCGACTTGTGGTTCGCGGCCGAACGCGACTACTGGATGCGCCGCAACCGGGCCGCCCGCCTACAGAAAGCGCGGCAGGATACGCTCGGCCTCGGCTGGGCCAACCACGATCATCACACTTATCGTTGCCGGCGCGCCACCTTTCACCTCGTCATCGGCGTCTTCGAGAAACTGGGATGCACTTGCCGGGAACGCTTCTACGCCGGTGCCGAAGCGGGCTGGGGCGCACAAATCCTCGAACATCCCGCGACCGGAATCGTCATCTTCGCCGACGTCGACATGGAACCATCGGAGGTCACCGGGGATTTTTCTCACCAGGGATTTCCGGAGCTCGATGATCTCGGAACGGTGGGCCTCTGGTGCGAACTACACAACGAATCGATCCTCGAAGCGGGCATGCACCACCTCGAGTGCCAATTCGACTTCGATGCGCTGCGCAGCCAGCTCCAGGCCGAGGCTGGAATCGCGATGATGAAACCCTTCACCGACTTCGACCACCTGCGTCAGCAATTCACCGAAGGCGAGCGCTGGGCCGTCGCGCCGGAGCGCATCGAGCGCCTCCTCCAACGCGGCCAGATCACCGAAGAGCAGGCAGAACAATTCCGCACCGAGGGCACGATTGGATCCCACCTCGAAAACCTGGAACGCAACGACGGCTTCAAGGGTTTCAACCAGACCGGTATCAACGAAATCATTCTCGCCACCGACCCGCGGAGGCAGGGGGCGACCGCAACAGGGGCCCAGGCGGAATGGCGCTAGGTTAGGAGGGGAGATCGTATGCGACGGTGGTGGGGAAGCTCGGGAGTCTCACGGTTTCCGTCGAAAATTCGACGGGCCAATTCCCAGATAAATCTCAGAGCCAGAATTCAGGATCCAATCGCGGTCGGGTAGATCCGACTTGAGAATTGCGACTTGGTGCTGAAGCCTCTTTGGAAATTGGGAAGCGGACAATTTGCCGGACTGCCGGGGCTAACCTTGGCGCAGGGCGACGAAGGACGGAGACGAGCCTAAACTTGGCGCCCTTCGCCCTGGCAGGAATGCCCCCGGCTCTACACTGATTGCCAAAAGTAATTGCGAAAATCGTCGAGATCAGAATATCGAAGTCCAAGGAGCGAGAAGGGCGAACCTCCGCTCCCAACCGGCCGTCTGCCGCGAACTTCACGACAGCCTTGTGCAGAGCCCCGCCATGGACGCGCTGCTCCGCGCACCACACTTGCAAGGCCGGTTCGCCATCTCCTACGGCAACTGCGTGCTGCCCATGAGGTAGCGGTCGCACTCGCGCGCGGCTCCGCGGCCTTCGTTGATGGCCCACACGACCAGGCTCTGGCCACGGCGCATATCGCCGGCGGCGAAGACACCCTCCAC
>JAYGGC010000140.1:0-24216 GCA_046581525.1 Roseibacillus sp. | reverse complement strand
ATTGTTCATGCTCTCAGGCACGTGACGAGCGGGCAAGACGCAACAGAGGGTGGCGGCGGGCCAGTATCTCGCCCCGGACACGACGCCCGTTGCTGCTTGCCCAGAAGTAGAACGCGGCGCAAACCACGACCATCAGGACCAGTCTGAGCGTTTCCCACATCGCTATTCACTGGAAGCATCTTCAGGTGCGGTAACTCTTGGTAAGTTACGCCATAACTCGTTGATAGTTATGGCGGAACGGACGGGACTTGAACCCGCGACCTCCGGCGTGACAGGCCGGCGCTCTAACCAACTGAGCTACCGCTCCGCATCAGTGGAGCGCGCAAGCTAGGCACTGACCCGGCGACAGGCAATCAAAATTATTGGGATCCAGGACCTCGCGCCCGCCCCGAGATTCTCCCACGATCATCCCCCGGCACCGCTATCGCTTCAACTGCTCCACAGCGGCCTCGAGACTTTCCCGATCCTCCACCGGGAGAACTTGCACGCTCTTATCGATCCGCTCCATCAGGCCCGTGAGAATCTTTCCGGGGCCAAGCTCGATGAACAACTTGTGCCCGCGTTCGAGGAGGAGGCGCATCGATTCCTCCCAACGCACCGAGCTGGTCACTTGCCTGGTCAGGGTCTCGCGGATCCGGTCGGGCTCCCCTACTTCTTCCGCTGCAAAGTTGCAGATTACGGGGATGGTGGGGACCCCGACTTCGGCATCGGCAAGGACGGCTCCGAGTCTCTCCTGGGCGCTCGCCATGAGAGCGGAGTGATAGGCGCCCGCGACCTTGAGTTTCTTCGCCATCCGGATCCCGCGTTCCTTGGCCTGTGCCACCGCGGCGTCCACGCCGGCCGTCTTGCCCGAGAGCACAATCTGCCCCGGCGAGTTGAAATTCGCCACGTCGATCTCACAGTCGGCGGCGAGTTGGCGCACCGCCTCCTGGTCCCCCCCAATCATGGCAGCCATCGCTCCGTCGGTCGCGGCGCAGGCTTCGTCCATCAGCGCGCCGCGGGTGGCCACCACCCGCAGGCCCTCCTCGAACCCAAAGGTCCCCGCCGCGGTATGGGCGGTCAATTCGCCCAGCGATAGGCCGGCGGCCGCCACCGGCTTCAGCTCGGGCACCTCTCCCTGCAGCACTTCCAGCAGCGCCAGACCGTGCACGAAGAGGGCCGGCTGACAGTTCGCGGTCTTGGTAAGTTCATCCTCCGTCCCCTCGAAGACCACCGAACTCAAGGACCGCCCCAGGACGGCGTCCGCTTTCTCGAAGGCCGTCGCAGCGGCCGGAAAGGCGTCCACCAGGTCCTTGCCCATTCCGACGCGTTGGGCGCCTTGCCCTGCAAACAACAGCACTGCCTCACTCATGTGGGCGCGATCTAACGGTCCTCCCAGTGCCGGAGCAAGCCCGCAACGTCGCCCGCGAGATCCCGTAGTAATTCTTCCGCCCGGAACATGCACTCGTCTTCACTCAGTCCGAACGACTCGAGCGAGAGGGTGGCGTCGAACCACTGGCACTCGGCCACCACCTGCTCGACGTGGCCACCAAGCCCGATGACCCGTTTCCCGTGCTCGCGGGCGAGGAGAGCCAAGCCCATCGGTCCCTTGCCCAGCAGCGTCTGCGCGTCCAACGATCCCTCACCGGTAATCACGAGGTCCACCTCCGCAATCTGCGCCGCCAGTCCCAGCGCATCGGCCACCATGCTGAATCCACTACGCAACTGCGCTCCCGCAAAGCGCATGAGTCCGAAGCCCAGGCCTCCGGCCGCGCCGGCCCCGGGCATTTCGGCAATGTCGTGCCCTCCCGATATCTCGACCACTCGTGCCAAGGCTCCCTCAAGAATCTCGATCTCTTCCGCGCTCGCGCCCTTCTGGGGCCCATAGAGGGCACTCGCACCATTGGGACCAAGGAGCAGATTCTCCACATCGCAGGCCACCTCGATCGGCGGCAAGGCCAAGCGGGCACTCTCATCGAGAGCCGCAAGTTCTCCCATCGCTGCCGGGATGGGTTCCAGCTCGTCACCGTCTCCGTCGAAGAACTTCACTCCGAGGGCGGCCGCCATTCCGATTCCCGCATCGTTGGTGGCACTGCCACCGATTCCGAGCAAGATGCGCTGCGCACCTGCACTGGCCGCATCCCAAAGCATGGAACCAGTGCCAAAGGTTGAGGAATGCAACACGCTCCGCTCATCGACCGGGATGCGCCTCAGCCCGCTGGCCTCCGCCATCTCCATCACCGCCTCCAACTCGCCGACGGCGTTGCGCAGCATCCCATAGCGTGCCTCTACCGGGTGATGAAGGGCATTGAAGGCCTCACAAGTCCGCCACTCTCCATTGAGCGCCGCAACCATCGTTTCCGTGAAGCCCTCCCCCCCGTCTGCAATCGGGCAGATCACCAGGTCATCGGAAGCTCCCGCCGCCTTTAATCCGTCGCGTACGGCCTCACAGGCCTCCGTTGCGGTCAACGATCCCTTGAATTTGTCACATGCGATGAGAATCCGCACTAGCGTTGAACCGGTCTGTCCCCGGTTTTTCCAAGGTTGTTATAACCGAATTCGAACGCGCAGATCAAGGCTAGGTTAATCCGGTTCGGATGGGAGGCCGGAGCGGAGCCTCCTCCCGTTGCCACGCCCGGCTCGCCAGGGCCTGAATCGCCGCGGCCCCACGCTGCGTACGAAGAGCGGAGGGGGTGGGATTCGAACCCACGGTGAGTTGCCCCACGCCGGTTTTCAAGACCGGTGCATTCGACCACTCTGCCACCCCTCCAATTGGCGGGAGGATGCCGCCTCAAGGGCAAATCTCAAATCCGAAATCTGATATTTCAAAATCTCCGACCAGGAGAAGCTCCAGGCCTACGGCACCGGGAAATCTCCGGTGCGGAACCGGTCGAACTGCTCCCGCAAGCCAACCCCGCTCTCTGAGGTTGAATATCCGCCGTGGAAGGAGTCCTGCACGGCCTTGCGCGACCACTCGACCGCCTTCTCGCGATTCTTCTTCGCAAACCAGACTTCCGCCATGGTGTCGAGATAGGCCGCCTGCTTGGGACGCATCGAGAGCGCGGTGCGAATCTTCTCGAGGGCATCATCAAGATCACGTGATGCCCGCGAGGCCATCCAAGCCGCACTATTATAGGTGTTGTGCGCCTTGGGATACGATTTGATGGAGTCCTCCAGACGCTGGTAGACGATCTTGAAATTGCGATCGTGCTCTTCGAGCACTCCGGCTTCGCGCAAGAGCGGAAAGTAATCATCGGCGAGGATTCCGTCGCCGTTCAGCATTTCAAAGGACCCGCGGAAAAGTTTCATGGCCCTCTCCTTGTCCCCTTCCTCGAGGAGAGCCAATCCGCGATAGAGGTCCGCAATGAAGCGCTTCCGGATGTAGGTCACCGGATTGATGAAGGTCGAGCGACCCTTGATGTACTGCAGGGCATCCACCTCGGAAAAGGCCGCAGCCACTCGCCACTGCTTGTTTCTGCGCGCGTGTTTCGCAAAGTAGGAGGTCGCGCTCTGCCAATACCAATCGGTCGGCGGATTCGAAATCAGGAGTTGGCGCCAGTAATTTCCGGCTTCCTCGACGGCCCCGCTGCGTTCGACATCGATCGCAAGGCGCAAGAGTCGGATGGGCTCATCCAGCCCGAAGAGTTCCACCTTGCGCAAGGGCCCGACCGATTCATCCGCTTGGCCGGCCCGGATCATGGCCCCACCGTAGATCGCGAGATAGCGCAAGTTGGTCGGCTCGTCCTCCAGGATCCCTTCCAAGAGCCCGATCGCCTTCTCCCAGTCCGAGGCATAGCTGTAATAGCTGGCCAACTTTTTCCGCCAGGCGTTGGCATCTCCAATTTCAATAAGAACCTCAAGAAGACCCAACGCAACGCGGGAATCATCACGGGCCTCTGCCGCTTCGAGCAGATCGGAAAGCTGCTCGACTCTGGCGGCGACCGGCCCTTTTTCCGCCTTCGCCTCCAGGGCTTCGAAGACCTCCCGGAGATCTTCGAACTCAAAATGCACGGCTCCGTAAAGCGCCCCAAGAAGCAGGATCCGCTCTGAAATCTTCTCCTCGATCGATTCCAATTGAGACCACAGGCGCGACGCGGAATCCCCTTCACCAAAGAGCGCAGCCACGATCCTGAGCGCGTCCTTCTCCTCAGCGTCTTCCTCGTCCAACATGTCGGCCGCCATGAAAAAGGCCAACTCATAGAGACTTCCTCCCAGGTCGTTCAACCGGCCGATGAACTCCAACCAGTTGGTCTTGCCTTGTCGTTCGGCAATCTCCGACAGGGACAGCATGATGGCCTTGGCTTCCTCGCGTTCACCCCGGGTGTGAAGGAAGGAGGCAATGGTCAGGATCTCGTAGCGCGTGTCTTCCGATTCTGCCCAGGCAGCCCTCAGCTCCTTGAGCCGCTTCTCGAGCCACTCCTTCTTCTCCTCAGCAGTGCCGGTGTAGCCGAAGACTTTCACCGCCTTTTCCGGTTGCTCAATCGTCTCGTAGTAGCCGAAAGCGGAGTCCTTGTTCCCGCTCACCACGAGCGGAATTCCGAGATCGAGGTAGCCATTCAGCAAGAGGGAGAGCATCGCCTCGCGCTTTTCTTCACCACCCCCCTTTGCGACCTTGGCCATGCTCTTCATGAGGCGGTCCGCCTCTTCGTCATCGCCTTGCCACCGCTTGAGCACGGTCTCGGCATGGATCCGGACCACTGGGGATTCTTCCTGGCGGTCCATGAACCACCGCAGGTAGGGGCCGGGATCTCCCTCGAATAGAGCGAGGCCCGCCACCAGATCCTCGCGCCCCATCTTCTGGGCAAACTCACGCGCCTCGGTTGCCCTTCCTGCGGAACGAAGAAGTGCGAGGTGATGGGTGGCGTCGTCCATATGCTGCGCAGCGACATCGCCGTTTGGATCAAACTTCAGATTCTCTCCCGAGGCGGCCAACTCCGCGTCGAGCCTCCCTTGCACCCGCAGGATCGCCGCAAGGCGCCGACTGTTCTGATCCTTGATCGGAGCCAATCGGAGAAGCTCTTCCGCGTCATCCAGGCGATTGTCGACGAGGGCGGCGAGAACGGCCGGCAAGACCGCCTTGTCGACGAGTTCCTCACAGGCGGTGCGGGCTCGCTCATCTTGCTCGAATCGATAGATCCGGAGCATCTGGTCGTAGGCCTCCTCCTCGAAGAGATCCTCGAAGACGCCCTTCTTGCCCGTGGTTCCGGAGCGAAAGTATTTCTGAACCAGCCTCACCACGTTTTCGGGCGTGTCGGGCGTGATCCCCGTAAGAATACGCTGGAGAAGGATCTTCGAACGGTGAGCGACCTCCGGATCCTCGCTCTCCACCCCCTCCTTGATTACGGCCATGCCAACCTCACCAAGATTCCAGAGGCTCTTCGTCGCTTCCTCCCGCACGCGATAGGATTCATCGGCCAACTGCACGACGAGGCCGCGCGCGAGGTTCACCTGATCAATTTCAAGCTTCTGTGCATCCGTAAAAGGTTCATCGAGCCCTTCCTGGGTGCTCTGCTCTGCCGTCGCCGGCGCGATCACGGGCGCCTTTTCAAGTTCGGTCTGCGCCAGGGTCAGGGCGCCGGCTCCGATGGCCCCTGCGCCCAACAGGGTGATTAGTCTGTTTTCCATGCCGATTTGTCGCAGTTACAAAGCCACAACCTACCGAATCTTCAAGCATCTCCTCTCAGAATCGCCTGTACCAGCGAAGGAAGAACCTCCCCGGCGGGGCCCTCCCGGCTCTCGTCAAAAATCTCCTCCGCCCCCGTTGTTTCAAGATTCACCTCGACCGTTCGAGCCCCAAAATTCTTCGCAATCTGCACAAATCCCGCTGCCGGGTAAACGCGCCCCGAAGTCCCAACTGCGAGAAAGAGCCCCGCGGACTGAAGATGATGCTCGATGGCCTCCAGGAAGAAAGGCATCTCGCCAAACCACACGATGTGCGGGCGCAGCGTCCCGATCGCCTCGCACCGTGGGCAGATCGAATCGAGTCCAAGATCCTCCGGGCACTCCGCAGTCTCGTCACACGCCACGCACCGCGACTTCAACAACTCGCCGTGCATGTGCATGAGGTGCCGCGAACCCGCCCGCTCGTGCAGATCGTCGATATTCTGCGTGACCGTGACCACCTCCCCTCCATGCTCCGCCTCCAGTTGCAACAAGGCCCGGTGGCCCTCGTTGGGTTCGACCTCCAACAACCGCCGCCGGCGTTCATTGTAAAAGCGATGCACCTGCCCGGGATTGCGCGCAAAGGCTTCCGGAGTGGCAACCTCCTCCACGCGGTGCCCTTCCCACAAGCCCCCCGCGCCCCGGAAGGTCGCCAAGCCCGACTCCGCCGAGATTCCAGCTCCGGTGAGCACGACGATCTTCTGCAATTCTCTCACCTGGAATCTCCCTTCAAAAAACTACCCCGCGCCCCCGACGCGCTGTCCACCACCCCCAAGAGTGAAGACCTCGTCAGTTCTCATTTCCCGATACAGAATCGCCCAAAGATCTCACCGAGCAACTCTTCGGTCTCCACTTTGCCCGCCACTTCGCCAATCGCCTCCAGGGCCAGACGCAAATCAACCGCAGCAAACTCCGGACTTTCTCCCCGCGCCAACTGCTCCCGAGCCACTCCAAGAGCCTCGCTTGCCCGGCGCAGGCAGTCCTGGTGCCGCGCATTCACGGCGACCGCTTCCTGGCCCCAACTGGCAGCTCCCAAAGACAACTCGTCGCAGATTGCGGCGGTGAGTTCCCCCATTCCGCTCGCTTCGGTGCACGAGATGACCACTCCCTCGACACCATCCCAATCCGAGTGTCGCGGCAGGTCGCTCTTGTTGAGAACCAAGAGACAGTGCGCGTTCTTACGGCTTGCGCGTGACAGCATCTCACCCTTGGGCTGGCTGGCATCCACCACTTCCAAGACGAGATCTGCCTCCACAAGATGTTGACGGGTGCGCTCCAATCCCCGCCGCTCGATCTCATCCTGGGCCTCCCTCATCCCGGCGGTATCAATCAAGCGCACCGGGATGCCTCCTACGTTGATGACCTCCTCCACCGTATCCCGCGTGGTCCCCGCCAGTTCACTGACGATCGCCCGTTCGTAGCCCAGCAGCATGTTCAGCAGGCTCGACTTCCCTACGTTTGGTTCACCGTAAATAACCGTGCGAACCCCTTCACGCAGAATGCGTCCCTGCTCCGCAGTGGCGAGAAGCTCCGCAATGCGCGCACGACAGGCGTCCAGTCGACCAAGAAGACCTTTCCCGGTCTCCGGATCGATGTCTTCCTCGGGAAAGTCGATGTAGGCTTCCACGTGCGCCACGATCTCGAGAATCTCCGCCCGCAGCGCCTCGGTGGCCTCCCCGATTCGACCTTTCAGCTGATGCTGCGCTGCCTTCAGGGCCAAATCGGTTTGTGCGGAGATCACGTCCATGACCGCCTCGGCCTGGGTGAGATCCATCTTGCCGTTCAGAAAGGCGCGCTGGGTAAACTCGCCGGGGTCCGCGACCCGTGCCCCACATCCGACCAGGCGCTCCAAGATCCGCTGGGTGACCAGCACTCCGCCATGACAGCTGATCTCCACCACGTTCTCGCCGGTATAGCTTCGGGGCCCCGGGAAGGCAGTCAGCAGCACCTCATCGAGGGTGGCCCCGTCCTCGTCGCGCACCGCCACCCGATGGGCGAGACGGGGAGAAAAGTCAGCTTCGCGCCCTCCAATCGCGCGCGCGGCTACCGCGAGGGCACTTTCCCCTGAGAGACGCACCACCGCAATCGCTCCCTGTCCGAATGGGGTGGCGACCGCGGCAATCGTATCGCTCACGGAGTGGCCGGGTTCTCGGGGTCCGCGGCTGGCTCAGCGCTTTCACCTTCACCTTCGCCTCCAGGTTCCACATCGCCTTCCGGTCCCGGTGGGGTCTCCTCGGCGGGAGGCTCGAGATCCCCCTCCTCGGTGGAAACGGCCTCGGAGGCTCCGGGAGTCGAGGCTGGCGGAGCCGGGGGCAGCGGATCGGGCTCAAGCACATCGAGTTCCAGGGGGAGGTTGTCCGGAATTCCCTCCCCGATCGGGTCGGCATTGCCTGCCACTCCACCTAGCCCGAGAAACTCCCAGCAAATCACCTTCCGGAGGATCACCTGCGGATGCTCCTCCCGGGTCCAGGCCAACTCCACCGTCGCGTAACGATTCTGAGCCTCACGATCCGGAAGATTGATCCACGCCAACTCGAAGAGAATCCGGCCGGGGGCCGTCTCCACCGCCACCACAACATCAACGTTGTCCTGCGCGTGGGCTGGATCAGAGAAGCGAAAGTAGCGATGCCGCAAACCATCCACTCCCTGGCTGGCGGGAAGGACCTCCCGGACCATGACGCGGAACACCCGACTCACTCCCGGTTGCGGGTAAGTCGCAAAGTGACGCAGCGTGCGATACTTGGTCTGCGTGTAGACGTCCCAATCGAGCAGCAACTTGTTATCCACTTCCTTGAAGAAGGCCATCACGCGCACAGGTTGCATCGCGAAGTTCTCGCGGGCCGCAAATGCGGAGAGCAACAGGTCAGGCTCTTCGAGACGATGCTGAATCTCAAGCGGTGCCACCGGTCGGAAGAATTCCCGTATGTCATACTGCGCGGGACGCTCGTATTGCATCAGGAACAATCCGCGCTTCTTGTCTGCGATATCGAGATCGAAGTGACTGAAGGCTTCGATCGGGGTATCCGAATCATCCACCTCCTGCTCGTTCAGATAAAACTCACGCATGGTGGCCAATCGCTCTTCGCCACCGAGGACATGGCGCGCCTTCTCTTCAGGAGACCGCGCTCGCAGGAACCCGACCAGGGTGTTCGAAGAATACGTCTTCCAGCCGTCCCGCAGGAACCTGTTCCGGGACTCGTCAACCTGCGGATTGCTTCCCACATCGGCCACGGCGGCCACAGCGGCCACGGGAGGATCTGCTGCGTCGGAATCCTTGCGCTTCAAAATCACCAGACCGACCAGCACGCCGACGATGAGCAGGATCGCGCCGAGGAAAGGAATGGCAGGGTGGACCCCTCGGCGGGCCTTGGGTTTTGCCGGGCTCGCATCCGGGGCCTTCACCTTCGCGACCTCCGCAACGGTCTTGGTGGGAGTCTTATCGAGGAATTCCTGAGGGATGGGCGACTTCGAGAGATTTTCCAGGTTGTTCACGGCGGGCTCCTTGGCGGCGGCAGTCTCCGCCGACTTGGGTGCTTCGACCGCGGGCGCAGGCACTGACGAAATCTGCGGTTGGGGAGGCGCCATCTGCACGGGCGGCGCACTCTGCGGCTCAGGAGTCAGCTTGGTGGGCACCTCAGCCGGTGGCGGAGCAACCGACGGAAACCCCGGAGCCGGCGCAGGTGGTGAGGTGATGCTCAAGCCGCAATGCGGACAGGGCGCGGTCGTAGTGGGCAGGTCAAAGGGGATCTGGATCTCGCCACGACACGAATTGCAGTGAAAACTCCGTATTGCCGCAGGGATAGTTTGGGACATCAGATTATTAAGAAGTCTTAAGAGACTACCCTGACGCCCCTCCCTTGTCAATCAGCGAGGACGCGGTCAAGAACCTCCAGACAGCGGCGATTTTGCTCGGGGGTTCCCACCGAGATCCGCACCCATTCCGGGAGTTTGTAGCCCCTCATGGCCCGCACAATCACGCCCTCCTTCAACATTTTTTGAAAAACCGCATCGCCGTCCCCGACCTCGACCAGGACGAAGTTCGCCACACTGGGCACAAACCGGAACCCGCGCTTGGCAAATTCCTGGTGGTAAAACTGCAGGCCGGCGTTGTTGTTCGCGACCGTCCGGGCCACGTGCTCGTCATCCAACATGGCCGCCAGCGCTCCGGCCTGGGCAATCGCGTTGGCATTGAAGGGTTGCCGGGCCTGATGCAGGAGGGTGGCCACCGGGAGGGAGGCCAGTCCATAGCCGATCCGCAGGGCGGCCAATCCATGTGCCTTTGAGAAGGTCCGCAGGACGCAGACATTCCGTCCCTCCTTGACGTGCTTCAGGGTGTCGGGAGGATCCGCGAGAAATTCGTGGTAGGCTTCATCGAAAACCGCCACCACATGGTCGGGCAGGCGAGCCATGAAGCGATCGATGGCCTCTTCCCCCACCACCGTGCCGGTCGGGTTATTTGGGTTGGCGATGAAGACCAACCGCGTTTGCTCCGTGATTGCATCCGCCATCCCGTCGAGGTCGTGCACGAAGTCAGGATCCGGCACCTCCACGTACTTCGCCCCGAAGAGAGTCGCCATCAGCTTGTAGACCACGAAAGCGTGCTCCGCTGCGATGAGCGCGGCGTTGGGATTGAGAAAACAGTGACAGAGGAGTTCGATGACCTCGTTCGATCCGTTGCCCAGCACCACCTTCTCCATTCCGAGTCCATGGCGCTCCGCGATGGCATTGCGCAGCTTCCAGCCACCTCCGTCGGGATAGTAGTGCCCCTCCTCGATCGCCATCCGCATGGCCTCCTTGGCCCGCGGAGATGGTCCCAGGGGATTCTCGTTGCTTGCCAGCTTCACGATGTCCCCGGGCTGCAAGCCAAGCTCACGGGCGGTTTCTTCAATCGGCTTACCCGGTTCGTAGGCTACGAGGTCGCAGACAAACTGATTGGCGGAACCCTGGATCGACATGGGTGGAACTGTGGAGGCTAATTGCAAATCTTGCAACCGTGGCTGCGGTCCCTCGCCGACACCCTTCGACCGGGACATCTTGCCGCGAGTTAGACCTGGCCAACATAAATGGAGGCAATCCCTCCACTCACCCGCTTGCACGATGCCTCTGTCATGCCAGCCTTCTCAAACAGGCTGAGCATCTCATCTCCACTCGGAAACTGGTCGATGGAACCGGCGAGGTATTCATAGGCGTCGCGCTCCCGGGTGATGACTCCGGCGATCTTCGGGAGCACCTTGCTCAGGTAGAAGAGGTAGGGCTTGCGCAGCATCCCCCGGGGCAACGAAAAATCGAGCACCACCACGTGCCCCCCGCGACGCACTACCCGTGCCATCTCACGCAGGCCGGCTTCCCAACTTGCCATGTTACGCAGTCCGAACGCGACCGTCACCACATCAAAGCGACCGTCCCCGAAAGGCAGATTCAGGGCATCCGCCACCATCGTCTCACGCAGGCCGCGCTTCTTGGCGTGCGCGAGCATTTCCTCGCAGAAGTCCGTTCCGAGGACATCCGCATTCTTGCACTTGCGCTGCAACTCCAGGGCGAGATCCCCCGTCCCGGTCGCCACGTCCAGGATCTTGAGCGGGTCCCACCCTGCCACCACGCGGCCCACCTTCTTGCGCCACAGGATATCGGCGCCCGCACTCAAGACGTGATTGGTCAGCACATAGCGATCCGCGATCCGTGAAAACGCCCCCTTCACGAAGGCCGGATCCTGGCCCCCGCTCACCTCTCCCTTCCCCCGGTCCGTCTCACTCACCGCGGCGGAAAGAACTCTGGAATTTTGACGACGGCTTCACGGATCCGGCAAGAGGTCTCCAAAGATTCCAGGATCGCTTCCCGGGATTTCAAACGCCCCGCAGGCCTTCTCGTAGAATTCGCGCGGTCCGACTCCGCCGATCACCCCGTAGGCGTATCCATCGTCCCGGAGCGCTTCGAGCGCCTTGAACAACAGGGCCTTGCCCAGGCCGATTCCGCGCGCACTCTCCGCCACCCCGGTGGGCCCGAAGTATCCCTTCATGGTTGTATCGTAGCAGGCGAAGCCGAGGATCTCCTTCTCCCTGGTCGCAATGAAGGCGCTCACCGGCTGGCGCGCAAAGGCCACCTTGGTCTCGCTCACCCACTTCGGGGAAAACTGCCGCCCCACCCAATCTGCCAGGATATGGCGCTCGTAGCCATGGGGTCGACGGAGGGTCACCCCTTCGCCCTCCAGCTTGCGGTACAACTCCCCGGAATCGGGCAATTCGTAAAGCCGTACCAACATGTCGATCATGGCGAGAGCCTAGCAACTTGCCCCCTGCGCCCAAGGTGAATTTCTTCAGGGCAGCCAGATCCCCACTAGTCGCCCAAGACCCCCTTGAGAAAATCTTCGGCCTTGCCCTTGAGCAACTTCTCGCCCGCCTTCCTGACCATCGCCTTGACGTCGGGAAACTTGTTGCGCACGTCGATACTGGGCGAGGAGAGCTCTCCCTTGGTTTTGATCTCGGCGAGGAGGCGACCGTCCCGGAACCAGGTGGCCTCCACTTCCTCGACCAGGATGGGCCGCAGGCTGCTCGGAAGGTAGTCCATGCCCTTCCCAACCTGGCCGCGGAGCTTGGTGCTCAGTTTCTCATCTGCGATCACTTCAACGTTGGCCTGGTGTTCGGCCTTCTCGGTCTGCACCCAGGTTCCTACCAGCAGGGCGACCTCCCAATCCTTGAACCAGAGCGAGATCGGATTGAGCAGGGTGAATCGTTCCTCGTGATAGTGAACCGCAACGGACTTGCTTCTCCCAAAGGTGGCCCGTTCCGGGAGGTCTCCGATCTTGATTCCGATCGTGTCGAGCTTCTGCAACGCTTCCCACCCTTTCTGCACCACCGGCATCCGGGCATTGAGATAGCTTCCCTCGCCCAACTTGAACTCCCCCCGGATGTCGAGGTCAAGGTCCCCGCTGACGGGGTCGAAGAGCTTGGCCTCGGCAGGACCGCTGAGCTGTATTTCGGCGTAGCGAATATCCTTCTCCACGGCATCGATCTCCACCCGTGCCTCCAGGCGGACTCGCGCGGTGTTGGTCTTTTCGATGGCGGAGGGATCGAGGTCGATCTGATCGAGGCGTGCGGAAAAGTCGCGCACCTTGATCACCATTCCAGTCTTCTCAACGACCAGGTCGAGGGAGGCCTCCTCCAGGCGCACATTCTTCAAGCGGGCGAGGAATCCGTGCGCATAGATGTTGAGCGATTCGGTATTGAGAGGCTCGTGGTCGTCACTCCTCTTGCCACCTCCCGCGGCACCACCCTCGCCCGTCTTCTTGCCCTTCTTCATTCCGCCGGGAGACTTCAAGAGGTCGTCGAGGGAGTTTCCTCCTTCCTCGTGCAGGGTGATCGCGAGGTGAGGCTCTTTGAAAACGAACTCCTTGATCTCGACCCGTTGCTGGAGCAGAGCGCCGAGGCTCACCGCGAGGCGCACCTCCCGCACGCGGACCGGGGCGGCCTCGAACACCATCGGCTCACGCTCGGAGAGCGCTTTGCCAACTTCCCCATCCCGCGGAGCGAGTGCGACGTCCGTCAAGGTGATCCTGGCAGGAAAGCGAAAGAGGCTCAACTTGGCCTCTCCGATGTGCACCCGGCTGTTGATCTGCCCTTCCGCCATGCGCACGAGCCCATCCTTCGAGACATACTTCCGCGCCATCCAACTCAGCACTCCGACCCCCAGGACCGCGAGGAGAACCATTCCTCCGGTGACCCGCAGACAATTTTGCAGCAGCTTCTTCTTCATCCCAGCCTCGTTCCTCCCTACCTTCCCAGCATCGAGCCAAAAGAAAACCCTCCCACGATGCTTTTCCTGAGTTTTCTCTACGCCCTGGCCCTCCTCGGACTTGGAATCACCGGGGTGCTGAGCTCAAGCAACGCGGAGGAACTCCGCGCCTTTGCCCTGCCCGGACTCTTCTTCGGCGGCTCCACTCTCTTCTGCTCCATCTTCGCGATCAAGGAACCAAGGCACGGCATGGCCGCAGCTTCCTTTCTCGTTTTCCTCGCCTTCCTCACCAACACCAGCCCCCTCGCCGGGCACCTCGTGCGCGGCACTTACGATTGGTCCCACCCGGCCCACCGCATCAGCTCCATGACCTGGGCCGTCTCACTGATCTACCTCTCCATCGCGTTCGCGAAGTGGAAGCGGGGCCGGCGGGCGAGAGCGATTGCGGAACTTGAAGCGGATTTGAACTCGGAGCCGGATTAGGCTCGCGATTGGGGACCCCCCTGGGGTGACTCTGAAGTCGCCTCCCCATCCGATTCCACCAACTCAAACCGTCATCACTTCCTTTTCCTTGTCCCCCACCTTCGCGTCGATCTCCTTGATGTGCTTATCGGTGATTTCCTGGACGATCTTTTCCAGGTCGTGCATCTGATCTTCAGTGAGCACGTTGTCCGCCTTCATTTTCTTGGCGGCGTCCATGCCGTCCTTGCGACTGGCGCGCACGCGGATGCGTGACTCCTCCGCCATGGTCTTGATCACTTTCACGAGATCCACCCGGCGTTCCTCGGTCAATTCGGGAATGGGCAGGCGGATGACCTTGCCATCACTTACGGGATTGAGCCCCAGCTTGCTGTTCTCGCGAATGGCCTTCTCAATGTCGCCGACCACACTGGGATCGAAGGGCTGGATCATGATCGTCCGCGCCTCCGGAGTGTTGATCACCGCCAGCTCCTTCAATCGCATGTTGCTGCCGTAGCTCACAACCTTGACATCCAAATTCTCAACCAGGGCCGGCGACGCCTTTCCGGTTCGCACTCCGGCAAACTCCTGCATCATGTGGCTGACCGCGTTGTTCATCGCTTCGGTCACGTCCTTCTTGGTTTTCTCCGCGTCCATGGTTGTGGTGGGGTGTGGTTTTATTATTCAGACTGCACGATCGTGCCGAGATCGTCTCCGCGCAGGGCGCGCTCGATGTTGCCGTTCACGCCCAGATCGAAGACAATGATAGGGATGTTGTTGTCCATGCAAAGACTGAAGGCGGTCGCATCCATCACTTTCAGCCGCTGGGTGATGCACTCGTGGAAGGTCACCGTCTTGTAGCGCGTGGCGGTCGGGTCTATCTTGGGATCCGCGGTGTAGACCCCATCCACCATGGTGGCCTTCAGGATGACATCCGCCCCCATCTCGCTGGCGCGCAGGGCTGCAGTGGTGTCCGTCGAGAAAAAGGGACTTCCCGTGCCCGCCGCAAAAATCACAACCCGTTTGCTGTCTAGATGCCGGTTGGCCTTGCGTCGAATGAAGGGCTCGGCCACGTTTTTCATTTCGATCGCCGATTGCACGATGCACATCAGCCCTTGCTCTTCGAGGGCGGCCTGCAGCGCGAGGGCGTTCATCACAGTCGCCATCATTCCCACATAGTCGGCGGTCGCGCGATCCATCCCGCGGGCGCTGGCGGCCGCCCCGCGCCAGAAGTTTCCTCCTCCCACCACGATGCCCAATTCGATGCCGGTTTTCATCGCAGCGGTAATCTCGGTCGCAATCCGCCCGACGATCTCCGGAGAAATATTGTCGGTGCTCCCCGGTTCGCGCAATGCTTCCCCGCTCAACTTCAAAATGGCCCTTTTAAAAGAGCGTACCTTCTCACCCATACCCACTAACAAGGTTGCAGGATTGAAGCAGTCCCCTTGCGACCTGCAAAGTCAAAAGGCCGGGCCAGAACAAAAGCCCATTGTGAATAGCGTCAACTCGGGTGGTGGAACAACGTCAGCGGAGCGCCACCTGTTCACTCGCCCACTTTGAAACGCACCGCCATGTCCTCGAGCGCGGCGTTGCCTTCGTTGGTCCCGATCACTCCGATCGAGACTTCAAAGGCCTCCTCTTCCTCGATCTCCTTGAAGTAGTCCTTCAAGGTTCGTCGAATCGCGTTGATGGAGAGTCGCACAATCTGGCGCCCGGTGAGGTCGAGGTCCTCGGGAAGTTCCAACTTGCTCACATCCAGTCGCACGAGGAGCTTCTGGTTCTTCATTTCAGCCGTGAGCGCCACTTTGCAGAGGTTCAGGAGATTGGCGTCCTTGACGTCGTAGGCCGGGGTGTTTGAGGAAATCTTGTGCGGGGTGGCAACCGCCTTGACCAGATCCTCGGGAATGGCCCCCGAAATGGCGAAGGGCCGCGACAGGACCGCCGCCTGGATCGGCTCTTCCCCTTCCTGTTCCTCACCCACCCCGTCAGTGTTGTGGAGCGAGAGAGGCTGGTAGAGCTTCACCACTTCCAAGGTGACCGCGGAGGCCATCGCAGGAAGCAGCAGGAGGAGAACGAACACCCTGCGGAGCATGGCTTTACTGTGCGCCTATTCGTCGCCCTGCTCCAGCGAAAAGAAGCGATTGCCCACCGGGATTTTTTGCCCTTTGAGGAATTCGGAGACCGCGAGGCGCCGTGATCCCTCCGCCTGCACCTCCCGCAATTGCAAGGCCCCCTCCCCGCACCCTATGACAATTGCGTCAGATTCCACCGCAAGCACTTCACCGGGTGAGCCTGCCCCCCCAGCCACCACGGTCCGCGGAAACACTTTGAGTCGCTTCGCGCGCCCTCGCTCGTCGCGCATCGTGGTGAAGGTTCCGGGCCAGGGATGGTAGGCGCGAATCCGTCGTTCAAGTTGTCGGGCCGGCATGGACCAATCGATCTCACCATCCTTGCGCTCCAGTTTCGGGGCATAGGTGGCGAGGCCCTCGTCCTGCGGAACCCGCCGCGCGTGGCCCGAGGCAATCAGCTCGATCGCCTCCTTCAGGGGTTCCGGTGAACTCTCGGCCAGGCGATCGTGGAGGCTTCCCCCGGTTTCTTCGGGAGTGAGGGTGGTCGCCTGCGCGAGAATGATGTCGCCGGTGTCCAACCCCTCGGCGAGATGCATGATGGTCACGCCGCTATCAACATCTCCCTCCCCGATTGCAGCCTGGATGCAGGAAGCCCCGCGATGCCGCGGGAGGAGCGAGGCGTGCACGTTGATGCAGCCCAACCCCGGCATCTCCAACAACGCCTTGGACAGAATCTGCCCGTAGGCCATCACCACAATAAGATCTGGTTCCAATGCCGCGATCTCAGCCACGGCACTCTTCCTGCGCACTCTCTCCGGCTGCACCACCGGGACCTCCGCCTCCAGCGCAAGCTCCTTGATGCGCGGCGGCCGCGGCTTCGAACTTCTCCCCACCGGCCGATCCGGCTGCGTCACCAGCCCCACCAATTCCCCGCCCTCCGCAACCATCCGGAAGGAAGGCAGCGCAATCTCCCCCGTCCCCATGAACAAGATTCGCATTTGAGAGGATCGCAGATTTCAGATCCCCGAATTCAAATTCCGGCTCTGCAATCTGAGAATTGAAATCTGAAATTCCGTCACACGGTGATCTGTGCCATCTTCTGGTAGACCTCCAACTGCATCATCTGGCCGATGATATCGTGCAACACCGCCACCGGCTGCTGCGTGCCATCGATCTCGGAGACCTTCTCGCCGTAGTGCGCGATGAGTGGGCGCGTCTCTTCATCGTAGGTCTTGATCCGTTGAGCGATGACATCGTCGCTGGCATCGTCGTAGCGATTGTCCTTGAGCGCCCGCTTGCGCATCCGGCGCGCGAGCTCCGCCCGGTTGGGACAGGTAAGATGGAAGACCCGGTGCACGTCGAGGTAGCCTTCGAGAATCTCAGCCTGCCGGACATTGCGTGGAATGCCATCGAGAAGCAGGATATCGATGTCCGGCTTGTAGAGGTAGGTATCGATCCAGTTGTCGAGCTGCACCTTCCAGAGATCGATGGTGAGTTCGTCGGGCACCAACTCACCCCGGCTGGAGTAGTGAACGAAGCGCTGACCCAGCTCGGTGCGGGTATCGAGGGAGCGAAAGACATCCCCACAAGCGCAGTGGAAAAAGCGAGGCACGGTCCCCAGGACCTTCCCTTGCGTTCCCTTGCCGGCGCCCGGAGCGCCAATGAGGAGAATCGCGGCATGGCAGAGGTTGGTTTTGTCGTCCACGAGCCGTGACGTTACCGTCCGCCCCACCTGCCCCGCAAGACCGAAAACTCCGCCCGCCGAATCCTCCCCGTCAATAAGGGTCCGCCGCCTTCACCATCGCGTAAAACAGCGGCAGCGGAAGGAGCATCGCCACGTCGGCGAGAACCCGCAGGGCATCGAGCGAAAATCTGCTCCGCATCCGGTTGATTACCTGCAGCGCGGCCGCCGACACCATGATGGCGATGAAGAAGGCCTTTTGGACATTCAGGGTGTGCTTCTCAGCCTGCACCGCCATAAGCAAGGAGAACGCTGCCAGCATGATGAGAAGGACGGTGAGAATCGACTCGTAGATCTCCTTCTGCTCCGGATCCTGCGTCTTGCGCGACTCCTCCCAGTGGTCGATCGCGGTCATGTTCAAGGTACAGAGCACTGCAAAGGCGATCACCTCGGGCGCCCCCATCAAATTGAGGATGTGGCTCTCCTGGCTGTAGAGGTGGACCCCTACCGCCGTGCCAAAGCCAAAGGAGATTCCCGCCAGCACGTTCTTGAAATAGGAGATTCCGCGGCCCGAGTCGTAGAAACTCACCGCAAAATAAGCCACGACCGGCACCATGACGAAAATTCCATGCGTGATGAGCCCCCGGGCCTGGACGAGGAGGAGTCCAATCGAGCCCAGCGTCCCGATCAGCAGCCCCACCGTGAGCGGCTTTCGCCATTGCCGGTGGAACTGGTGGCGCGAGGTATCCCGCTGAGCTCCCATCTGGGCCATGCGCTCGTCAATCAGGCGATCGGCCACGTAAATGCACCAGACCACCAAGGCGAGAAACCACGGCAGGGTGGGCTGGTGGTATTTGACCAGCCAGACCTGCTTGAACACCCAGAACCATGCGACGGCCACGAGGGGGGCGTCGAGGCTCAGTAGGTTCGGCCAAAGCCAAATCGGGCGGCGTGCCATGGGAGGCGCGGACCATCCCCGCAAGACCCCCACAAATCAAGCGCCATCACAGCGGAATCGGACGGTTTCAGTGCCTCGGCCCGGAAGCCGGAGTGCATTCGGCGGAGGAATTTTTGCTGAGTTCAAGGCGCAACGAGTAGAGTTGGCGACAATTCCCCACGGTCTCTTCTTCCGAATGCACACTAACTTGCGAGGTGGCGCACTAGGTCCCTGCCTCGGCGGTATTCTCCAGATTCCAAACGAAGGGAGGCAAGCTCGCCCCGATTGCATCTGCCACCGTCCGCAGCAGTTCGGCCTCCTGGTTGGTGAGAATTCCGTCCTGGGCGGCCGCCAGCCCACAAACGCGCAGAATCTGCTTTTTTACCACGGGGGTAGCGGCCTCGAATTCCTGGAGCGCGGCCCCGAGCTGTTTGGGTCCGCAGTCTGCCGGTTCGAGCAGGGTCGGGGTCCAGCGCTCGGAGGCACCCCATTCTTCCGCCGCGGCCTTGAACGATTCGACCACCGGAGCACCCTCCCGCCCCGTGCGCGCCATGGCAGAAACGAGCACATTCGCCTCGGTGGAGAGATCGCTCATGCGCCCATGGCGGATGGGCGGAAATCCGCGATTCTCGAAATGACTGACGAGGTGTCGCGCGATGGTGTGCTGGAGCATGAACTCGAAGAGTTGCACCTTCTGGTCGCTTCCGATGAGCCAGCCCGTGATCTTGACGAAGCGCTCGTACTCCGGCTTGCTCATCCGCCGCAGGGTGGGAATGCAGAGATCGATCAAGGCAATCCTGTCGGCTGAGTGCAGGGCCGCCAACCCCTCGTGCCACTTCACCGCCACTTCGGCCGCGCCTCGTCCCACGCCCGTGCCCAATCCCTCCACCTCGCGGGCGCGCAGCTCCCTGTCTTCCGAAAGCAGCATGGCGAAGATGAGGGCCTGCGCCTCATCCCGATTCTGCGAGGCCTCCACCCATCGCTGGGGAATCCCGTCGCGAATTCGTTGACCGACATCCATGTGCCAGCGGTCACTGTTGCCGAGTTGGGACATCGCAGCCACCGCGGTGAGCTCGCCGCCCAAGCTGGAGACCGCTGCGCTCGTGCGCGCCTCACCGCTTGAGATCGTGACTTCGGACAAGGTCGACTTCTCGTAGTCACCTTCCCAGTGCGGCTGGATGGCCTTGATGCGCACTCTGAGCGGCGGGTGGGTCGCCAGCCCCCAGGTGAAGAGTCCGCCTTCCGCAAAGAACATGTGACTCGCTTCCAACGCCTTTGGGCTCCGCACCCGCGAGCCTTCCGTCGCGCCCCCAATCTTCTTCAAGGCCCCTGCCAGCCCGTCCGGCTCCCTCGTGAACTGCACCGCCGAGGCGTCCGCAAGGAACTCACGCTGTCGCGACACCGCCGCTTGGATCAGGCGCGCAAAGACTACCCCAATTCCTCCGATGATCAAGAACCCGACCCCAAGGGCCAGGATGACCACGATGGCCCCGCCCCCGTTTCTCGAATTGCTGCTGCGGAAGCGCATGTGCCGCATCGAGTAGAGAATGGTGCGCCCGATAATCATGAGGATCAGGATCCCGAAGATCACTCCGATCAACCGCATGTTGAGCCGCATGTCGCCATTCAGAATGTGACTGAATTCATGCGCGATCACCCCCTGCAGCTCCGCCCGCGAAAGCCGGTCGATGCATCCCCGAGTCACCCCGATCACCGCATTGGATGGTTCGGTTCCGGCCGCAAAGGCATTGATCCCGAGCTCTTGGTCCATCACGTAGACCTGCGGCACCGGGGTCCCGGAGGCGATGGCCATCTCCTGCACCACGTTCAAGAGCACGCGCTCGTGGTGATCGGTGGTCCCGGGGTCGAGCAGGCGACCGCCCAGGTCCTCTGCCACCGTCGCCCCCCCCTTGCCCAGTTGCATCGATTTAAAGAGGCTCCCCCCAATGATCAGGAGGGAGGTCCCCCCCGCTACCGGAAGAAACAATTCCCAATTCCAGAAGTGGACCGGACCCGGCCGGGCGACTGCAGTGGTGTAAATGAGGACCGCCAGAGCATAAACCGCCAGCACGATTCCAGCCAGGGCGAGGAGAAAGTAGAGCATCAGCCACTTGGTCCGCCGCCGCGCCTGATCCTGTGCCTCGAAGAAGTCCATCTGCTTCAGTGGTCGGTGGAGAACCGTCTGCCGCCTGCTTCCCCCCCGTCCCCTTCGACCTTAGCCGAAACTGACATCCACGCGCTCCCGTTCTTCCTCGGAAGTCACTTCGAACAAGACGGCCTGCTTGAAGTTGAACATGTTCGCGATGAAGTTGGTGGGGACTGTTTCCGTCTTGGTGTTGTAGCTCGTGACGGCGTCGTTGTAGGCCTGACGGGCAAAGCTTACCTTGTTCTCGGTGCTCGTCAGCTCTTCGCTGAGTTGCATCATGTTCTGGTTCGACTTCAGGTCGGGATAAGCCTCCGAAAGGGCAAAGAACTTGCCGAGCATGGAGCCCAGTCCAGCTTCCGCGGCCATGAGGTTCTTCATCTGCCCGGCGTCATCAGGGTTCATTCCCTGCCGCGCACTGGACGCCGTATTGCGCGCCTGAATCACAGCCTCGAGCGTCTCACGCTCATGCTTCATGAATCCCTTGGCCGTTTCGACCAGGTTCGGAATCAGGTCGTGCCGTCTCTTGAGTTGCACGTCGATCTGCGCAAAGCCGTTCCGGTATCGGTTGCGCAATTTGACCAAGCCGTTGTAGCCGCCGATCAACCAAAGGATGATCAGGACTGCGAATATGCCGATCACCAACAAAATAATGCCAATTCCACTAAAGGTTCCTGCAATCATGGTTCTCTTGGAGAGATCCTAACAATGAGCAGCCCGCGCACCATTACAAAAGACACCTCAGTGTGCACAGCATTGGCAAGTTGAGCCCTTGCCCTACACTCGGCCCCCCAGGGGCGATTGTGGCGCGGGCGCCCCAACTGACCCGCCAGAGCCCAACCAGTCACCAACTCGTGCCCACCATCTCCGAGAGCAAATTCGCGGCCATCGACTTCGAGTCGGCGGGGGCGAGTCGGGGCCAAACCGACGTGCCGGTCCAGATCGCGATCTCCCTCTGGACACACCGAGAAGGACTGGGCGAGTCGTTCTGTAGCTTTCTCTCCACCGACCAAAAGATCACCTGGGCCGCCCGGAAGGTGCACGGCATCACCACCGCCGACCTCGCCGGCGCACCCTCCCTCCTCTCCCTCTGGCCCGAGATCAAGCGCCTCCTTTCCGGGCGCGTGATTGTTGCCCATGGCCACGGGACCGAGAAACGATTCCTGCGCACCTTTCCGGGACATCCCTTCGGGCCCTGGGTCGACACCCTCCACCTCTACCGGGCGGCCTGGCCGGAGCTGGACTCCTTTGCCCTCGGTGCGCTCTGCGATCGCTTCGATCTCACCAAAGCCGTCGACGGGGCGCACTCGGGGCGCCAGTGGCACGATGCCCTTTACGACGCCAGCGCCTCCGCCCTCCTCCTCCAACACCTCATCGCTGAACTGAACCTCGCCCCCAAGTCCCTCGATCTCCTCCTTCACCCCGATCTTTCTGCATGGCATGATCTTCGCCGAGGGTAAGTAGTTTCGATAAGATTTCCCGTTGAGCCCGTAACCCTGACAACTCAGACTTCCACCATGCCAACCGTCTCCGTCAATCTCAGCTCCCGTTCCTACGACATCCTGGTCGAACGCGGCATCCTCAATCGCGTCGGAGAATTCATCAAGGCAGCCGGTCTTCATGGTCACGCCGCCCTCATCACGGATGCCAATGTCTCCCTGCACTACTCAGAGTGCGTCAAGAACTCCCTGGAACTCGCGGGCTACGAAGTCAGTGTGCACCTCATCCCGCCCGGTGAGACCTCCAAGTGCATGGACCAGGTCCAGCTTCTTGCCCGGTCCCTGATCGAGCATCATCACGACCGGGGATCCTTCGTGGTGGCCTTGGGCGGCGGAGTGGTCGGTGACCTTGCGGGCTTCGTGGCCTCCATCTTTTACCGCGGCATCCCCTACGTCCACATTCCCACCACCATTGTCGCACAAGTCGACAGCTCCATCGGCGGAAAGACCGGGGTCAACGAACCGGAGGGCAAGAACCTCATCGGATCGTTCCATCAACCCCGCCTCGTTCTCGTCGATCCGGACACCCTCCGCACCCTCCCCGACCGCATTTTTCACGCCGGATTCGCAGAGGTCATCAAGCACGCAGCCATTCGGGATGCCGCCATGCTTGGACTCCTCGAGTCGATGGATCCCGATGACAAGAACGTCGACGCAGATCTCATCGCCCGCAATGCGGAAATCAAGGGCCGCATCGTGGTAGAGGATGAAAGGGAGACTACCGGAACCCGCGCCCTGCTTAACTTCGGACACACCATCGGTCACGCCATCGAGGCCTCGGCCGAGTACGGCACCCTCCTGCACGGGGAAGCGATCTCGCTCGGATTACGGGCCGCCCTTCACCTTTCTGAAAAGCTCGCCGACTTGAAACCCGCGGACTCCGAGCGCCTGCTCGCCCTCCTGGCGCACTGGAATCTTCCCCTCGTGCTCGAACTCGACATCACCCTCGACGCCATCCACGCCGCCCTTGCCCGCGACAAGAAGTTCATTGCAGGCGCCATGCGCTTCGTCCTCCTCAAGCGCCCCGGCGAGGCCTTCGTCTCCGAGGAAGTGACGCGCGAACTGATCGACGAGGCGATCGAGCACATCCGCACTCCGGTCGAGGGCGGAGTGCCTGCCTGAGTTCGCAACCCGCGGCGCGACTGCATCCTGCCACCGTTGTGGCATCGTATTCTCCGAGGGAAGGATCTCCTGCGGAAGCCCCCTGCATCACCCGGTGATGACCATCGCAGGCGCTAGCCGTCCTCGTCCCCGAATGCCTTGCGCGGGAAGCGCACGCGATCCACGAGGTCCTGCACCTCCTTTGGCGGCGCTTTGGTCTTGAGTGACAGTCCGATCGCAATGGTGAAGTTGATGAGCATTCCGATCGTGCCGATTCCTTCCGGGGAGATCCCGAAGAGCCAGTTCTCGGCAACGTTGGCAGCCTTGTCGATGAACTTGAAGTAGATGATGTAAGAGGTCGTAAAGAGGAGCCCTACCACCATTCCGGTTACCACTCCGTAGACGTTGGCCCGTTTCCAGAAGATGCCGAGGATGATGGCGGGGAAGAACGAGGAGGCCGCCAGTCCGAAGGCGAAGGCCACCACCGCCGCCACGTAGTCCGGCGGATGGATTCCGAAGTATCCGGCTACCAGAACGGCCCCACCCGCCGCATAGCGCGCCAGGCGAAGTTCCTGTTTATCGGTGAGGTCGGGTCGGAAGGTCTTCTTCACGAGGTCGTGAGCCACCGAGGTCGAGATCACGAGCAATAACCCTGCCGCGGTGGACAAGGCCGCCGCCAATCCTCCGGCCGCCACCAGTCCGATCACCCAGGGCGGCAAGTTTGCGATTTCCGGATTCGCGAGAACGATGATGTCGCGGTTCACGGTGAGTTCGTTCACGGCAAGATCGGCGGCCTTGCCTGGCTGGCCCTCTTCCGTTTTCCCGGTGTACTGGATTAGTCCATCCCCGTTCTTGTCCTCCCACTTGAGCAAGCCGGTCTCCTCCCAATTCTTAAACCAGGAGGGCATCTCCTCGTACTTCTGATTCGAAACCGTATCGAGGAGGTTCGTCCGGGCGAA
>JAYGGC010000135.1:0-63218 GCA_046581525.1 Roseibacillus sp. | reverse complement strand
GGCCGGCACGACCGGCACCGTCACGATCAGTCTTCCGAAGAACGCGAGGGGCTTTGTGCAACTCAGCGTCAGCGCGCCGGGAAACTAGGGCATGCTTGTAAATTCAGTCGCGCCGCGGCACCTTTGATTTGGCTGAAAAACGCGGCTCTCGCCGGTCCGCGGTTGGTTGGTGCCCCAGAGGGCGGTGGTCCCTTTCGCTGCAGACTTCGTTCCAGCTCCCTCGAAGGTCTCGACCCACTCATTCGCTGCGCCTCGCCTGCAGAGAAATGGTCTCGCCGGGCGACACAACCCCGTTTTCAAACATGCCCTAGAATAGCGTTGACCAAAGCCGGCCGAACCTCGACCCAAGCGTGTGCCTGATTGGGACTATCCGGACTTGCCGGTGAGCCGGCGGAGGGAGGAGATCCTCGACGCGATGCGATCGAGTCGCGTCATCGTGGTGGTGGGCGAGACCGGGAGTGGCAAGACCACCCAACTGCCCAAGATGGCCCTCGAGTTGGTGCGGGAGGAGGCTTCGGCCGGCTCAACACCGGGGCGGGTCGGCTGCACCCAGCCGCGGAGGTTGGCGGCCACCAGCGTGGCGCGCCGGGTCGCGGAGGAGATGGGCACGACGGAAGGGGGACTGGTCGGTTACCAGGTGCGTTTCGCCGAAAAGATCACCGACCAGACCGCGATCAAGTTCATGACCGACGGGATCCTGCTCGCGGAGACGCAGCGTGATCGCACCCTCCGGCAGTACGACGTGCTCATCATTGATGAAGCTCACGAGCGGAGCCTCAACATCGATTTCCTGCTCGGCTACCTGCACCAGTTGCTGGAGAAGCGGAAGGATCTGCGGGTGGTGATCTCCTCGGCAACCCTGGACGCGGGACGGTTCTCGGAGTTCTACCGCAATGCGCCGGTGGTGCAGGTTGAAGGGCGGACCTATCCGGTGGAGGATCACTATCTGCCAGGCAGCGAGGATGAAGAACTGAGGTATCATGTGGCACGGGCGGTGGAGTGGATCACGGATTTTGATGATGGCGGTGACCTCCTGGTCTTCCTTCCCGGGGAGCGGGAGATTCGCGACTGCGCCAAGCTGTTGGAGGGAAGGGGATTCCCCAATACCGAAGTGCTTCCGGTCTTCGCCCGCCTGAGCCTGGCGCAGCAGCAACGGGTATTCCAGTCGAGTGAGAGACGGCGCATCGTCCTGGCGACCAACGTGGCGGAGACCTCGCTCACCATTCCCGGAATCGTTTACGTGGTGGACACCGGATTGGCGCGCATCAGCCGTTTCAATCCGGGTCGGCAGGTGCAGCGTCTGCAGATCGAGCAGATCTCGCAAGCCAGTGCGCGGCAGCGGCGTGGTCGTTGTGGCCGGTTGCGGGACGGGGTTTGCGTGCGGCTCTACGACGAGTTCGAGTTGGAGGCTGCCCCGGAGTTCACCGACCCCGAAATTCAGCGATCTTCGTTGGGGGGCGTGATCCTGCGAATGAAGGCCCTGCGGCTTGGGGACGTGCGCGAATTTCCCTTTCTCGACCCGCCCTCGCCGCGCGCGGTCACGGAAGGATTCCGAACGCTGGAGGAAGTGGGGGCCCTCGATTCCCGACAGGGAGAGCTCACCGAGGTGGGCCGCAGCCTCGCACGACTGCCGCTCGATCCCCGCTTGGGAAAAATGCTCCTGGAGGGGCGCGAGCGCAAGGTGCTCGGCGAGCTGGTTGTCATCGTGGCCGGTTTGAGCGTGATGGATGTGCGCGAGCGTCCCGCGGAGCGCGAACGTGCCGCCGACGAAGCGCATGCCACCTTTGACGAACCCGATTCGGATTTCCTGAGCCTGCTCAACATCTGGCATTCCCTGCGCGAGTTTCGCAAGGATGGTCGGAGTTGGCATCGCAACAAGCTGCGACGATACTGCGACAAGAAATTCCTGAACGTGCGGCGCGTGATGGAGTGGGACCAGGTTGCGAAGGAGCTCAGTCGCCTCATGCGCGAACAGTATGGACGGAGGCCGCGACCTCTGCCCGACGACAAGCGCGAGTGGGGATCCTCCGACGAGATTCACAAGGCCATCCTGGCCGGCATGCCGCAGCAGATCGGGACGTGGGAAAAGGAGAAACGCTTCTACCGGGGCACGGGAAACCGGAACTTCGCGGTTTTTCCGGGTTCGGGGCTCTTCGGGAAAAAACGGCCGCCCTGGATCTTCGGATTCGATCTGGTCGAGACCACGCGGCTGTGGGCGCGCAAGGTTGCCGCCATCGATCCCGCCTGGGTTGAGGAGGTGGCACCCCAGTTGTGCCGGAGCCGCTTTCACTCACCTTATTGGGAAGAGCAACAGGGAGCGGTCTATGGAATCGAGACCGTGGTGTGTGGTGGGCTCACCTTGATTCCGGAGCGCCGCGTGCACTTCGGTCGGGTCGATCCCAAGGCCGCGCATGAGGTTTTTGTCCGCGAAGCGGTGCTGGGCGAGGGCATCCACGCCAAGTGTGAGTACAAGGATCAGCTCCAGTTCGTGCGCGCGGAAGTGGAGCGCGCGGAGCAGAAACTGCGCCGGGTGGGAGGTCTGTGGTCGGACGAAGGGGCCTATGATTTCTTCTTCGAGCGCATCCCCGCCGGGATCTCGACCGCGAAGGCCTTCCACAAGTGGCGGCTGGTGGACCGGAACGAGGAGCGCTTGATGATCCGGCTCAGCGACGTGGTTTGGGAGGAAATCGCCGATGAGTTGGCGCTCTTTCCCGATGAGATTCACCACGGGGAGGCGACCTATCGCATCGCCTACCGGAGCGATCCGGAGGCCCCGGATGACGGATTGTGCTTCGAGATCACCATCGACGAGCTCGCGCTCTTCCCGGGTCATCTTGTGAGCTGGGGAGTGCCTGGGATCCTGGATGAGCGCGTTGAATTGCTCATGCGATCGTTGCCGAAGTGGCAGCGCCAGGCGTGTTTTCCCATTGCCAAGGCGGTGGGGGATTTTCTCGCGCACTGGCGGGATTGGGAGCCTGATCGCGATCTCGCGACCGCCCTGGCGGAGTTTCTCTCGGACCGCTCCGGGCATGTCATCGAAGCGGGTAGCTTCGAGGTGGACCGCTTGCCAGCCCAACTCCGCCCCAAGATTCGCGTCTATGGCGACGGTGGCGAGGAGATGGCCCTGGGCGAGAACGTCCAGTCGATTGTGGACCGCCTGGCGGGAATCCTGCGGCAGCGCAAGGAAGAGGCTGCCAACGTGGAGTGGGAAATGACGGGTGGCGAGATTTGGAGCTTCGGAGAGGTGCCTGTTCTTGTGGACTCCATTTATCCGGCACTGGTCGATGAAGGGGAGACGGTGGGGATGCGGGCCTTCCTGGAAGAGGCGGAAGCGGCGGAGAGTCACCGCGCCGGGTGCGTGAGATTGTTTCTGTTAGATCAAGTCGAGCAGGTGGCCTTTGTGCGAAAGCAGTTCCCGATGGGACCGACAGCGAGGCTCTACGCGTCGATGCTGAGCCCGAGCGGAGAGTTGTTGGAGGACTTGATGCGGTGTGCCGCAGAGGGCGCGCTGGGCGCGATGCCAAGGACAGAGGAGGAGTTCCGGGAGGCCTCGAGGGTGGGGAAGGAGAGGTTGTTTCATTGTGCTCGGCAGCTGGCGGAGGCGCTGGAGGAAGCGGTCGAGAGCTATCGCCGGATCTCCGACTGGATGGAGCGGCATCGAGCAGACCATCATCTCTGGGAAGTGGTGCACGACCTCGATGAAGAGTTGGCGTGGTTGTGGCGGGCGGGCTTCTCGTGGAAAGCCGGCTTCGCGCGGATGAAGCGCTACCAGCGGTTCTTCTTTGGTATTGAAGAGCGTCTGCAACGCCTCGAAAGCCAGCCGATTGTCCGTGATGAAGAAAAGCGCGCGCGTCTCCAACCGCTCTGGGAGAAATGGATCGCGCGCTGGACCGAGCATCCCGAGGCGGTGCGCTTCTGGGAAATCGGGTGGATGCTGTCAGAACTACGATTGGCTCAGTTCGCCCCCGGTCAACCGCGAGAAAGGCGAGTGAGCGAGAAGCGGGTCGAGAAGGCAATGGAGGGAGCCTGAGGGCCCGGCCGGGATCGGCCCCGCCTACAAGACCGAGGCAAGGGCGCTACAGAGGGGATCGATATTGGAACTCGTGATGCCCGCGATGCTGATGCGCCCGGATCCCACGATGTAGACCGAGTGTTTCTCGCGGATCTCAAGCACCTGTTCCTTGGAGAGCCCCGAGAAACTGAACATGCCACGTTGGGTCGCCACAAAGGAGAAGTCGGCCTTGTCGGTCTTGGCGGCCATGGTTTCCACGAAGAGCCGGCGCATGGAATTGATGCGATCGCGCATGATGGTGACATCTTGTTCCCAGATCGTGCGAAGCTCGGAATCGGCGAGCACGGTGGCGACGAGGCGGGCACCATGAGCAGGGGGATTCGAGTAGTTCGTTCGGATGCAGAGTTTGACGTGACTCATCGCATTCTGAGCGGCCTCCGCGGCAGTTGCCACCACCGTCATGGCTCCGACCCGCTGATTGTAGAGGCCGAAGTTCTTGGAGAAACTGGAAGCGACGAGGAGTTCAATACCTTTTGCGGCGAAGGCGCGCAGACCGAAGGCGTCTTCCTCAAGCCCATCGCCAAAGCCCTGGTAGGCGAAGTCGAGGAGGGGAAGAAATCCCTGGGCGGCGGCGAGTTCGGCGAGTTCTTCCCACTGCGCAGGGGTTGGGTCCATGCCGGAAGGATTGTGGCAGCAGGCGTGAAAGAGGACGACATCACCGGCGGGAACGTTCTTGAGGGCCGCCACCATCTCGTCGAAGGCGAGGGTGCGCGATTCCTGGTCGTAGTAAGGGTAGGTGCCCAACTCGAGACCCGCAGCAGTGAAGATGCCGTTGTGGTTCGCCCAGGTCGGATCGCTCATCCAGAGTTTCGCGCCGGGGTTCATGCGCGCGATGAAATCGGCTGCCACGCGAAGACCGCCGGTTCCGCCCGGAGTTTGTGCCGCGAGAGCGCGACCGGACGCGCCCAGCTCGTGATCCGCTCCGAAGAGCAATTCAACCACGCTGCGATCGTACTCGGCGAGGCCGGTCATGGGGAGGTAGCCCCCTCCGGAGGTGGACTTCTCGGCGAGAATTTTCTCCGCGCGGCTGATGCACTCGAGAGTCGGGGTCTTCCCGTTGTCGTCGGTGTAAATGCCAGTGCCGAGGTTGATCTTGGCGGGATTGGGATCCTCTTTGAATGCTTCAGTGAGGCCGAGAATGGGATCGGGGGGAGCGGGCTGGAGGGACTCGAACATGGGAGGAGTAATCTTGGAATTTGAGGGGGCGCGGTTGGCTGCGCTTGCGGGCGGAGGCTATAGTATCGTGATTCCCCATTGACAACGGCATTCACTCCTCAGTCGCAATGCGTTCCACAGCAGTCGCCGTCGCAGGCTACGTGGCGCGCAAAAACTCCCTGGAGAAGTGCCGATCATCGTCGGGATGGAGCCCCGAGAGGTCCCCTTCAGTGACCGATGATGTAGTCGTTGAGAAACTCGTTGCGGAATTTTCCCTCGGGATCGTAGCGCTCCATTTGTCTTCTGAAGAGCGGAAGGTTCTGGTAGGCCTTCGCCAAGCGGTCGGGTGTCATGGTGAACAGTTTCCCGAGATGAGGGCGAGCATCAAAGGGCTCCAAGGCCTCCTCGATCTGGCGCAGCACGTTCTCGATTTCCGGGGTCAGCCCGCTCGAGAGAAATGCTTCGTCGAGATGGAGATGCTGCCTCCAGGTGAAGTGAATTGCCACGCTCTCCCGACCATGGCACGGACTCATGGTGAAGTCGTCCGCAGAGACGCTGCGTACTTCGGTGACCAGGAGCAGGGGCGAGATTTGCTCGTGTAGTTTGTGAATGGCCCGGAGGGCCCTCGGGGCGTCCGAAAATGCGACAAGGTATTCGCTCTGCAATTCGTTGCCGGCGCTCGGAGTGAAGCTCATGCGAAAGTGCGGAAGGCGATCATGCCAGGCGCCCGGTGCTCCCAGTTGTTGCGTGCAGCATTCCGGGTCGCCGTTGACCGGGTGGAGGGGCTTCTGCGAAGGGGTGGCGGCATGCAACTCGAGGATCGATTTTCCCCTGGCAAGGGCATCCACGTCGACCTCCCGGTCGTCGATCCTTTCCTTGAGCCACACCTGCGTGAAGGCGTCATTCCGCCAATCGGTAAAGAGACTGACACTGTAGGCACACTGCATCAGGTCGTCGAAGTAGTCGTCCAGATTCGCCATGGGGAGCGACTGGTAGACCCATTGGCGCACTTCATAGGTTGGTTCCAGTTCGAGGGTGATACGAGTAACGATTCCGAGAGCCCCCAATCCGACCACCGCGTGAGGGAACTCGTCGTCACCACGCGAGATCCTCACCGACTTCCCATCGGCGGTAATCATCTCCAGCCGGGTCACCGCCGCCGCCAGGTTTCGATGTCTCAGCCCGGATCCGTGGGTTGCGGTTGCACAGGCTCCCGCCACCGAGATGTGTGGAAGAGAAGCGAGGTTGTGGAGGGCGAATCCATTCTGATGGAGATCTTCACAAAACGCGCCGTAGGGTAATCCTGCGCTGACCGTGACCGTCGCGCTCGCTCCGTTGCGCTCGATTTCAAGGCACGGTGGCAACTTCTCCAGCGAAAGGTGCAGAGCCCCTGTATCTGCAATCCGGTTGAAGGAATGTCGTGATCCCAGGACCTTGATGTTCTGGCTGCCTTCGACCAGGGCCGCCAGTTCCCGCAGGGTGGCCGGGGATTCGATCCCGGAGGCATGGTACTCAATATTTTTGGCCCAGTTGAGCATGCCCTTTCTTGGGATGGGGAGGCTGCGAGCACAAGGCGATAGCGGATCGTCGACATTCCCGAATTCCGCAAGGGTGAGAAAGTCTTTACCGTGCGGGAGGAATGGCGAGCCTTTGATCGAGACGATGATGCGGGAGCCCCAAGCCGATCTCCAAGAATACGTGTTCCCGCCGGATGCCGAAATCTGGCGGGTCAACCGCTATGCCACGGGCATCCTGTTTGGGCCTGCGGCGGTGTTGTTGCAGGTCGCGCACCCGAGGATTGCCCAGGGGGTGGCCGATCACAGTGACTTCCGCGACAACGCACTTGCGCGATTGCGTCGGACCCTCACGACCGTCAACCGCATCGCCTTTGGAACCCACCAGGAAGCGGAGCAAATGCGGGAGCGTCTTTCCGCGGTGCATGGCCGGGTGCAGGGCGAAACATCGCCCGGGATGACAGGGCCGAGTCACTACTCGGCATTCGAGCCCGATCTGATGCTGTGGGTCCTGGCCACCTTGATCGACGCTTCGATCAGGGGCTACGAATTCGTTTGGGGGCCGCTCAGCCACCAGAGACGCGAAAAATTCTACCGCGACTTTCGGCAGTTCGGCACCTACTTCGGATTGAGCGAAGAGGAAGGCCCGGCCGATTACGAAGAGTTCAAGGAATACTACGAGCTTATGCTCCGGGACGAAGTGCTGGGAAGCCATCCGCTGTGCGCTGAAGTTGCCGCTGCGGTGGTCCGTCCGCCGAATCCACTCCGGGACCGGCTCCTCGGCAAGGTGGTGGACTTTCTTCCGATCGAAACCGTGCCGGCACATATTCGCGATCGGCTCAACCTGAAGTCGACTGTCTGGACCCGTCTCCGCATGGCGACGTTGCGGCGTCTCGCACCGATCGCTTTCCGCGTCCTTCCCAAGCGATGGACCTTTTACCCTGAATCCTACCGCGCCGAGAGAGCGCTGCGGATTCGATAGTGGGATGGCCAAGCGCCGGAATTGTGGTGACATGCCGGTGCCGTTGGTCGACTGTTGCGGAATGAAGATCCTGGTCTTGTTGTGTCTGGGCCTGGCCCTTCCGCTCCTCGCCGGAGAATCGCGAGGGCCCCAAGTTGGTACCGAAACCTCTGGAGGGTACGGCTTACTGGGCGGATGGATTGGAGGGCAACCGCAAGAAACTGAATGAGATGGCGTTGCGAACAATGAACCGGGCCGATCGGGCAGCGCTTCTCGCGATCGTTCAGGATATCCGGGCTTCGGTTGCCGGATTGAAGGGGGAAGTCCTGCTGTCCTTCATCAAGGCGAAGGAGGAGAGGGGCAAGACCCGGAAAATGGAAGCCGTGATCGCTGATCAGAAGTTGCAACTGATAAAAATGAAGGTGGAACTCGATACTCTCAAGGACACGAACGCAGATCTCCGGGTGGCGAACGAGTCTCTTGCCGAGAGTCTCAACAAGGCGAACAAGCGGTAGGCAATCCTCTTTTTTCTCAACGCGAGACCATGATCGGCAGAATCCTTGTCATCCCAATCGCAGCGATCTGTCTCCTTGGCTGCAACCCGAAAGACACGGGCTCCGGTGAAGAGGCGGACACTCCGGAAACACCCCGCGAGGCCCTTCTAGAACTCATCGGCTACTATGAGGCCGGGGAATTCGACGGCCTCATTCGCATTCGTTATTCCGAAATCGCAAAGGCAAAAACCGATGCCCAGGTCCAGATTCTCGTTGCGCAGTTCTCCATACGATTTGGAGACAAGAACGCCCTCGCGCAGGCCATTCAGACTTACAAGTCCGCCCTGGAAATCGAGCCCGAGATTTCAGAGGACGGCCCGCTCGCCATCTACAACCTGGAACAGGGCACCGTGGTCCTCTCCCGGATGCCGAATGGGATGTGGGGTTTCCTCTTTAGCGAGGCTCCGACTCAGACCGAGAGAGCCCTGAACCCGGAGCCCTGCCGAATCAGCTCCTTGAGTTGTAGCATTTTAGTGCTCATGGTAGCCCAGTGCCACTCATGATGAAGGCTTGGATTCCGCCACTCGTGACCCTGATATCTGTGGGCGGCGCAAGCTCAGTCCTGGCGGCTGCCCCGGTGGACTTCGTCGAGCACATCCGGCCCATTCTCGAAGCGAACTGCTACCAGTGCCACGGCGAGAAGAAGCAGAAGAGCAAGCTGCGCCTGGATTCGCCTGCGAACATTCGCAAGGGCGGCGAATCCGGTGAACCGCCCTTTGTGGCCGGGAAGCGCGCCGGGAGCTTTCTCTACAAGCTGGTGAGCCGCGTTGATCCGGACGAGGCCATGCCGCCGAAGGAAAAGGACGCGCTTTCCAAGGAGGAGGTGGAGCGCATCGGCTTGTGGATCGACCAGGGCGCGAAGATGCCGGGCGATGGCGAGGCGGTGGCGCTGACCACGGATCACTGGTCGTTTCAACCGGTGCCAAAGGAGTTTCGATACGGGAGGGTGGACGGCTTCCTGGGCGAGGCGCTCAAGGCCAAGGGATTGGGGTCCTCCCCTCGCGGGGATCGCCGCACGCTGATTCGCCGACTCTACCTCGTGATGTTGGGCCTTCCGCCCACTCCGGAGGATGTGGAACTGTTCGTCCGGGACAAGTCGCCGCATGCCTGGGCCGTGCTGGTGGAACGGGTCCTCGCCAGTCCGCACTACGGCGAGCGCATGGCGCGTCACTGGCTCGACATCATTCGCTTTGCGGAGAGCAACGGATTCGAAACGAATCGCGAGCGCCCGAGCGCCTGGCACTTTCGCGACTACATCATCGAATCATTCAACGAGGATAAGCCCTACGATCAGTTCGTGCAGGAGCACATCGCGGGCGATGCGCTCGGTGCGGACATCGGCACCGGATTTCTCGTGGCGGGTCCCTACGACGTTGTGAAGAGCCCGGATGTAAGCCTGACCTTGATGCAACGGCAGGACGAACTGGCGGACATGATCAACACGACGGGGACGGCCTTCCTCGGGCTCACCCTTGGCTGTGCGCGCTGTCACAATCACAAGTTCGATCCGGTGACGCAGAGGGACTACTACTCGATGCAGGCCATCTTTGCGGGAGTGGGTTTCGGGGAGCGCGTGATCAAGGTGCGCGCTGATCAGAACGTGAAGGAGAAGGTGGCCAAGCTCCGGGTGTCCCTCGCAGCCACGGAGGCTGAACTTGGCAAGTTGCGCGGATTGGCGGCCCAGGCCAAGGGCGCGCCGTCGGCAAAGCGGCCGCCGGTGAAGGCCCGGGGAAATGTGGAGTCCTTCCCGACCACCACCGCGAAGTTTGTGCGCTTCACGATCAACCGCAGCAGCTCCTCGGAGCCCTGCATCGATGAGCTCCAGGTGTTTTCACCGAGGGGCGAGAACGTGGCGCTGGGCGGAGTGGCGAGTTCGTCGGGGACGCTCCCGGGCTATCCCATCCACAAACTGGAGCACATCAACGATGGGAAATTCGGGAACGGGAGGAGCTGGATTTCGAACGAGAAGGGGAAGGGCTGGGTGCAGATCGAATTTGCGAAGGCCCGGGAGGTCAATCGCATCGAATGGGCGCGGGATCGGGAGGGTCGGTTTGCGGATCGCGTCGCGATCGACTACAAGATCGAGCTTTCGAGCGACGGTAAACGCTGGATTCCCGCAGCCCACTCCGGTGATCGTGAACCGTTCGGGGGCAAGGCCGAGCCAAACGCGTTTGTGGCGAAGCTGCCGGGCAAGCAGGCTGCACGGGCGCGCGCCCTCCTCTCGGAACTCAAGACCATCCGTGCGCACATTGCGACCATTGAGCAGGGAGCGAAGGGGTGGGTGGCAAACTTCTCTCAACCGGGGGCAACCCACCGGCTTTATCGCGGCGATCCGATGGCGAAACGGGAGGAGGTGCCGCCCGATGCGCTGGGTGTGATCGGCAGCCTCAATCTCGCGATGGATGCTCCTGAACGTGAACGTCGCGTCGCCCTTGCGAAGTGGATCGCCAGTCCCGACAACCCGCTCACCGCGCGGGTGGCGGTGAATCGCTGGTGGCAATTTGTCTTCGGAACGGGCCTGGTGGATACCCCGAGTGACTTTGGGAAGAACGGAACGCTGCCGACCCATCCGGAACTCCTCGACTGGCTGGCGGGGGAGTTCGTGGCGAATGGTTGGTCGGTGAAGGAGATGATGCGGATGCTCTTGAACTCGGCGGCCTTCCAGCAATCGAGTCGACCGAATGTGAACGCTGCCCGCGTGGACGCCGATGGTCGCTATCTCTGGCGCTTTCCGCCCCGCCGTCTCGAGGCCGAAGCGATCCGGGACAGCATTCTCCTCGCGGCGGGCACCCTTGATCGCAGGATGGGTGGACCGGGCTTCCACCTCTTCGAGGTCGACCGTGAGAACGTGGTGCACTATCACGCCAAGGAGGAGACCGGTCCGGCCGAATGGCGGCGCATGATTTACCTCTACAAGATTCGCCAGGAACAGGATGCCGTCTTTGGCGTATTCGATTGTCCCGATGGCAATCAGGTCATTCCAAAACGCAATCGATCGACCACTCCGCTGCAGGCGCTCAACTTGTTGAACAGCCACTTCACGATGCAGCAGGCGGAAAAGCTTGCGGCCCGCGTTGGGGAAGGGGAGAAGGGTATCCGGATGGCCTATGAGATTCTTTATGGACGGGCGGGGACGGCCGCCGAAGTCGCCGATGCGGTATCATTTGCTGCTGAGCACGGGTTGGTTGCCTTCTGTCGTGCGATGTTGAACACCAACGAGTTTCTCTTTGTTTTCTAGTGCCACATGATCGAGCTCCATCACCTTCTCGACCGTCGAAATTTCCTCTCGCACTCGGTGAGCGGATTGGGGGGCGTGGCGCTGGCCTCCTTGTTGAGTCGGGAGGGATTGCTGGGGGCGGAGCGCGAGAGTGCGCCGGGGAAGACGCCAATTCGTCCGGACTTTGAATCGGGCAATCCCCATGCCCCGCGGCGGCCGCACTTTGAAGCGAAGGCCAAGCAGGTCATCATGATCTTTTGTTCGGGCGCGATCAGCCAGATCGACACTTGGGATTACAAGCCGGAGCTCATCAAGCGGCACGGGCAGCCGATGCCGGGCGGAGACAAGCTGATCACCTTCCAGGGGGCGCAGGGGAACCTGACCAGGAGTCCGTGGGAGTTCAAGCCGCGCGGGCAGAGTGGGAAGATGGTTTCGGAGCTCGTGCCGCATCTCGCCGAACTCGCCGATGAGATGTGCTTCATCCACTCGATGACCGGCAAGACCAACACGCACGGGCCGGGAGAGAATTTCATGTGCACCGGGTTTACCCTGGATGGGTTTCCGAGTGCCGGGGCGTGGACGACCTATGCCTTGGGAAGTGAGGCGGAAGATCTGCCGGCCTATGTCGCCATTCCGGATGTGCGCGGCACGCCGCAATCGAGCGTGAACTGTTGGGGTCCCGGCTTTCTGCCCGCGGCGTTCCAAGGCACCGACTTCAACGCCGCCAAACCGGTGCGGAACCTGGCGATCCCGAAGGGGATCACCAAGTCGACTGATGCGGCTACGCGTGCCTTCCTCGAGCGACAGAACAAGCGTCACCTCGAAGGCTATCCCGGGGACTCGCAACTGGCGGCGCGGATCGCGAGCTATGAACTGGCGGCACGCATGCAGATGAGCATTCCGGAAGTGACCGACCTCACCAGGGAGCCCGCCCATGTTCTTCGCGCGTACGGGGCCGACGAATCCGGAAGCAAGATCGCGGATTTGCGCGCTTCCTACGGCCGCAATTGCATCCTGGCGCGCCGGCTGATTGAGCGCGGGGTGCGCTTTGTGCAACTCTTCAACGGGGCCTATCAAACCGGGGGCGAAGGGGTGAGCAATTGGGATGGGCACAAGAAGCTCAAGGAGCAGTATTCGATTCACGGTCCGGTACTCGATCAACCGACCGCGGCGCTCCTGAAGGACCTGAAGACGCGCGGATTACTTTCCAGCACCCTGGTTGTGTTCTGCTCGGAGTTCGGGCGCATGCCGACCTTTCAGAAGGGGGCGAGCGGGCGCGACCACAACCCGAGCGGCTTCACCACGTGGATGGCCGGGGCAGGGGTGAAGGCGCCCTTCAGCTATGGAGCGACCGACGACTTCAGCTACAAGGCAGTCGAGGACGTCACCACCGTCTACGACTTCTACGCAACCATCCTGCACATCCTCGGGCTCGATCACGAGAGGCTGAGTTTCTATCACAACGGGATCGAACGACGGCTGACGGATGTGCATGGGAAGGTGATCCACGAGGTGCTGGCTTGAGGAGCTCATGGCCTATGGTCGGGTGGCGGCGGGTCTTAGGATACCGCGTGTCGAGACGGGGCATTCGTCTTTGACAATTTGATATTCGGTCTGATTGTCTGATGCTCTTCATCCTTACCATTTCCACACCAGACACATCCCAAACCAATGAAACTACAGTACTTGATTCCCACCTTGGCTGCAGCCGGCCTCGTGATGCCACCGGCGATGGGCCAGGAGGTTGATCCCTTTGGGGGCTCTCCGAATCCCAATCGGAAGCCGACTCGCGAAGAGTTGTATGAATCGTTACCCAAGTTGATCCAGGTGCAGGTTGAATGGATCGCGATGGACCACGCGACCGCGACCGATCTGCTCTTCCTTCGGGATCCCAAAGGCGACTCGACCTCCCTGCGCAAGGAGGTCCAGGACTTGGTGAAAGAAGGGAAGGCCGAAGTGATTGAGACCGCGATCTGCCTGGCCCGGCCGGGGCAGAAGGCGACCACCGAATCGAATCGAGAGCACATCTATCCGACCGAGTACGAACCCCCTGAGATTCCGAATGAGGTGCAAATCGACGGCACGGGGGAGGCGGCAGCCCTCGCCCAACTGACCACCCCGGCAACTCCAACCGCATTCGAAACCCGCCTGGTCGGAACGACGCTGGAAATTGAGCCGAACATCGGAGCGGACAGCCGGATCATCGACGTCCGATTTTCGCCGGAGATTGTGTATCACACCGGGGAGGCAATGTGGGAGTCGGCGAAGGACTCCCTGGGGAACGAAGACAATATTCGGATGCCCTTGTTCTACTCGCTTCGGACCAGCACGGGATTGACCGTGAGGGACGGGCAGTATCGCTTCGTCGGATTGTTGTCTCCGAAGGGCGAGGACGGTGAATCGGATCGCACGCGCAAGGTGATGATGTTCCTGAAATGCGACCTGATCGCGATCGGGGAGGAAGATCTTCCTCCCGTCGATGAGAAGAAAGAGGGATGATCCACGGGAGACCTGGAAGTCCAAGGTCGAAGCTCGAATTTTGCCGAGCTGCCGGGCGCATCTCGTTGAAGTTGGGTGACGATGACGGGAGGGCGAAGTTCGGCTTGCCACGGCGTGGCGTAGCGAAGACGGGAGGTCGAAAGTCACAAGAGGGAGTTCATCGCGCAATGGCGGTGAGCTTGGCAGTGTATTTCAACTCGAGGTACGATCCTTGATCATCGAGTTCATAGCGGTCCTGCAGGACCGCGGCGGGCAGGTGGAGGATCCAGCTTCCGTCGCGGCGCAGGAGACTGCCCGCCAGTCGAATGGGGTCGGTTTGCTTGATGGTGAGATCTTTTTCCGACTGTCCAATTTTCTTTTTCAGAAGGAGCCCTCGACCCGTAATGATGGCCGTGCCGCCGACTCTGAACTTGTAGCCCGATCGAGCGAATCGGCCGTTGGGGTCGAGGGAGAGCGCTCCGGGACGGGAGTGGTCGGAGATGGTCAGGCTTCCGGCCGGAATGACGGCCCTGATGCTGCCGATGAGCGGGGTCCAGTCGAAGTGCAAGACCGCATCGGTGGTGGTGACAAGATGGATCTTGTCGAGGAGGAGGGTGCGCGAGCCGTCGGGCTTGGTGGTGAGTTTGCCCCTCAGCGTGCCCCGCAAGGGGCACTTGCAATCGGAGTGCCGGGCGCCGAGGTGAATGGGATCAAGGGTGGTCTTGAGGTGACCGGGTGAGCTGGCGGAGTCGACCTTGAACACCAGGCGCTCAACGGTGGTTTTTTTGACGGGGAATGACCGGGTGACCAAGGCGGCGGACGTTGGGCCGCTCGCGATGACCGGAACCGAGACCGGGGCGGGCTTGAAGAAGTGGCAGCCGCCGAGGATTTGCGCGGAGAGGAGAATGAAAATGCCGCGGAGCATGGTGACAAGCGGTGGTTCCGCCTTCAGTCGCGCTAGGCGTCGACGATGGCGAATTTGAGTTCGGCGGAGGAGACCACTTCGCCATTCACGAGGCATCGGCAGTCAGCCACTCCGATGCTGCGCCTCATTTTCACGATCTCGGCTTCGATGAAGAGAGTGTCGCCGGGAAAGACCGGACGCCGGAACTTGACGCGGTCGGCCGACATTAAGTAGCCAATCTTGCCTTCGTTATCGGGAAGTCGCAGGACGAGGACGGAAGAGGCTTGCGCCATGGCCTCGAGCTGCAGCACGCCCGGCATGATGGGATGATCGGGGAAGTGTCCCTGGAAGTAGGGCTCGTTGTAAGTGACGTTTTTGACCGCGGTGCACTTGAGCTCGCTGGAGAAGTCCATCACCCGATCGATCAAGAGGAAGGGCGCCCGATGGGGGAGGATGCGGAAGATGTCATTGATATCGAGGACCGCTTCGTTTTGCGGGAGCTTGAAGGGCGGCATCATGGAGCGCATGCGCAGGTAGTCCTTCTTGAGCTTGGCGGCCATCTGGGTGTTGGGGCCGTGGCCGGGAGCGACGGCGATGACGTGCCCGGTGATCCGTTTCCCGCAGAGCAGGAGATCGCCGATGAGGTCGAGGGCCTTGTGCCGGGCGAATTCGTTGTCGAATCGCATCGGTTCCTTGGAGAGGACTTCATCGTCCCGCACAACCACGGCGTTCTCGAGGGAGCCCCCCTTGATCAGGCCCGCGTCGAGGAGAGGCTTGATGTCCTCATAGAAGGTGAAGGTGCGGGCGGGAGCGATCTCCTCCTCGTAGAGTTCGGGAGTCACTTCGCTTGAGAAGTACTGCGTAAACTTTCCGTTCCGGCTGATGTTGGTGACCGAGACGCGGAAGCCGTTGTAAGGAACGATGGTGATGTGGGAACCGTTCTTGCCGTCGAAGTGAATGGGCTCCCGAATCTCCCAGGTCTTGCGGGGAGCGTCCTGTATTTCGATGCCGGCCTTCTTGATGAGTTCCACGAACGGCCGTGCGGAGCCATCCCCGATGGGAGGTTCGTTGGCATCCATCTCGATGAGGGCATTGTCGATGCCCATCCCGGTGAGGGCGGAGAGGACATGCTCGACGGTGTGGACCCGGACCGAACCTGAAGCAAGAGTGGTGGCGCGCTCGACCTTCTCGACCCGATCGACGTCGGCATCGATGAAGGGCTGGTCCGGCAAGTCGATCCGGCGAAATTTGAAGCCGTGCCCCGCGGGAGCGGGCTTGAGGTGGAGAGTGACCTTCTGCCCGGTGTGGAGGGAGGTGCCTTCGAGGGTCGCAACTCCGGCGAGGGTATGTTCCTTCTCCAAATTCATGTTCGCCACAAACTGTTTGGATGGCGGGGACTTCTGGGTCGGCATGGCGGGAGACTAGAGATCGCGGGGCGAGGGGCAAGGGTGGAGGGCCGAAAGTGGGGCCGAAGGTCGAAAAGCCGAAGGTCGAGAAGCCGAGGGTCGGGAAGTCGGAGGTCAAACGTCGAAGGGCGAAAGCCTGGAGAACTACTTGCTCCCCGTGGCTCCCAAGGTAACGGTCGGGCAGGCACGATGGATCAGAATATAGCGGTGCGCATCGACTTCCGGCTCGTGGACGAGTCGGCGGACTGGCTGGTGGTGGACAAGCCGGCGCCTCTCATCGTGCATCCGACCAGTGAGAAAAAGGAGCCCACCCTGTTAGGGGAAGTGAATGCCATGTTGGCGGAGCGGGGCGAGGAGACCGGAACGCTCTCGTTGTTGAATCGGCTGGATCGGGAGACCAGCGGGTTGGTGCTGTTCTCGCGGACCCCGCAGGCGGCGCGTCATTTTGGAAAGGCGATGGAGCGTCGCGAGATCAGGAAGGAGTATGCCGCGATCGTCAGCGGCTGGCCGGAGTGGGAAAGCCAGCGGGTGGACGCTCCCATCAGGCGGCGGGGCGAGGTGGAGGAATCCCGAATCTGGATCAAGCAGATGGTCCATCCTGACGGGCGGCCCTGCGTGACCGAGTTGGAGGTGAGGACGCGCTTTGAGAATGCACACGGGAAGTTTGCGGTGGTGCAGGTGCGGACGGAGACCGGGCGGACCCACCAGATCCGCGTGCACTTGGCCCATCTCGGGTCTCCCATCGTGGGCGATAAGATTTACGGGCCCGCTGAGGAGTGCTACCTGGAGTTCATCGAGAATGGGTGGAGCGCGGGACTGGAGGAGGTGCTCTTCGTGAGGCGTCAGGCCCTGCACGCGAACAAGCTGGAAGTGCCCTGGGAGGGCGGGACGCTGGCGTGGGAGTCACCGCTGCCGGAGGAGTTGGCCAATTTTTGTGAGATCGATCATTGCTAGAGGCCGCTCGGAGGTTGGAAGGTGGAGGCATGGCATCGCTGGATGAAATTGTAGCTCACCTCGACTCCGAGCTGCGCCTGGCCGAGATTCCCGACTACCCGGGAGCCCTGAACGGCTTGCAGATGCAGGGTGGGGGAGAGGTGCGGCGGGTGGCGGCGGCGGTTGACGCCTCCCTGCCGGTGGTGCGCAAGGCGGTCGAGGCGGGTGCCGACCTGCTGGTGGTGCACCATGGAATGTTCTGGACCGGCGCGAAGGCGGTGACGGGGGCAACCTATGAGAAACTCAAGTTGGCGATGGACGCCGGTCTGGCCATCTACAGCGTGCACATTCCGCTCGATGTGCATCCAACCCTCGGCAACAACGCGCGGCTGGTCGCCGAACTCGGACTGGCGGACCCCGAACCGTTTTTCGAGTGGAAGGGAATTCTGTTGGGACTTCGTGGGCGCTTTGAGGGATCGCTCGACGATCTGGCGGCCAAGGCCGGAGAGGTGCTTGGGAGTGCGCCCCATGTTTGTCCGGGGGGGGACGAAGAGGCCGGGATGGTGGGCGTGATCTCGGGGGGCTGTGGTGCAGAGGTGGAGGCCATCAAGGGATGTGGAATCGACAGTTTCCTCACCGGGGAAGGTCCCCACTGGAGTTACACCGTCGCAGAGGAGGTGGGCCTGAACGTACTCTACGGTGGACATTACCTGACCGAGACCTTTGGAGTGCGCGCCGTCGGCGAGTTGCTTGCCGGGAAGTATGAGCTGGAGTGGGAGTTCCTCGATCATCCCACCGGGCTGTAGGACCAATCCATGAGATGGCGCACAACGACCAGTTGTTGGATCGGGAGTTCTTCAGGGGCAACCCGACGAATTGTGCGCGGGGACTGATCGGCTGTCGCTTCGAGTGGAGGGGTTGCGCAGGAGTGATCGTGGAGACGGAAGCCTACGAAGCCGAGGGCGATGAAGCGTGCCACACCCATGCCCGCCCCGGCGCGCGGCGATTCGTGGACGAGCACGAGGCGGGAACAGCCTACGTGTATTTGAACTACGGCGTGCACTGGCTCTTCAATCTGCTGGTCAAGGGAGGAGCGCGCAGCGGATTCGTGCTCTTCCGCGCGCTGGAGCCGGTGGCTGGTTTGGCTCGCATGAAGTCGCGGAGAAAGCGCGAGAAGGAGCACGAGCTCTGCTCCGGCCCCGGAAAACTGACGCAGGCTCTCGGCATCGATGGCCGTCTGCACGGCACCGATGTGCTTGGGTCCGAACACTGCAGAATGACCGCCGCGGTGGGTGAAGCAGAACCACGGGCATGTCCACGGATCGGTATTACGAAAGCCTGCGATCGAAAATGGCGCTACCTGCGGGTGGGATCGCCCGCGCTCAGCGTCCCGCCGAAATGAAGATTCTGAAGGGTATATTGAAAGTAAAATTAGGTAAGCAAACTTGACGCGATCGGGTATTCACGCAACGGCCGGAATTAAGGGGGGAGCTCGGTGGACCTGACCGTGAGGGGCGGCCGGCGGCCGGATCTTTTGGCGGTTGCGCAAAAAGCTCAAATATCGCCTAAAAACAGGGGCCAGGATATTGGTGCGGGTGAAGGGAATCGAACCCTCACCTCAAGCTTGGGAAGCTCGCATTCTACCATTGAACTACACCCGCGATCCGAAGTGATTTTGCATTAGCCCAAACTCGTCACAACTAAAAGAGGAAAAATACCGAGAATCCTTAATTTTTCAAGGGTGGAGCCTTATCCCAAACATCTTAAATTTTGCGAAAAAAGCCTTGCCGGAGCTGGACTGGGAGAGCTACAACTGCAACCGGAACTGCGGGTATAGCTTAATGGTAAAGCCCCAGCCTTCCAAGCTGGCTATAAGGGTTCGATTCCCTTTACCCGCTCCAATCGACAGGTATTCGTTCGCTCAAACACAGAAGCAAAACCATGAAAAGAACTCTCAACTACGCGATCCTCGCGTGCGCGGTGGCGGCAGCTCCCGTTGCCCTTGCAGAGGAGTCCAACTGCAACAACGTATCGGAGACCGTGATCAAACTGGTCACAGCCAGGCCCGACAATGTGCTCGCGATCGTCGAGCGCCAAACATCCGCCAACCCGACCTGCTCTTGCGAGGTGGTCAAGGCGGCCATCGTTGCCACCGAGGCTGATGTAAAACTGGTGAGTCAAATTGTTGCCACGGCGATTGAAGCGGCGCCGGACAAGTTGAGCATCATCACGAGTTGCGCAATCGCAGTGGCACCCGACGCCCTCCCGGAGATCAAGGCGGTTCTCGCCAAGCTCGATCCCAAAGGCCTGGCCCAGAAAGGGAACGATCCGGTGGGTGCCGGCGCGAAAGGCGGACTGAGTCCGATCGTTGCGGAAGTTCGCGACCCGGTTGAGGAAGCAGCTTACCTCGTTCCCGGATTGCCGCCGATTCATCCACCGCTGGTGCCTTCGACGTGCACGGCGGATGAGTTCCTCAATATCAATGCTATCCGCCTCAAGTGAACCTTGGTTCTCCTAGCCCCTAATCTAATCTCTCAGGAACAAACCTGTTAAGCAGCAACCCTTTCCCTCTTTGCCTTTTATGAAAAAAACCTTAATTACATCCGCCCTCGGTCTGGCCATGGGCGGGCTCCTGTCAGCGCAGGGCCTGTATAACATCATGCCATTCGATGGTGAGCCTACCGACTCATTTCCATTGAATTGGACCGTTGGTGCCAATATCGGTTGGGATTCCAATGCCTCGCCGTTGTTCTCGGATTGCCCGGGTGTTGATACCGATGATGTGCTCTATGTCTCTGCCTTCGTGCAAGCAAACTTTGTCAGCAAGACTCCCCAGACATCGTGGGATCTTTGGGGACGGGTTGGAATTCTCTACTACCTCGACGACATTGATCAGGGTGGTGGCGGACGACTCCCCAGCACACGCGTGGACGGCAACACCTTCCCGACTTTCCGGGGGGGCTTGAACTTCGTGCACCGAGTGAATGAGTCCCTGCGTCTTCGCAGCCGCAATAGTTTCACCTACGAGCAGGAACCCGACTTCAACTACGGGGTCGCCACGGACCGCCGCCAAGGCAGCTACCTCCGCTTCAGTTCCGACAACAGCGTGGGCTACCGTTGGACCGAGCGCTTTGGCACCAACTCGGGCTACCGCTTGAGTGGAGTGACCTTTGACGAAGAGGATCGTAACGACTACACCCGTCACCTCTTCTACAACCAGTTCCGCTACCGGACTGCGCCAAGCACAGTCTGGACCGCTTCGTATCGCTACCAGTTCCAGACCAGCGATGAGGCTTCGGACTCGGACGCTCAATTCTTCCTCGCCGGTATTGAGCAGGAGGTGGGACCGACCACCGTGGTGGTGATTCGGGCTGGTGGCCAGCACTTCAGCATCGATGGAGGGAGTGACAGCTGGTCGCCCTACGTGGAAGCCACGATCCGGACTGCTTTGAGCGAGGCCGCCAGTGTGCGGGCCTTCGTTCGCTACGGCATTGAGGACCGCAATCGCGTGATTCCGACTCAAGATTGTGGCGTATGGCCGGTCGTTGGCGTCTACGAAGAGAGAAAAGTCTTCCGCTTTGGATCCCAGGGCTCGTACGTTGTGTCCCCGACGTTGACCGCTTTTGCGGGCGCAAACGTCATTCTCATTGCGTATGATTCCAAAGTTGGGGGAGGTCCGGCGGCCCCAGGGAGTCTCAGTGATGCCATTTTGAACTTCAATATCGGTGCCAGCTACGAGGTCTTCGATAACCTCTTCGTCACCGGTTCCTACAATTACTCCAATTCGAGCTCGGACGCCGATATTCGCGATTACGACGCTCATCGCGTTCAGATGGGCGTCCAGTCCGCCTTTTAAAGGGATTTCCTGTCGAAAAAAATCCGAACAGATCAGCCCCCGCAATGTCTGCTTCCATTGCGGGGGCGTTCTGTGTATAGGCAGCGCCCCGACGACCCCCGAAGAATTCGACAAGCCCCCAATCCACCCCTACCTTAGCAGATTATGCCATACGATCTCGATCGCCAGAAAGCGCTCAGCGAGTCCTCTCTCCATGCCTTCGATTACTGGCAGGTTCTCAAGAACCGATATGGGGTGATTTTGCTCACCTTCCTCCTCATCTTCATGACCGCGGCGGTGATTACCTATGTCCTGCCAAAGAAGTATGAGAGCAAGGTCTTGGTCCAGGTTCACTACACGGTGCAGCAGATTGACCCGCTCATGGGGATGACCGGTCCGGCCCTGACCGGTGCTCAGCCGAGCCGCTCCTACATCATGAACGAATTCTCAGTCATTGAGGCGGAGAAGACCCTGATACGCGTGGTCGAACGTCTCGATCTGACCACCCGCTGGAATGGGATGGATACCGGCACCGCGGTGTTCGTGCTCAAGAGCATCCTCAAGGCCGAACAGATTCGCGGAACCGACCTGATTGAGATTCGGATCCGGCATCAGAATGCGGAAGATGCGCGGGACATCGCGAGGGAGGTTGCCGAGGCTTACAAGGACCGCCGCGACAGTGAAGAGCTGGACCGGGCCATGATGGCATTGAATGCCCTGGAGACGGAGGTGCGCTCCCAGGAGGATCTGGTGGAGGAAAAGCGCAAACTCTTCCACACCATCGTAAAGGCAGTGGGAATTCCCTTCATCGAAGAGGTGCGCGGGAGCGGGCAGATGGGCCGCAGTGAAGAAGAGATTCTCAGGATCGCGCAGATGCAACAGTTCGAGCGCGAGAAGCAAAAGCGCGGGCTGGAAATCCAGATCAAGACCCTGTTACGCCTGAAGAGTGATGACCTGATGAAGTTTGCCGAGGGTCTCGGCCTGCCCGGGAGCAGCGTGCCCAGACTCTTCAACCAGTTCCTGGCGGGGAAGCGTAGCATCTCTGCGCTTCGCGCCTCAGGTCTAGGTGAGAAGCACCCCTCGATTATGATGTTATTAATTTCCCAGGATGAACTCGAAAAGGATCTTCATGGGGCAGTGGTGGTCCTGCAGGAAACTCTCCGGACTCAACTCCAACTCGTCAATGACCAGCTGGAGCAGCTCAAGGTTGTGGTTGAAGAGCGCCGTTTTGAAGCCGTGGACAAAGCGCTCCAATCCCAGGATTACCTCGAGGCCAAGCATGACTACCAATCTGCCAAGGCCATGCTGCAGACGATGAAGATCACCAATTCATCCAAGCGCATCGCCCTCAAGATTCCCAAGAATCCCATCACCATTCACGAGGAGTCCAAGCTCGGAAAGGATCCGGTCAGCCCGAAGGTGACTCTCTATCTCTCGCTGGGAGCGGTGGTCGGACTGGTCTTCGGGATCGCGATCGCCTTTTTCCTCGAGTATCTCGATACCTCGGTCAAGAGCCTTGAGGATGTGGAGCGCTACCTCCAAGTGCCCGTCCTGGCGGTGATTCCGAAGGATGTCGGAATTCTGCACAAGCAAACCGCAATGAGCCCCGACGCGGAGGCCTACCGGATTCTGCGAACCAACATCGAGTTCAACCGGAACAATCCGGAAGACAACGCCATCACCATTGTTTCCGGTGGTGCAGGTGAGGGCAAGTCCACTACCTTGGTAAACCTCGCCTACGTGTGTGCGCAAGGGGGATACACCACCCTCATGATTGATGCGGACCTGCGGCGTCCGCGACTGCACTCCTTCTTCGACATCAACAACTCGGTAGGTTTGACCAATTACCTCACGACCGACTTGATGCTGGAAGATGTCATTCTGCAGACGCCGGTCGACAACCTCTACTTCCTGCCCTCGGGGATCTTGCCAGCTGATGCGGCGGGAATTCTCAACTCGCGTCGCATGTCGGAGCTCATCCAGGACGTGAAGCAACGCTTCGATTTGATCCTGGTCGACTCACCACCGATTCTGGGTGTCAGTGATGCCTCGGTCCTGGCCTCGGAAGTGGACCTTACCATGATCGTGGTGCAGCATCGCAAGCTGCCTCGCAACATGCTCTTGCGCGTGAAGATGGCGGTGGAAAATGTCGGTGGCCAGGTGATCGGGGTGGTGCTGAACAACGTGGATATCCGTAGTGACAGCCAGTATCAGTACTACACGAGTTACTACACCTACTACGCGCCATCCGCCGGTGCGGAACCAGTTCCCGGTCCCAGCGCTCCCAGTGCACCCGGAACCGGTAAGGCATCCAGTCCTGCTCCTCAGGAGGATGATGAACTCTACTAGAAGATCTCTCGACCTGCCCCTCTGCCAACCCAAATCTCCCCTCTTGACACTATGAAATCAATTCTTTGCATCGCTCTCTTCGCGCTGTCTCTCGTGCCCGCCTGTTTGAAAGCGCAAATCGAAGCTGGTTCGGCCATCATAATCACCATTCAGGGTGTGCCCGTCGGCGAACAGGGTCGCATCAACGCGACCTATCCAGTCTCGGAGAGGGGCTTCATCACGATGTGGCACGTCGGTTCGATTAAAGCCGCCGGCCTCCAGCCCGATGTTCTCGCCCGCCAGATTGAGGGCCTCTATAGCACTGCCGAAATCTATACCAGTCCCACCATCCAGATCCTGGCGGACTCCAGTGACCGCCTGACCCAGCAGGTCATTACCGTTGGTGGGAAGGTTCGGGCTCCCGGGCCGAAGCCGTATTCGCGCAACATGACGCTCTATGATGCGGTCATGGCGGCCGGCGGTCCGACCGAGTTTGGCGCCTTGAATCGGGTGAGCCTGTATCGCAACAACAAGCGCTACGTCTACGATCTTTCCAAGGGATCCCACAAGCTCCTCAAGGTCTTCCCGCGGGATACGATCGTCATCCCGCAGAAGAACTGGTTCGGCCGATAGGCTCAAAAACTCGTGACTTTCGTGCATGGCCGGGTGATTTCCCGGCCATTTTACGTTTCAGGCGGTTGCGTTTTCGCCCACCTGAGTTTAGGAAGTCCCTATGCAAACAAGGGTCTGCTCCCTCGTTTTCCTGCTCTCAGGGCCCTTCGCAGTGATTGCGGCGGGCCAGGGGGAGGCGGAGGATGCTGTCCCCGTGCCTGCCCAGGCTGCGGAATCTCCCGCGGATGCTGCGGCTAAATCCGTCCTGCAAGTTCCCCCTGAACTCCTTCGCGGACTGAGTCACGAAACGTACAAGGAGCGGCTTGCGGCCCAGGACTCACTCCTGGAGTGGGGGATGAAGGACTTGGGTGGCAGCATTGAGATGCTCTACGGATGGTATCGGCGTTCGGATGATCCTGAGGTGCGCCTGCGGAGTCGCGCGGTGCTCAAGCGGTTGGTCATCGTTCAACAACCGTTTGATGGCGAAGGCTACCTCGGGATTCAAATGGAGCCGGCTCAGTGGAAGAACGGCCTGGGTGAACTGCAACCTGCTGTTCGCATCACCGTGGTGCGGGAAGGAACCGCCGCAGAGGTCGCGAAATTGAAAGTCGATGACATGGTGACGGGGGTGGATCACATCGTGTTCGATGACTTGGCGCCGACCCGAATGTTTGCCGACTACATTCAATCCAAGGGGCCGGGAGACACCATTACCCTACATCTCCAGCGCGGAGAGAAAGCGCTGAAGATCAAGGCGTCCCTGCGGCGTCGCTCACCTCTTCTCGATCGACTCACCCAGTGGGGGACCCAACTGCAATTGCCCGACCAGGCCGAATTGGATGAGAGCGATTTCCGAGATTGGCTGAAAATGCAAGCCGCTGCCGAGCGCGCGCGCAGCAAGAGTGAAAAATAGGCCCTTCCCGAGGCCTTGGAAGGGAAAGAATTCGACAAGCAGGGCCAAATCACCGAAGCTAAGCGAGACCCTTTTCGCCTCATATAACGGTAATTCTTAAAATGGCTGGAAACTCCACTCTTCTCGCTGCGGTGCTGTGTGCCTCGGTGAGCTGTTCATCATTCACCCTGCAGGCCAAAACTGATTTCAACGTCGTCGGACGAGAGATGGCCGGGATGTTGCAGAACAGCCACTACGCCCGCATCCAATTCAACGCCGAGCTCAGCGAGAAAATTCTCGAGGACTACCTTTCGGATCTCGACCCGGCGCGGCTCTACTTCACTCAACAGGACATCACTGCCTTCGAGAAGAAGTACGGTCGCCGTCTTCACGAGTTGCTCATCAAGGGCCGCTGCATGGAGCCTGCCAACGAGATTTACAAGGTCTACTCCCAGCGGGTGAAAGAGCGCGTGCAGTTCGCGAAGAATCTGCTCGAAACGGCTCACTTCAAGTTTTCTTCCGACGAGGTGGTGATGCGGACGCGGAAGGATGCGGATTGGCCGGCCAGTAGCCAGGCCGCGGAGGAAGCCTGGAAACTGCAAATCGAGGAGGCCCTGCTCTCGGAGATTCTTCGCCGGGAAGCCGTGAAGCGGCTCGCCGAGGAGCAAGGGAAGAAGAATCCCCTCGATGGAGACAAGGATCCGGCCGAGAAGATTGCCCAACGCTACGAGCGATTCCAACTCAGTATCGAATCAGCGGACGAAGAGGATGTGGCCAACTACTTCCTGAGCGCTGTCGCGGCGGCGCACGATCCACACACGGACTACATGAGTAGCCGGGAGATGGAGCGATTCCGTTCGGGCATGGCAAACTCCCTGGTCGGGATCGGTGCATTGCTCCAGGCAGAGGACGACGGCGCGACCAAGATCATGGGCATCGTGGTCAAGGGACCTGCCGACAAGCAGGGCGAGCTCAAGCTCAACGACCGCATTGTCGGCGTGGATCCGTTGAACGAAGGCAAGATGATCGACATCATGTACATGAAGATTGACCACGTGGTGGAGAAGATCCGCGGCAAGGAAGACACCGAAGTGCGCCTGAAGGTGGAACCGGCCGGGGGTGCGCCGGGAGAGGTCAAATTCATCACGATCAAGCGTGGGCGCGTGGATCTCAAGGACGAACTCGCCACCGCCGAGGTCATTGAAATCTCCCACCAGTCCGGAATACGGAGAATCGGCTGGCTGCGCCTGCCCTCCTTCTACATGGATTTTGAAGACGGGGATCCCAGCGTCTCGGCGGATGTGCAGAAGCTCCTGACTCGCCTCAACAAGGAGAAGGTCGACGGGCTCGTCCTCGACTTGCGCCGCAACGGGGGAGGTTCTCTGGAGGAGGTGCGCCGCATCACGGGATTCTTTGTGGGCCGCGGACCGGTGGTGCAGATCAAGGATACGATCGGCCGCATTGAATCGAAGGAGGCCCTCTTCCGTAGACCACTCTATGATGGTCCGCTCGCGGTGGTCACCGACAAGTCGAGCGCCTCCGCCAGTGAGATCCTGGCCGGAGCCCTGCAAGACTACAACCGGGCGGTCCTGGTTGGCGATAGCTCCACCTTCGGCAAGGGGACCGTGCAACAGCCCATGGAGATCGGCCGCTTCTTCCGCTTCTTTGAAGATAACAGCCGGGCCGGTTACCTGAAGGCCACGATTCAGAAGTTTTACCGCGTCTCGGGCAGTTCGACCCAGAAGCTCGGAGTGCAACCCGACATCGTCCTGCCCTCGCTGACCGATGCGCTCGAACTCGGCGAAGCCTACCTCAAGCATCCCCTCGACCACGATCTCATCCGCAAGGCTCCGGATTTCCGTCCCATGGATCAGAAGGGACTCTTCCTGCCGGTCTTGAGGGAGCGCAACGAGAAGCGCGTGAAGGACTCGAAGGATTTTCAGTACATCGTTGAGGACGTCACGCGAATCAAGAAGCGCATCGAGGCCAATTCAGTTTCCCTCAACCGGGCCAAGCGCGAAGTGGAGCTGGCGGCCTCAGAGAAACGACGCAAGTCTCGCAATGTCGAGCGCCGCAAGCGCTTTGCCGAGATTGAGTTGGCAGACAAGAAGCGCCTGAAGTTCTACCGCCTGACCCTCGACAACCTGGCTGCCGAGAAGCTGCCTCTGGTCGATCGGGAAAAGGATGCGGAAGCGTTCATGCGCCGCGCCAAGGATGAAGCCGATGACCTCGACGACACACCTCTGTGGCCGAGTGGCCTCGACCCCGTAAAGCGCGAGTGCATTTCGGTGATTGCCGATTTGGTGGAGCAGCGGGACAAAGCCCGCACCGCAGGACTTCTTCCTGCCGGGCGTTAGGAGGTGGGGTCGATGGCGGACATCGCCGCCAATCTGCAGGCCGTCAAGGAGCGGATCGCGCGAGCTGCGGAACGAGCGGATCGCGATCCCGCCACAGTCGACCTCCTGGTGGTCAGCAAGACCTGGCCGGCCCAGGTGATCCAGGAAGTACTCGCGGCCGGGCACGATCTGTTAGGGGAGAACAAGCTGCAGGATGCGGTCGCAAAGATTCCCGAGCTGCCCCCCACCACGCGCTGGCATTTCATTGGTCACCTGCAGCGCAACAAGGCGCGAAAGGCCTTGGAGTTGTTCGAGGCGATCCACAGTGTGGATTCCCTGCGCCTGGCGAGGCACCTCGATCGACTTGCGGGAGAGCTGGAGCTTCGGCAGCGGGTTTACCTCCAGGTCAATGCGGCCGGAGAGGAAAGCAAAAGTGGATTTCGCGCAGCCGAATTGCACGCCGGCATGGAGGAGCTGAGCGCCCTCGCGAATTTGCGGGTGGAGGGCCTGATGAGCATTCCTCCGGCGGTCGAGACGCCCGAGGAGGCCAGGAGCTCGTTCCGGGAATTGCGGGCCCTGCGCGATGAACTTCAGGACCGCAGCGGAGTGTCGCTGCCTGGCTTGAGCATGGGCATGAGCCACGATTTTGAGGTCGCAATCGAGGAGGGGGCCACCATCGTGCGGGTTGGGTCTTCCATTTTTGGCGCTCGGATCGTAGGACCACCCGCCTCCCCCAACGAAACGAGAAATGCTGGCGATTGAAAATCTGGTGATAGTTGGATCCGAACTGGCCATCGCCTGGACGGACGGACGCGAGAGCTACCTTGGCTTTGAGCTGCTTCGCCGGGCCTGCCCGTGTGCCAGCTGCCAAGGCGAGCCCGACGCCACAGGGCGGGTGCTACGGCCCAAGGTGACCTACGACGAGAGGAGTTTCCTGCTGGCGCGCTACGAACCGATTGGAGGCTACGCCCTCAAACTCCATTTTGGGGACGGGCACGGGACCGGAATTTACTCGTTTGCGTATTTGAGGGAATTGGGGGACCTCGGAGCGAGTAGCGAATAGCGGGGATCTGGGAACGGGGTTCGATCTTCGAATGCTCCGTCAGACTGGATCCTGCCCCCCGATCTCAATACCCGGTTCTCACATCCCGGGCCAACCCTCCGCTCTTCAAGTGCTCGGGGATGGGCTCCGAGCGGGAAGGGGGGAGGGGCGAGGCCCCGCGCGGGCGGCGGGAGTAGACCCGCAACTGGACCTCGCGGGCTTTCTTTTTCCCCTCACGCAGGACGACTTTCCAGAGCCTTGTCTCCCCGGTGCTCACAGAGTGAATGAGCATGAGGCTGAGCACTCCGGCGCCTGCCAGGTCACCGTCTCCTGGTTGCGCCCCGCTGGAGGGATGTGAGTGGAAGGAACCGATGATGGTGGAGTAGGTGAGCTTCGCGATGCGATTCATGCGCCGGACACTGGAGGAGGACAGGGTGTAGGAGTGGGCGTGCAGACTTTTGTTGTCCGCGAAGCACAACTCGAGGGAGCCGTCGGCTCGTTGCAGGATCGCCCCGCAGACTTCCCGATTGCCCTTCTGCTGGGCGCGGCGAGCCTCCTGCTTGAGGCGCATGCTCTCATACTGCGAGAGCTGGTAGTTGGAGTCTGTCCACCTCTCATGAGGTTGCGATTTCCAACCCTGGCTTCCCGGGCCACAGGAGGCGCAAGCGAAGAGCACGGCGAGGCTGGCGAGGGAGGAGAACTTCATGAGGGATCTGACTCGCAAACCATAATCCGGGAAGGCCACCCCCTGAAAACAGAAAGCGATCAAGCGGAATGCCCGGCTTGATCGTCTGTGAGTGGATCCAAGTGCGGATCCGAGTCCTGCAATGTCGAGGGAGCGGCGCTTAGTTGCTCTCGATCACACCGCCATTCGATCCGGTATTCGCATTGTAGGCGCGGAGGTGATCCTCGGCGTGGGCACGGTCAGGGGTCCAGTGGCCATACCAAGCGCCGTTGTTCGGACGGTAGAGCCTGGAGCCTTTGGCGTAACCGTCGGCCTTCGAGCCCTTGTCGTAACTGGGCGTAGCAGGAATTCCGAACGGCCCGCAGGTGCAGGAAGAAACGAAAGTGCCGAGGGCAAGGATTGAGAGGGCGAATGACAATTTGGGAAATACGTTCTTCACGGGGCGAGGCTACCCGAGATGGTATCGGTCCATCAACTCTGTTTTGTGGTCAAATCGCGCGGGTTTATTTTATAACAAGCATCCAAGATCCCGCAGATAGTAAAAACCAAACGAGATGATTGAGAGGCGCTCAGGTGGGGCTCACGCTACTTGCATGGCAAATTCTGGGCCCTTGAGGGGTCCTCCCTGCGCTTAAAAAGATTCGCCTGGCGGGCCTTTGGGTGCGCTGGTGATCCCCTCGCATCCAGCCCAAATGGACCGCTAATTGTAGTTTAGCTCTTCGGTCACCGGGGCTGGGGGGGAAATATCTCCTTCGGGGAGAACCCGCTCGAGGAGACGCTGGAAGCCTTCCTCGGCCATTTGGCTGTCGGGATACATCCGCATGGCCCGAAGAAACCAGGAGATCGCCGAGCCAGTTTGCTGGGGCTTGCGCCTCTCGAAGTGCTTGGCCCGCTCAAGGGCGTTGACGAAGGTCGAGACCTTGGGAGTGAGCCTTTCCAACTGACGGCCGAGATTGGGATCGTCGGGAAACTCCTCGCGCAGTTCCGCAAGCTGCTCCCAGGCCGCGAAGGCGTTGCCGATGTTGGCGAACTCGGAGGCCTTGTTGAGTGCGATCTCGATCTTCTGAATGTTCTCAAGAATCTGTGTCATGGCGTCCTCACGGGTTGGGTCGCCCTTGATCACCGGCACGAACTCAAAGCGGCGCTTGAAGATCTCACGGTAATTCTCCTCGCTCAGAAGCCGGTCGAAGTCGTTGCGGGCGACCACCACGCCGCCGCTCTTGTCAACGAGATCGCTGAACTCCTGGAGCTTCGGGTTGGTGGGCCAGATCTCGGCGGCGGCCTGGACTTCCTGCTTGGCCTTGTCCTTGTCGCCCTCGAGAAGGGCCGCCTTGGCACTCTGTACGGCCATGTTGCTGGCGAAGGTGTAACCGGTGATAGCACTCTCCGCCTTGGCGGACGGGAAGTCTTTCGCCATTCCCTTGAGGCGGTTCACGTACTCTTGCGCCTTGGTGTAGTCGCGGGCCTGCATGATGCCGTAGAGGTCGTAGAGGTCGCGCACGTAGAGTTGAATGCTGCGCTTCTTCTCGCGCTCCAGGGTGGCGACGGGGGCGAGGTATTCTCCGATGACAAACGCTTCCATCAGGCGCTTCGAAGCGGTGTGGAGCTCCTCTTGTTCAAGGAGGAATAAGACCGCTTCGATGGCCTTGTTGACTTCCTGGATGGCTTCATTGGCAATGGAATCGAGGGTCGAGACGGTGGGGTTCACACCCAGGCTTTCGCTGAACATCTTGGAGACGTCGGAATTCTTGTCGAGGTGCAGCGCGGTGTCGCCGTCCTTCCAGATCTGGTTGTAGAAGCGGGAGGCCATCAGGACGTGCTGGTAGCGGCGCTGCATGGTCCAGAGGGCCATGTTGGCTTGATACTGGATCTTGGTTTGCAGGACCTGGATCTCGGACTGGGCCAGGTTTTTCTTTTTCAGGATCTCCACTTCAGCGATGCGGCGGAGAATCTCGGCATATTCCAGCGAGTTGGCGCCGCGGCCAGTCTGGGTGGCGTCCTTCTGGTTCTTCTTGCTGGCGCCCTGTCCGGTGGAGTTCGTGTCGTTGAGCTTCTGGTCCTTGTCATGGCGAGTCTTCCAATCCCCGTCCCTGATTCTCTGCTGCTTTTCCTTCTCGAGCGCTTGGTTGATGTTGTCCAGGTTCTTGTTGTCCTTGCGCGCCAGCATCGCGACGTAGACGGCCTCGGCCAAGGTCATGCAGATGCGTGCATCGGCGGGAAAGGCGGCGGCGGCGGGCAGGGTCTTGAAGGCGGCCCGGATGTCGGGTCCCTCTTTGCGGTAAGGTGAGAGGTCGGCGAGAATCTGGTCAATGTTCGAGCGGTACTCCTTGGCCGCCTGGGAGCTCTCGGCCGGCTGGCTGAGATATTTTTCAAAGCGCGCCCGGAGGATGCGGTTGTCCCCGAGTGGAATGGTGATCCCGGCCACCGTGACCGTTTCATCACCCGGGTTCAGGAGCGGAATCTCTTCGCCGAAGGGTGACTTGGAATCGGGCTGCTGGCGATTGACGGTGGTCGTGGTGTCAGTCGGCGTGCCTCGATTGTTGGAGCCCGGGGCCGGCGGGGTGTAAACTTGGGCGCTGGCGGCGCCACTGATCGCGAGAAGGAGGCCAATACGGATCGTCTTCATGATTGGAATCTGGCTGAGGGAGAGTCTAAAGGCGTTTCACTCCCGTTGCAATGGGAACTCCGCCCTCCCCGATGCGGACTTTGAATGCGTAGGTCACATCCCGATCGATGTTGAAATTGGCGACATCCTCGGGAACGATGATGAAAAGGGGCAATTCTTCGCTGCCGGAATCGACCATGATGCTCACCCCCAGGCCGGAGTCGCGGGACTCCCGCCGGTAGACGCTCCCCTCCACCCTGTACTCGTTTCCGCGCAGGCTGTTGGCATTGCTGTAGATGTCCTCAATGGGGAGCTGAGGCGCATCGAAGGTATCCTTCTTCTTGCGCAACGCGAGGGCCCCGGCGGCGATGAGGATCAGAACGACCACCATGATTGCGATGATGGCGGTGGCGTTGAGACTGGAACTGGCGCGGCGACCCATCTTGGGTAATGTTAAATTCTAAATGCTGAGATCTAAAGGGAATTAGTCCCACTGGTGCCGGACCATGCCGATCCAGGCCGCCACGATTCCCACCAAGACGTGGGCTGCGAGCATGAAGAGACAGGTGTTGTTGGTGGACAGGCTGGTATCTGCCACTACGTCCACGGCATTGAAGATATTGCCTCCCAGCGCGTCGACGCTCCCGGACCAGGCCCAGTAGGCGGAGATAAAGGGCCGGGTCACGTTCTCGATGGATTCCGGAAGGGCGAGGATCGCACCGCTGAGGGGCAGTTGGAAACCGACCAGGTAGATCGAGAGCAGGGAGGCCTGCTCGGCGGTCCTCATGATGGATGAGATCCCGAGACAAACTGAAGTGATTGCTCCATTGATGAGGACGAGGAAGAGGACGTGGTTGAGGAAGTTGCCGCGGAACTCCCAGAAGAATTCCACGAAGATGGCCATCCACAATGATTGCGCAAGAATGAGGCAGGACAGGAAGGTGAGTTTGCTCATCAAGTAGGCGAGGGGGCGCACTCCTCCGAACTTCTCCTTCTCCATGATCTGCCGTTCGCCGGCCACCTCCCGCGCCGCATTGTTAGAGCCCATCAAGGCGAGCAGGATGACCTCGAACATGATGATTCCCGAGACCGCGGAGCCCACCCGGATCTGATCGCTGCGGACTTCGGCCTGGGATTGCAGTTCGAGCAGCATGTTCTCCTCGGGCAAGTCGGAGAGGCGCTTGATGGGTTGTTTTCCCTTTTCGGCGAAGAGTGTGACGAGAACCGGAAAGCAAATGAGGATGGCGAGTTGCAGGAAGACCTGCGCGCGGTCGCGGAAGAAGATTTTCCAGCGTCGGGTGAGCAGGGTCGCGAACTGGCTGACGATGCCGGGCATGCGAATGGGGTCGGGCGCTTCCGCCATGACCTCTTCGCCTTCGGTCTGGCCGGCTTCCTTCCTCTTCTTGCGTGCGGCCCTCTTGCGTAATTCTTTCGATGGAGCCTCGTGGGGGACTTTGATCTTGCCTGCCTCGATGTTCAGTTGACGCGTCTTCTCCAGCTTGCGGTAGTATGCCTCGCGGTGCTTCCCCCACGAGTCCTGCCACTTCTCACCGGATTGCTTGGCGAGCATCGGGTAGACTTCCTCGGTGTCGTCGACGGAAAAGTAGTGAGTGAGTTGTCCGGACGGTCCATGGTAGGCGATGCAGCCTTCGTGCAGGACGAGGATGGAGTCGTAGAGTTCGAGGTGCGCGAGCGAGTGGGTCACCGAAATCACCATGCGGCCGTCATGGCGGGAGAGGTCGTGAAGCAGGTGAACGATCTCGCGTTCGGACCGCGGATCGAGGCCGCTGGTGACCTCGTCGCAGAGCAGGAGCTTGGGGTCGGAGACGAGTTCCATGGCCAGCCCGAGGCGCCGCTTCTGTCCTCCCGAAAGAACCTTCACATGGCGGTCCGCAATCGGGGCGAGTCCGGTCTCTTCCAGGACGCGATCGATCCGGCGATCGAGATCCTCCAGACTCGGACTCCGAACGCGCAGGCGGGTGGCGGTCTCGACGGCTTCGTCCGCCGTCAGTTCGTCATAGGCGATCGAGAACTGCGGGACGTAGCCGATCTCCCAGGGCTCGAGATCACCTTCCTTGGAGAGGTCGCGGCCTGCCCACCAGAGCGAGCCTTCAGACTCGGGATTCAGGCCTGCGATGGTCTTGAGGAGGGTGGTCTTTCCGCAGCCCGACGGACCGACGATGGCCATGTAGTGGCCACGGGGAACGACGAGGCTCGCGTGGTTCACGAGGTGAACCGGCTCGCCGTCCTTCTGAATTGTAAAGCAGACCTCCTTGAGCTCTAGCACTTGGGATCGGTGTGGTGTTAGACGGGAACGGGATTCAAGCGCTCCCCCTATCAACTGGCGAGCACATTTCTTGATCCCCCATGCCCTAGAAAACTTGAGCGAGGGGCTCATTCGGTTACCCTCTGCCAAGGAATGGCGAGATCACGACGTAGACGGCGACGAGGCGGAAAATCCCAAGGGGGGAGCATTGCCGCGGTGTGGACGGGCCGGGTCGTCCTCGCCTTGGTCGTGCTTGCGATCCTCGGCGTCTTGGGAGGCTACTTCTGGCTGCAGAATTATCTCCGCAGCGATCGCTTCCGCGAGATGGTGAATGCGCGGGTGAGTGAGAAGCTCGAAGTGGACGCGGCTTTTGAGAAGTTCGTGTGGGACGGCATGGAACTTCGCGCGCCGGAGTTCGGTGCGACCGGGGAGAAGATGATTCGGCGCATTGACCTGGAAGGACTCGAAACCGAGATCAAGTTCGCGCCGCTCCTGCGCAAGAAGATGGAGACCCAGGAGGTGCGTGTTCGCCGCCTTCACCTGGAGATCGATGTCACCAGGGATGGTCCGCAGTTTGAAGAGGGAGGCAAGTCGGCCTTCTCATTCACCAATGCGCGCATCGACGAGATGAGCGGGGAAGTTGACTTTGGAACGACGGCCCTGCGCTGGGAGGGAATCAAGGGAATCATTTCTCCCGGACATGCCAAGGGCACCTATGACGCCACCCTCAGTCGCGGACGACTCTTGACCCCGCTCGCCCTCTTTCCCGTGTTGGAGCTCCAGGATGCGGACCTGAGGTTTGCCGACAAGGCGCTCTTCGTGAGGAGCGGGGACTGGCATGTCTTCAAGTCAGGACGCCTGGCCACTGACGGCGAAATCGATTTCAGAAGCGGACGCTATATCTTCAACGGTGAACTCACCAGGGTGCAATGCGAGGAGGTGATTCCCGAGGATTGGAGCAAGCGTCTGACCGGGGAGTTGAGTTCGCACTTCACGGTCGAGAGTGCCGGCAAGAAGCCGCCCGTGGTGTCCGGCAGCCTCGAGCTTGCGCGCGGGCACCTGACTGCGCTGCCAATTCTGGATCGCATCGCAGCCTACACGGCCACCGAGCGCTTTCGCCGGCTGGGCCTGCGCAAGGCCACCTTGGAATACAGGCAACAGGGTGAGCGCCTTGAGCTCACCAAGATCGTGATTGCGAGCGAGGGGCTCCTGCGGATCGAGGGCTGGCTGACGATTGACGCGGGCAGACTCGAGGGTGAGTTTCAACTGGGGCTCACCCCCAACACCCTGGCCCTGATTCCGGGCGCCGCCCATCGCGTGTTCATTTCAGGCAGGAACGGGATGCACTGGACGCCGGTGAAGATTACCGGGACGACCAAGTTTCCACGCGAAGACTTGAGTGATCGCCTGATCGCGGCGGGCTTTGAGTGGATGTATGAGTTGGTGGATGGCCAACTGGTCCTCAAGCACAGCGGCAAGGTGGCGGGGGAAGTGGCCAAGAGCCTTTGGGAAACCGGGGGCCAGGCCGCCAGGATCGGGATCGATATCGTCGGGCAAGGAGCTGACCTCCTCAACCATGTCCCCCTTCCCATCGGGCCGATTCGCGACGGAGTGGGCAGTGTGATCGAGGGAATCCTCGGCATTCCCCGTCGCCAGGATGAGGACGTGGCCCCGCCCAAAGCCAAAACGCCTGACGAAATCCTCAAGGAAGAGGAAAAAAAGGCGCTCGATCAGGAGAAGGACCTGGAGAAGAAGACCGAGGACAAGGTCGACGGGTCGGAGGAGGAGCAGGAAGGAAGCTCTCTTCCCGAGAGAGCACAGAAGGTGATCGAGAAGGCACTCGAACTCGAGAATCCGTAGACCAGGGGGCCCGCCTTCGCAACGCCGGAAGCGCCTCCGCGGCGTCCCAGTTTGGGTGTGCGGCCGGTAGCCGAAGCAGGAAGGGAAGCCCTTCCGCTTGAGGTTACTCGTTCACCACGAACTTGCGTCCCTTGCCGCTCATCCATGCCGTCCGGGCGCTGCTGACCAAGGCATTGAGGGTGCCGAGATCCTTCACGCGAAACTCGACGGTCTTGGAGTGGGTGGTGGTCGGGTACTGCTTGTGCACCATGTTGGCCACGTCCGCACCGGTGCGCTGCCCCGCCCGGTCGAGGAGGTCCCTGCCGCGCTCGACGATCTTGCGGCCGGTGGCGAGGGTGCCGTACTGGGCCGCGGGGGTGATCTGGTAAACCCGCATGGTGGTGTCACCCAGGGTATCGATGGTTACCTCGGTGACGATCAGGTTTCCATCGAGGAGATACTCGTGCTTGCTGATCGAGGTGATGCGGCTGAGGGCCACGAGGTAGCTGCCGCCGGGCATGACGCCCTGCCAGAATCCCTTGTGGTCCAGGCCGTCCTCGTAGGCTTTGTCCTTGCTGTTGGACGTGGAATTCGGATTGGCGGTGTCCTGGGCCATGGCGACGGGGGCCAGGGCCAGGAGGGCGAGAATGCTCAGTAATTTCATGGTCTGGTAGGTGTTATACTACGAGTATGATCCCTGGTTTCTCGCGCGTCAAAGGATCCTTGCGGGAGATTGAGATCATGGGACTTGTGATTGGACCGCTCTGCGCGATCCCTTTTGCCGTGGCTGTCGCAGATTGTTGGTTCGCGATGGTTGTGGTGAATATTCCACCACTCCGGGCTCTGCTCATGATTCGCGATTGAGGAATCGGCTTCGATCCGCTTCCTTCCCTTCATGCCAAGCTTTCGCCCCAACGTGGCGCTTCTTCTACTGAACAGTGACGATCGCCTTTTGATCTGTGAACGAATGAAGATCGTGGGAGCCTGGCAGTTCCCGCAGGGGGGAATGGATGAAGGAGAGACGCCCCTCCAGTCGCTTCATCGCGAGGTGAGCGAGGAGGTCGGTCTGCCGCCCGAGAGCTATGAGGTTCTCGAGTCGCGGGATGGCTATTGCTACCTGTATCCCCCGGGCGTCAAGAAACGGAAAAAGAGACACTTCGATGGACAGACGCAGACTTACTTTCTTTGCCGGCTGAAGGAGGGAGCGCCACCCATCAATGTCGCCCGGGAGCCGCGCGAGTTTCGCAGTCACACCTGGGTGGACCCAGCGCAGTTCGAGCTCCAGTGGTTGCCGGAATTCAAGTGGGAGGTCTACCGCAAGGTCATGCGGGACTTTTTCGGGGTGGAGCTCTAGAGTGTTTGCCGGCAACCGGTCAAACACGATTTGCTACTGCGAGAATTCGTCGATGGCGTGGATCATCTCCCGCATGCCGAGGTGCCAGATATCGTTGTGGCCGGCTCCCGGAATCTCCAGGAATTGCTTCGGTCCACCATGCAATTCGAACAAGCGCCGGCCCTGCGCGAACGGAACTGCTTCGTCATCGGATCCGTGGATGACGAGGAGTGGTTCCTCGATCTTCCCAATGCGTTTGACGTTTTTAAACTTGTCGCCCGGAAAGATCGGGATGCGCGTGACGGTGCGAAAGGCGGAGAGAAAGGGCGCGATCAAGACCACGCCGCCAACCTCCTCGCGTTCCGCAAGCCAGCAAGCCGGCCCCGATCCAACCGACTGTCCGACCAGGATGATGCGTTTCGGATCGGTGTTTTCGCTTTCGGTCAGGAACCGGTAGGCGCGGTCCATCGCGCGGAAGCATGATCGTTCCCCCGGAGAGCCGGCGCTGAGGCCGAATCCGGGGTAGTCGTAGGCGAGGACTCCGAAGCCGTGCGCGTGGAGCTTGACGAAGAGCGGCTTCAGCGCGCCGATGTCCTCCGCGTTGCCGTGGGACCAGAGCAGGACCCGTTCGCCCCGGTCGGGAGGCAGGAAGAAGCAGGCCACCTGCGACTCTCCCGGCTCGAGCAGAACAAGGTCGGAGCTATCTTCCGAATACTGCGGAGGCGGTGGATGGAAAATGAACTTGTTGGAGAACGAGCACGCCACGAGCAAAAGGGAGAGGTAGATGAAGAGGAGCGACTTGAAGGGGCGCTTCCAGTCCCAGGTCCCGACCAGCCAGCGCTTCCAATCCACGACAGTGAAGTAACGCTTCGGATCGCGTATTTGTCTACTGGTTCGTGTGCTCAGAGGGTGGTTTGGTTGGCCAGCTCCTCCACCGCGGGGTCGAGATAGGCCTCGTCAATGAGGTTTTGGGCCCAGGGTTCGGCAGGAGCGAGGTGGCGGAGGATGCGCAGGGCCATCGCTTGCACCGCGGGAATGTCAGACCAGATCACTTCGGAGAGCCGACGCCATTCCCCGGCACGGAGGGTCGAGGGCTTTGTGAGTTGGGCGAACACGGATTCACTCACCAGCAGGCAGCGCTCGAACTCGGGCTCATTGGGGACCGGGGGAATCTCGTAGGTGACGAGTGAAACTCCGCTCGTCTGGGTTAGTTCGCACTTTGATTTGGCGCGCCGGGCGAGGTCTTTACCCAGAAGCGAGAGAGCCTGCTTGCGTTCCTGGTTCGTGTCGTAGCCCTTGGCCATGCCGGGTGCTAACCGGGTTGAGCGGGGGAGGCAAGCCGTGGATGCAGGACACTTGTTCACAGCGGCACTCGCGGCCCGGTTGCCCTGCCTCAGGAATGTGTGTTAGGACATTCGCAGTGAGAAAACGAACGGCTCCGATCTCCTTCGCCCTTGCGGCCCTGGTCGCGGTAGTCATCAGCGCGGGTTGCGCCACCCAATCCAATCCCTCCTCTACCCGGTCCATCTCGGTCCGCAGGGGGCTGGCCAATTCGCTCCTGCACGATCCCAAGGTGAGCCTTGCGACCTTTCACGTCAGTGGCTGGCACGACCGTGCCACCGCCCTCGACAACATGCGGCAAGCGGCGACCGGAAGAAGTTCGCGACGCAGTTCCTACCAACGGGCTCCGGGCGGATCGACCTACCTCGACAACCGCATGCTGCGCGCCATGAAGGGGCTGATTCGCGACGGATATTCGTTTCGCGTCACCGAGCTTGCGGGAGGGTCGCACAGCAGCAAATCGAGGCATTACGCCGGGGCTGCCTTTGACGTGGACTACATCAACGGCATCAAGGTGGGCTGGGGAAATCCCTACCACCGCCGGTTCATGAAGCGTTGCCGCCAACTGGGTGCGAGCGACGTCCGCGGTCCCGGAGATCGTGGTCACCGCTCGCATGTGCATGTCGAATGGCCCCGGTAGCGGAAGGCCTTCGCCCACGCCCGCTGGGAGCGTCAGTTCTCCAGCCACAGGATGCCATAGCGCAAGGCCCGCGTGCGATAGGCGAGGATCATGGCGGGAATGGTGAGTGCGAAGGTGGGACGGCGCAGGGCCGAGGCCAGGGAGGCGAGGAGGAAGCGAGGGCTGCGAAACAGCGAGGCCAGTGCACGGCGGCCAATGATCCACCAGGTGGGTTCCACCGCGGCCGTGAGATCGCGGTGACCGGTGACCCGGAGGCCGACGTCGTGAGCAAGTCGCCGGTATTCATCGAGGGTCCCCAGGGAGGGGAGTTGTCCGTCGCGACAGAGGCGGCGCAGGAGCAAGGTCTCAAGACAGGCGAGATCCGGTGCGGCGGTCCAGCAGGCGATCGCGGCACGGCCGCCCGGTGCGAGAGTGCGTGCCAGTTCACCGAAGAAGGCTGGTTTGTCCCGCATGTGCGCGAGGGATTCGATGGCAACGGCGGCCTCGAAGGAGTGATCTGCGTAGTCATTGGCCAGCCAGTCACCCAGGCGAACCTCAGCGGTGCCCCGGTGCGGAGCCGGCCTGGAATGCGCGACCTCAACCTGGTGGGGAGAAAGGGTGAGGCCGGTGAGGTGCGCCCCCGTGTGTTCTGCGATCCACCTGGCGCCGGCGCCATACCCGCAGCCGATATCGACGACGAGTTCCTCGGGCCGGAGATTGAGGGGAGCGGTCGCGAGTTCGAGGAGCCGCGTGGTGGCGTCTGCCACCGAGCGATCATCGTCGCCGTCCCAAACCCCGTGATGCAGGTGCTCGCCCCAGAGCTGGCGGTAAAAAAAACCGAGCTCGTCATAGTGGCGGGCGACGTCTGCTGGTTCGGCGGCTGATCGTGGAGAGAGCAAGAGAGAAGCAAATCTGTGGCGAGGCTGCCGCAATCCGGGGCAACTACAAGGTTACTTCAAGGACGAGAGGGAGCTTGGAAAAGAGGATCGTGGCTTTGATGCGATCGTTGGGGAGTCCGATAAGCTGCGAGATGGCATCGCGATAGTTGAGCAGTTGCGGGCGGTAGTGATCAGCCTGCTGCTCAGCCTCGCGTTCGCTCGCCACCTGGTCGGTCTTGAAATCGAGAATGGTGGCGCGCAGCGGAATCCGACCAGGTCCAAGGACGATGACCACGCGGTCGAAGATTCCGGAGATCCAGTCCCCGTTCCGCAGGAGCTCGAAGGGGCGCTCCCTCCAACATTCGACCGTTTCCTTGCGGGAGATCCTGGGTTTGGAGAGCGCGGCCTGGACGGTGGCATCAGCGAGGCTGCGTTTTACTTCCTTGCGGGCGTCCTCAAAAACCTGCGGCGCGCGATGACATTGCACTTCCCAGCGGGAGGCGTCCTTCTTGAGGTCGAAGTCGTCGAGCCACTCGATTTCCTCGAAGAGAGCGTGCACCATGGTGCCGTGATTGCGGGCCCGGTTGATTTCGCGGGAGAAGAGGCCGCTCCCTGGAAGAGTGCCTGCGCCGTGGGCCGAGGGAATGCGGCGGCGGGGGCGGATGCGGGCCTCCAGGTCAATGGGATCAGGAGACGCGGCGCTCTCTTCGGTCTTGCCGATCGGTTCCCTCTCCGCCTGCAGATACCATTGCGCATCGGCGGTCGACTGGGTCGACTCGTAGAGCGCGAGGGCGTCGGCTTCCCCAAGCGAGACCGTGGGCGGACTGCCTAGAACAATGGTCTCGTGAAGGAGCTTGATGAAATTGCGCGCGCGGGATCTCGGATTCAGGGGCAAGGCGATCAGGTAGTTGGCATGACGCGCGCGGGTGAGTGCGACATAGAATTTGCAGAGCTCTTCATAACCGGCCTCCGCTTCCTGTTCCTGGCGATAACGCTGCAGGACGGGGTCGGCATCCGCAATGATGCGCCGGGGGATATCAAAGACCCACTCGACATTGCGCGTTTCGCGTTCGCGTTGCACGCCAATGTCCTTGCGCGGATTGGTGAGTGAGTCGCCGCCGAGATCGGGAAGAATGACCACATCAAAGGTGAGGCCTTTGGCTTTGTGAATGGTCATCACCTGCACTGCGGAATTGGTGGTGACTTCGCGCACGGTGTAGTCCTCCGCGAAGCGCAGGAAGTCATCGGGGCTGCGATTGCCCCCCTGGTCGAACATGCGCGCGGCGAGCGCAAGTTCGTCGAGGCGGTGGGTGCCGAAGGGGTCGAGCTCGATGTCCGCCGACTCCAAGCGCGCACTCCAATCCCGCAGGGTGCGCTCGTAGCCATGACGGTGCAGCGACTCGAGGACATCGTGGGAGAGTGCGCCCGGGCCCTCCGGGAGAATGGCTGCCAGGGGGCTGAAGGCGAGGTGTTGCCACGCGAATCGATCCGCTGGATGGGAGGCCACCCGGAGGAGACTGAGCAGGGCGAGGGTGACGGAGTTGTCGAGGGCGGGGCTGATGTTGGCGTCCCCTGCCACCGGAATTCCCGAGCGAGTGTTGGCCCGCACGTAATCGAGGATGGCGTGGCCGGTGCGGTTGTCCTGAACCAGAATGGCGCAGCTCAGGCCCCGGGAGATTGGCTGGATTTTTTCCAGCAGTTCGAGGGCGACGGCAAAACAGTCCTCGCTGGTGGCCTTCTCGCCTCCCGTGGGCGCGGGTTGGTAAAAAGCGGCGTAACCCGGCATCTCGTCGTTGGGCGGAGCGACCTCGTGCCGCTGCCACTTCCAGCGCGAGATGGCCTCCCTGGGCATCCCCAGGGAGTCGAGCGCGCTGGTCTCTCCGAAGATGCGGTTGACGAGATGAATGACATCGTGGCCCGAGCGCCAAGAGACGTTGAGAGGCCGCGGGCGCAAGGCGCGGGGGTCGTCGTGCGAACCCCGATAGCGTTCGAAGATGTCGTGGAAGAGGCGCGTGTCGCCGCCGCGCCAGGCGTAGATCGCCTGCTTCACGTCCCCGACCTGGAAGAGCGAGCGCTGTTGCGAAACGTCCTGCACCGCTTCGTCAACCAGTGGTTCGATGATGGACCATTGCAGGTAGCTGGTGTCCTGGAACTCGTCGAGGAGCCAGTGGTCGTAGCGTCCATCGAGGCGGTAATCGATGCGCAGGCGATCGAATGCGTCGGGCTTCTGGCTCAGGACGGGGGCGGACTGCGAGTGCAGGTCGCATCCGGAGAGGATGATCTCAAGATCGCTGAAGGTGAGCCGCCCGCGGCGTCGCACGAGAGAGGCGTAGCTGCTTTCGTACTGGTTGAGCACATGCCAGATGCCCTGCGTGCGTTTCAGGTGAACCTCGATCTCGGCGGAGACGAGGCGGGTGGTGATGCGAAAGATGATCTCGCAGGCTTCCTCGTTGAGGGTCTGTGAGCGACGATTGACCGTGAAGGTGGCTTCGCCGGCCTGGATCGTGCGCCAGTTTTCCTCATTGAGGAACTTCCCGAGGAAGAAGCGCACGCGCAACGGGAGACTGTTGCCCGGACTGTGCAGGAGGGCCTGGTCGCGAAAATCGTGCCAGTAGTCCCACTGCTTGTCAGTGATCTGGTCCGCGGCGAAGACCTCGAAGAGCCTCTCGAAGTCCTGGGCCAGGTTGCCTTGCACGCCGATCCAGGGGGAGCCATTGGGCCAGATTGCCGCTGGATTTCCCCACAGTTCCGGGTTGGCGGCGTGCATGAAAATCTCGTGATGTTTGGAAACAAAGCGATCGAGTTGGTTCACCACCCGCGCCTCTTCCTGGCCGAAGGTGGCGCGTTTGAATGCTTCGAGGAAATCCTGCCGGTGCTGGTCTTGGCGCGCGTGGAACACTTCGCGGTAGACGTCGTGACGGGCGAGGTGCGCGGCATGATCGTCGAGAATATCAAATTGGCTGCTCAGTCCGAATTCCGCCGGGAAGCTGCGCAGGATGGCGGAGAAGAAACTGTCGAGGGTGCCGAGGAAGAGCGCCGGCATGCGACGGAGAAAGATGGCGAGGAGTTGGACATAGTCCTGTTGCTTCAACTCGGAGAAGATCGGATGGAGCGGGTCGTCCGGGTCAGATGCGAGCTTGCGTGCTTCCGCCGGATCGCGGGCGGCGTTGGCCAGCTTGTGCAGAATGGACTCGAAGAACTCTCCCGCCGCCTTGCGCGTGAAGGTGACGGCCACGATGCGTTCCGGTTGCACCTCATCGCCAGCGATGAGGGCCTGTCCCATGATCGCGATATAGCGGTTGGTGAGCTGCCAGGTCTTCCCCGAACCGGCGGAGGCCAGGATCAACTCGTTGTGCAGGGCAGACTTCATGGCGCAACGAGCAGGTTGGAAGGGTTCACCGATTGCTGGGGATCGCCGAGCAGGATTTGCCCGAAGTCATCGTAGTCGACACGCTCCGCTGGTGGCCAGAAACGGCGGGCGGTCACCGATTCGATCACGCCTTCCAGACAGGTCCGGGCGGCGGCGAGGAGGTGCCCGTCGAGATCATCCCAAACCTTCAGGGCGACCTCGGACTTGGCCCGGCCGAGGTTGGCGTAGCCGGCTACCATGGGTCCGGACTGACCAGCGGCATCGAGGGCGAGGAGGTAGAGGGGAAGTTGCAGATCGACCCACCGCTGCACCGAGTTCCCGGCCGGGATCATCATCCAGGCCGGGAGGCCGGTTGGATCTTCGTGGCGGCGCAGGTTGCGCAAGTGAGCATCGCGCGGGCTCTTGAGGCGTCCGGTCTTGAAGTCGAGAATTCGGAGGGTTTCGGTCGTGCTACTGCGTTCGATGCGATCGATCTTTCCGGTGATTCGCACGCCGTGCACGAGCCAGGGGTTCTCCTCGGAGTCGAGGGAGCGTTCGTATTCGACGATCTGCCATCCGAGGCGCCGTTGCTCGGCTTCGATGGTGGCCCACCAGTTCAGGCGTTGTCGTGCGCTTTCCCGTTGCACGAGGATGGGAACGGGGAGGCGATCGCCGTACTCGCGGCTCACAATGGAAGCGAGGGTGTCCTCAAAGAACTCGGAGATTTCCTTTTCGCGATCGGAGTCGCGCACCGCACTGGCGGCGAAGTCTTCCACCACGAGGTGACAGAGCGTGCCGAAGTGGCGCGCATCCAGCTCGAGGAGCGGTCCGTCGTCGCGTTCCATGCGCAGGCCGCGCCGCAGGTAGAAGCGGAAGGGACAACTCAGATAGTCGCGGAAGGCAGTGACGGGAAGGCGCTCAAAGATGCGCATGGAGTCATCCGGGGCAGGCGGAGTGAGTTGCCAGGTGAGCGACCAGGCCGGGGACTCCCGGGCGGGGAGGGTGGCGCCAAAGAGGAGGCTCACCCGCGCGGCGAGATCCTCGGGCGGACAGGCGAAGAGAAGGCGGGACGGACGCAGTGGTTCTTCGCGGGCGCTCCGCCGTCCGAAGACCAGATCGATCTTTCCGTGGTCCAGGCGACAGGCGAGGAGGGAACTCAGGATGTAGGCATCGCGGGCGTGGCGGCTTTCGTTGTGACGCAGGCCAAGGAAGCGCCGGGCGGAGTCGGGAAGGTAGGCGTGGCCCTTGATCGATTCCGGAACGAAGCCGTCGTTCATGCCGGTCACCACGAGATGCGGGGCGTCTTCCCAGGGGAGTTCCATCCAACCCTGCAGGTCGACGGCGCCGGGCTTGCGGTCGTTGTAGATGGTCTCCTGCTCCAGGAGGTGGAGGATGAGGCGCAGGCGGTCGGGAAACTCGGTAGCGAGCTTGAGGTCGCGTAGGAGTCCGGCCTCGAAGGTGTCCAGGATGCCGTGCAGCAACCCCGTGGTGGCCGTGAAGGCCTCGTCGAAGGGATTGGAGGGATCAAACTCGGAGCTAGCGTAGATTTCGCTGAGAAATTCGGGAAGGACTTCCCAGATCTTTTCGCGTGCCAGACGACGGAGCCACGTTTGCATCCACGAGAGTGCTCGCGTCACGGCGGGATTCGGGCGCCGGCAGGTTTGGTTGATGCGGTCCGCGGACTCGAGCGACTCGGGAACGTGGTCGCGTTGGAAGGCGTCGAGCTCCACGAGAATGGCAGGCGCATCGAACTCGGGTCGCTCGGTCGTGGCTTGCCACGTGCTGACACGTTCAGCGACTCCGGGGACGCGCAGCAACTCGAGAAAGCCGAGGAACGATTGCGAGAGGGCGAGCCGATAGACGGTGCGCAAGAGGGTCGTGAGGGCCTGGTTGGAGACGGACTCGCCCGCTGGATTGAAGGTGGTCTGTCCCGCCGCCGCGAAGGCTTCCCCGAGAGGGAGGAGGAGCTCGGGGTCAGGTGCGCCGATGGCCGCGACGGCGGCGAGGTTTTCGGTGGAGGAAAGCAAGCGGGTGACGAAGGCGGCCTGCGCGTTGGGATTCACGGCTTGATGGACCGTGTTCTCAAGGTCAGGAATCTCGATGGTGCGCTCCGCCCACTCCAAGGGCACCGGACGCCCAAACTCGTCGAAGCTGGACGCGAGATGGTCCGGTGCATGGATGACGATTTCACAGCGCACCTGTGCGACGTGGTGCTTGAGAGCGGTGCAGAGAAGTGGCGGAGGATCGGGCACGCCAAGGACGAGGATGGTGTCGATGTGTTCGCCCACCACCCCGTCATGGGCCGCCTCGATCCGGGCTACTTGCGGGCTGAGCCGCTTGCGCCCGGTGAGGAGATGTCGCGCCAGGCGTTCGAGGCGCGCGAGCTCGGCCCAGCGTTGCGGTTCAAGTCCCTCGCGGGCGAGCTCCTTGGCCGCGCTTTGCATGGTGTAGCCGGCCTCTCCGAGCAGATTGTGCACGGACATGAGGTCCTCGGCGGTGCGGAGAGCCCATCCGAGGCTACGCTCGACGGGCTCGACGGGAAAGACGTTGCGGAAGTCGTCGAGGTTGGCCTCGAGCAAGGTATCGGCCCAGGCCACGATCACTTCGGCGCGGCTGGCCACGCCCTTGCTGAGGCCCGGGAGGCAGGCGGCGGAGAGGAGGTGGTCGGGCGTGACGACCGCCGGGGGGAGGACAGCGGCATTCTTCTCGGAGGCGCGCAGGGCAAGGGAGGAGCGCAGACGGCGGCCGGCTTGGCGGGTCGGGACCACGATCAGCTGGTGGCTGAGGTCGAGGGTGTGGTCGGTCCAGTCCCGGGTGAGGTGCTCGATGGCGAGGGTGAGGAGCGGGCGATCCCAACCCAGGAAAGTGCGAACAATCCCCGCGGTGTGCTCGACCGGCTTCTGTTCGAAGAGCCCGAGTTCGAATTGTTTGCTCATGCCTGCGGAGGTTTCGCTTCCCTTGTGGTCCTTGAGGCGATGAAATTCCGGTATGGAACGGCTGCCGCCGCATCTTCTTGTCCTCGGCGAGGAATGGAAAGCACGAAGCAAGGAACTTGCCGAGTGGGCGTGGGAGCGGGTGGTCAACCGCAAGGACGTCTGGGGGCAAGACACCTCGCTTTCCGCGCGGGAGAAGTTGGATTCCAGGAAATCCTGCAAGGCGCTCACCTTGCCGCAGAAAAAATGCGGGGGAAGGACATGGTCCCCCTCGACAAGCTTACCCGGCATTTTGGGAGCATGCGCCGGCATCACTTGATCGGCATGGCTTCGCCTACGATGAGATCTACAACTGCGCGCGGAAAGCCCTTTGCGATCGCCTACATCGACGATCGGGGATTGTCTTGCCGTCCCCAGGATCACGGGGAGGACGCGTTTGAGAAGGCCATTGAGAATGCGAAGTTGTTGAACGCGAAAGAGCCGCCGGTGGGGGAGTGAAGAAAGTGTTCATTGTTCAGTGGACAGACTGAATCGGAGGCAGTCTGAAAACTGAACGCTGACGGTTGAACGCGGATCCGCTCTCTTCGGAGTTGATCCCCCCGCGGTCCCCACTAGCTTCCCCCTCATGCCGGAACTGCAACTCAGTTATGAGGGGAAGGAGCTCGCTTGCGGGATCGCGAAGGTGGATCGGCGCAAGCTCTATGGCTATACCGAGACCGAGGTGGTCGATTCGGAAACGGAGCAGGTTTGCTCGCTCGCGACCCTCGCTTCGGATGGACGCACGCTCATTCCCCCGGGCGGGATGGCGCTCGCCTAAATCTCACCGAAGGGCCTGTGGAAGACCAGGGACGAGCTGAAACCCGTCGATCTGGAAGGGGAGGAGCTCACTGCGGTGACCTCCACTTTCAAGGAAACAGTGGAGCTCAAGGAGACCGCCACGGTCGACGAGTATCTCGATCCCAACATCCGCATGGTCTATCAGCTTGAGACCGAGGACGGGTTTCCCAAGGCGCCGGTCACGGAACTGGCGAAGGGAAAGATCTACCACTTTCCCTTCAGCTATCGTGGGGGATTGGTTCCCGATGAGGCTTCATCCTGCAGGGCGGTGATGGGACGATCTGGATGGCGGTGGGAAGGAAGACCGACGTGCAGATGATCGGCCAGGAACAGGTCGGAGCTGCGGTAGCGGTCGAAGACGCGGCGGGAGATGATGACGTCGATCCCCTCGATTTTGGAATGATGTAGGGAGGACGAGGCGATGGCAGAGATCAAGGTATCAGATAAAAAGGGTCGTGACGCGATGGTGGCGGCCGAGATTCCCCTCAAGTGGACCGGCACCATGATGAAGAAGGCGGATGCCTGCCGGCGCGTTGTCTATTCGGGCAAGCAGCAGGTGCTGCACATCAATGGGCAGCCGCTCCTTCCCGGTCTCGGCGATCAAGTGAAGGGGAGTGAAGGGTTTTAGCACTCCATGAATGCTAATTCGGCATCAAGCTAAAGGATGGAAAGAGGCTTTAAGATACAGGTAATCAGAGAATCTTAATGGAATTGGCCTTTTCTCGAAGAGAACTGAATAGTTTGGATATTGCAAAGAGAAGGCGAGGACTCGGCACAGTTGAGGGACGTCTTGCGGAATCTGCGGCGGTTCCCTCAGCAGGGCAGTTAGGCGTTCCTGACTAATTAAAATCACAAGCTAAAAAATGTATGGGATGATGAATAGTATTTGGGGTTTGATGGCCTCGTTCCATCAACTTCACCCAGTTCATGAAAACAAACTTTCACGGCCTTGCGCTGGCAGCGGCGCTGGTCTCTTCCGCCACCCTCACTGCGAATCCCGCGCGCGAAGTGTCCTTTCTCTTCCCTGGTGACGTTGCAGGCATCGGGGACTCGATCCTCTACACCCCCGCTCATCCGGATCTGGACCTCGAAGAGCGCAGACCGCTCCATGCTTGCCCGCAGGTCCATCCTTCGCTTGCCGGGGATCTTTGCGAAGTCGGTGGGAAGGTGGCGTCCCACCAAGGCGAACGGCAACGGGTCGCCGAGGACCTGATCGATCCTCAATCGGCTGATGGTGATTCGGAGGGAGGAATGACTACTCCCGAACCGGGGACCACCTTCCTTGCCGCGCTGACCGGTATCCTCTTCCTCTTCCTGTGTCGGCGCAGAACAATTTAATGGTATTCATTGGAAACAACAGCTTCTGTTGTGGGCAGGGACGCGGGAGGCCGCGGCCCTGCTTCTTTTTAGGGGGGGCGTGGTCCGGAACTGCGGGTCAGTTCCTTCATTCTCCAGCCATCGCGGCAGGATCGAGAGCACTGGAAAGCTGCTCCGCGGTAATCCCAAGTTCTTCCAGTCGTTCGGCACAGATCTCGCGCACGGTTCGTCCGGTCTCCACCGATTCCTTGGCGATCTTGCTGGCTTGGTCGTAGCCGATCACGGGTGCGAGGGAGGTGACCATGGAGAGGGAATACTCGATGAGTTCCTCGCAGCGTTCGACGTTGGCAATGATGCCGTCCACGCAGCGTTCGCGGAAGATGCCGCAGACATTGGCGAGGAGCCTGATGCTCTCGAGGATGCACTTGGCCATGATCGGCATGAAGACGTTGAGCTCGAAGTGGCCGTTGGCGCCGGACCAGGTAACGGTGGAGTTGTTTCCGAAGACCCGGGCTGCCACCATCGTGACGGCCTCACTCATGACGGGATTGACTTTGCCGGGCATGATGGAGGAGCCGGGTTGAGTGGCGGGGAGGGAGATTTCGCCGACCGCACAGCGTGGACCGGAGCCGAGGAAGCGGAGATCGTTGGCGATCTTGAAAAGGCTGACTGCGATGGTGTTGAGTTGGCCATGGCATTCGACGAGGGCGTCCTTGGCGGCCTGTGCTTCGAAGTGGTTCCCGGCCTCGCGAAACGCGATTCCGGTTTTCTCCGCGATGAAGGCGATGGCCTTGGGCGGGAAGTCGGGATGGCAGTTCAGGCCGGTGCCCACTGCGGTGCCGCCCAGCGCCAACTCGTGAATGGCCTTGAGCGCTTTGTGTGCGCGATCGACTGCGCGGGTAACCTGCATTGCGTAGCCGCCGAACTCCTGGCCGAGCCGAACGGGGGTGGCGTCCATGAGATGAGTGCGCCCGATCTTAAGGACGCCGTGAAACTCTTCTGCTTTCGCGGCGAGACTGTCGCGCAGGGCTTCCAGCGAGGGGAGCAGGTCATTCTTGAGCGCCACTCCGGTCGCGATGTGCATGGCGGTGGGGAAGGTGTCGTTGGACGATTGCCCCTGGTTGACGTGATCGTTGGGGTGCACCGGCCGTTCATCACGCCCGGCATCGATGGCGACCCCCGCGAGTTGGGCGCAGCGGTTCGCAATCACCTCGTTGGCATTCATGTTGGTCGAGGTGCCGGAGCCGGTCTGGTAGACGTCGACCGGGAATTCGTGATCGAGTTTCCCTTCGTAGACCTCCTGGGCGGCCGTTTCGATGAGGGCGGTCTTTTCGGTGGAGACGTGTCCGAGCTCACCATTGACGCGGGCGGCGGCCCACTTGATGAGTCCGAAGGCATGCACGATGCCGGGCTCGACAGGCTCGTGAGAGACCGGGAAATTGAGAACCGCGCGCTGGGTGGAGGCCCCGTAAAGGGCCTCGGCCGGAACCGCCATTTCGCCCATGGAGTCGCGTTCAATGCGTGTATCGCTCATGGGCTTAGAAGAACCGGACCCGGCTTCCCGATGCAAGCATGACTACGTGGGGGCGGCGAAGCAATTTGGTCCGGCGGTGGGCTGGGACCCCGCGAATTTCCGGTCGAAACCCGCTGAAAACCCTCAAATCTGAGCAAAAAATAACGCCCAGACCCTCCGTGAAAGAGGCCTCACGAACAAAAAACCCTTGAATAGGTCCTGAATCTACGTAAGAGACGCCCTCTCATGGCCAAGAAGTGCTGGATCGAGCGAAACAAGCGCAAAGAGCGGACGGTGAAGAAATATGCGGAACTCCGCCACAAGCTGAAGGCGGAAAAGGACTATATCGGTCTGAGCATGCTTCCGCGTGATGCGAGTCCCACCCGCGTGGTGAATCGCTGCGAGGTCACCGGCCGTCGCCGGGCATTTCTGCGTCGTTTCCGCCTCTCCCGAATCACCTTTCGCGAAATGGCCTCCGCTGGACTACTTCCCGGCGTGACAAAGTCGAGTTGGTAGATTATCTTCCGGTGCTTGACTAGCGGCGGCAACGAATCTCCCTGCCCGCTGCACCCACTGATGCCAATATACGAGTATCTGTCTGAGAACCCCGACGATCCGGAGCGAAGTTGCCTCCGATGTGCCCGAGGATTTGAACTGAGACGTCCGGTGGACCGGGAACCCCTTGAAGTTTGTCCGCTCTGCAAGAACCCCGTGAAGAAGGCCATTAGCCGGGTCAATTCCCCGCGGGTGGCCAAGCCCTTCTCTGCCCAAGCCGCGAAGAATGCCGGATTCACCGTCCTCAAGAAGAGGGACGAGGGTGTATTCGAGAAACTGTAAGTGAGCGCCTGGATGAGTTTCGAAATTCATTCCGTGCTGGCTGTTGGAGGAGACTTGCCAACGGAGTTCCCATCTCTTGGGAAGTTGATGCTCTTCCTCGTCGGGATTTCCGTCTTCCTGGTTCTGAACGCCCTCTTTGTGGCGGCGGAGTTTGCGCTGGTGAAGGTGCGCAAGAGCCAGCTGGTGGAAGCGCAGGAGAAACGGCCGAAGCGAGCCGCCCTCGGACTGCACGCCCTTGCCAAGCTTGATGGCTACCTCTCGGCGGGTCAGTTGGGAATCACGGTGGCCTCCCTCGCCCTCGGCATGCTTGGAGAACCGTTGGTGGCGCACTTCATTGGCCCAATCCTGGCAGGGACCTCTCTTCCCGAGTGGGCCAAGCACGCCATCGCTTTTGTCATCGCAGCCGGATCGTTCTCCTTTGTCCACGTCGTGATCGGTGAGCAGGTGCCCAAGGTTCTCGCGATCCGCAAGCCCGTTCCGATGACGCTCTGGCTGATCTCGCCGCTGCACTGGTTTTACCGGGTCTTCGGCTGGGCGATCTGGACCATCAATGGCTCGGCCAATTTCATCCTGCGCAAGGTGTTCAAAGTGGAGCCCGCCGGCCACGACGAGGTCCACAGCGCGGAGGAACTCGCCCAACTCGTGGAGGAGAGCGAGAAGCACGATGAGGTCACCGAGACTGAGCGCGAGATCCTCATCAATGCGCTCGAGCTGAACGACCTGAAGGTTCACGACGTCATGACGACGCGCAGTGACGTCGTCTTCTTCGATGTCGATGACCCCTTCAGGAAGAACATCGAGCTCGCCTCGCGGACCAAGCACACGCGCTTTCCGCTCGTGCGGGGTCACCTCGACAATGCGCTCGGACTGATCCACATCAAGGATCTTCTGACCCTGACGAGCGAAGAGGATCCCGACCTGATGCGGATCAAGCGGGAACTCAAGATCGTGCCCGAGACCATGCCGCTTGATACCTTGCTTACCTTCTTCCTGAAGGAGAAAGCGCACCTCGCGATGGTGGTGGACGAGTTTGGCGATCCGGCGGGCCTGGTCTTTCTCGACAACGTGATCGAAGAACTGGTGGGCGACATCCAGGACGAGTTCGACAACGAACGCAGCGCCTTCACGAAGGTCAACGACAACGAGTTTATTGTGGAGGGCGCGATCACCCTCAACGAACTCTCCGATCACGTTCCGGCCCTTGAGCTGGAGAGCGGGGAGGTGACCACGGTGGGCGGCTATATCACGCAACAGCTCGGTCATTTGCCCGAACCGGGTGAAGGCGTGGAGATCGAAGGTTACGAGGCCAAGGTGACGAGCACTGATGGCCGCCGGGTGGGACAGGTGCACTTCAGAAAGTTGGAGTCCAAGGAGGAGAACGAGCTGAGCGCAGGGATGGAAGGCGCGGCCTGACTTTTTTCGAGAAAAGCAGGGAGGCGGGAATGAATCCGGGCCCTGGGACGTCGGGAGTGGAGGAAGACCAAAACCTGTGGACGGGCGGCTTTTGAATCCCCTTGACCCAATGCCGGTGTGGTGTTTGCAATTAAGCAAGATGAAGAAAACGGTACTAGCAGCGGCAGCGCTCGCCTTGCTCCTGCCCTCGTGCAAGACGGTGACTTTGGTCGATCAACCGGTCCTCAGTCGCACCGCGATGAAGTTTGATGCCAAGGGAGCCCGCGCGGTCGACTGCAGCTTGGTCAGTCAGGTCGAAAAGGGGCGCACGCTCTCCAACACTTCAGCCGGCGGAGGTTGTGCGTCCTGTCAGTAAGTGGTTGGTGGCGGTGCTTGCCTTCGCGCCATGGTTGGCGTGGAGCGGCCCTGTGGAGGAAGCTGCGGACACGGAAGAGTATGAGGACGATTCCGAGGCGACCGCGATTGGGCTGGGCTGGCTCTTTGAAGGCTTCAACCGGATCGACGTGGAAGGGGAGGCCCTCATCGGGAGCGACATCATGGTGCTGCGAACGAGCGGAAGCTACGAGCAACAGCGGGGAGACTTCACGGTGGGCGCGACCCTGGGCTATACCGATATCGATATCGATTACTCACCGCGGACGGTGACCTTTCCCGCGGACCGCAGCGAATCCAATCGAGAAGGGCAGATTGACCTGGGGTGGCAAGCAAAGTCGGACCTCAAGTTGACGGGCTTCGCCAGAGTCTACGACGGCTTTCCCGATTTCCGCTCGGTGTGGATCGCGGAGTATTACGAGCAGTTGTTCGGCTTCGTGCCTGGATACCGGGACGCTGATCCACGAGGCTGGGCGGTGGGAGGAGGGGCTGTTTGGGATCCCATCCCGGGTTCGACGCGGATTACCTTCAACCTTGGTTACGGCGAGGATGATATCGTGCAGGGCTGGATTTTCGGCGCGGGCGGATTGGGATCCGGACCGAGCCGGCTGCAAACCTCCTCCGGGGGAGTGGTTTGGGAGCAGGCCATCAATGGGTGGCTCAAGATGGAGAACTCCATTCGAGCGCAGGAGGTCGAACTCCGTGAACCGCGTTTCCAGGTGCAGACCAGTTGGGCCGCCGCGTTCGGACCGAACTGGACCCTGCGGGCTAATGCCGGAGCGACGCGTGAGCGGCCGAGTTTCGAGGCCTACTACGCCGGGGCCCTCTTGGATTACCAGTTTCTCCCGGGCTGGCACGTCAGCGTGAACGGGCGCTATTACGAGGACACCGGCGAGATTGAATCCTCCGGATTCAGTAGTGCGGCCCCTGGCATGCAGTCATTTGAACTGGGCGCCTCCCTTCTCTTCGACAAGGGCGACTGGGCCGCGCGCATCTACGGCGGCTTCTACAACACCGATTTCGAGCCCCTCAGTGTCACCAATAACTTTTTCGGCAATCTCTACCGTGATCGCGATTGGTGGGTGACTCGGGTTGCCGTCAGTTACTCGTTCTAGCCTCTATCACCATGAAACAAATCTGCATCGCTGCGCTGCTGGCAATTGGATTGGCAGATTCCGCCCCAGGCACTCCCCCCGTCGGCACGGTCTCCGATGATGTCGGCTTTTCCGAGGCCACCGACTACAATGGAGCCAACTACGGGACCCTGACCCAGAAGCACCTCACGGACTACCCGGACACCGTTCTGGCGCTTGTCTTCGTCACCCCGTGGTGACCGGGTTGTCAGACCCTGGCTTTCGAGTTCGGAAGCAAAATCATCAGCCACTTCAACAACGCCGGACGCGGGGCGAACAACGGGAAGAATGACCATGGGGTGGAAGTGGAGTTTATCCTCGTCTCGAATGAGGAACCTGCCTTTTGGGATTCAAGCGTCGAGTCGCTGCGGGCCAACAACGGTTTTGAGTATGCTGGGATCGATCTTGCGCCCAATCGCATTGACGATATTCGCCTCTCGTATGGCTACTATCGCTGTGACCCGAACCGAACCGATCCAAGCTTCCTCGATTTCAATGAGAGACGCCGGGTCGTCATTCTCAACCTGGTCGACAACGCGGTTGGTCTCTCGCTGCGGGAAATCCGCTACAGCTCCGAGCCCTCGTTCAGGGGAGCGCTCACCGTCACGCAGGAATCGGATATCAAGGCCGCGATCAACAGCATCGAACCTGGCGTGGCGCTTCCCGACAACGACGGAGACGGCGATCCTGACGTAACGGACCCCGATGACGACAATGACGGAGTCCTCGACACCGACGAAGTGACCCTCGGTCTCGACCCCTTCGATGCGGATTCGGACGGGAACGGAACCTCCGATGGCGAGGAAGACCCCGATGGCGACCGCTATACCAATGAACAGGAACTCTACCTGCTGCTGACCGATCCGCAGGACGGGAACTCTCGCTTCGAGCCCGAATTCCTACTCGCCGGCAACGATCACTCGATCTCCTTTCCGACCATCACCGGGCGGCGCTACCGGGTGGAGTGCACCTCGGATCTGTTCCAGTTCAACGAGGTCAGCAACATTCTGGGGACGGACTTGGTCGAAGTCGTGGACTTGGGACCACTCTCGGGCTCGCGCTTCTATCGCGTGCGCATTGAGTTCGAGTAATTCGACCCCGAAGCCTTCACGCGTGCTCGAGCAGAATCGAGTCCACCTTGTGATCGACCTGCAGGGTGTCGGAGACGACGACCAGGGGCGTGCCGGTCGGAATGTCGCGGCGGTTGCGGAGAGTGGCGACGGCGTCGGCGATGGTCTCGCGGGGCTTCTCACGGAACGGGATCACGAAGGGACGGACCCCGCGGGAGAGGGCGAGTCCCCGGCAGACCTTGTCGTCCGGGGTGAAGGCATAGATCGGGGAGCGGGGGCGGAGGAGGGCTGCTTGATTGGCAGTTGCTCCGCTTTGGGTGAAGACCACGACGAGCGCGTCCTGGATCGAGTCAGCCAACTGAACCGCGGCGCGCACAGCGTGTTGCTTTTCGAGGCGCAGGTCGGCATCGGCGGCGTAACCCAGTCCTCCTGAGCGTTCGATGCGGCGGGCCACCCGGTCGAGCATTTTGATACAGCGCACCGGGTGCTTTCCGACCGAGGTTTCGCCCGAGACCATGAGAGCGTCGGCCTCCTCGTAAACCGCGTTGGCGCAGTCGGTAACTTCGGCGCGGGTCGGAGTGGGACTCTCGATCATCGACTCCAGCAGGTGAGTCGCGACGATGACACGACGCCCCAGGCACAGGCAGCGCTTCACGATTCGCCGCTGGATGATGGGGAGTTCCTCGATGTGCACCTCAATCCCAAGATCGCCGCGAGCCACCATGATGATGTCGGAAGCGGTGATGATGTCGTCGAGGTTCTTGATCGCTTCCTGGTCTTCGAGCTTGGCGATGAGCTGGGCGTGACCACCTGCCGCTTCGATCTGGGCGCGCAACTCCCGGACGTGTGCGGCATCGCGCACGAAGGAGCCTGCCACGAAGTCCGCGCTGCATTCGACCGCCACCTCGATGTCGGCACGGTCCTTGTCGGTGAGGGCGGGGAGGTTGATGCGCACTCCGGGGAGGTTGATGTGGCGGCGGGAACCGAGCTGCCCCTTGGATTTGACCTCACACGTGATGCGATCATGCGCCACCGCTTTGATCTTCAGGATCATGGCACCGTTGTCGACAAGGAGGGTGTCGCCGATGCTCACGTCGTTGACGAGACTGGGGTAGTTGACGGTGGTCGAGGCGGAGAGGGTGGGAGTGCTTCCCTCGTGGCGGAACTCGACCATGTCGCCGAGCTCGAGGTCCAGGGGTTGGGGAAGTTTACCGGTCCGGATGGAGGGACCCTGGAGGTCGAAGAGCAACCCGACGGGCCGGCCCCGTGGTGCATGGGCGGCGGCCTCACGAACATAGCCGGAAACGGTGCGTGCCCAATCGTGGGTGGCGTGGCTCATGTTGAGCCGAAAGGTGTCGGTCCCGGCATCCACCAGTGCTTGGATGGTTTCGAGAGTTTCCGTGGCGGGACCGAGAGTGGCGATGAGTCGAGTGCGGCGCACGGGGGAACCGTGCAGTTACCGTGGCAGAAGAACAATGCCAATTGCGCGAGCGACGCGGAACGATATCCACAATTGTGTACTACTTTGCGCCGCGCCGCCTTGCGACCGTTTCGCAGGGACGGCTGGCGAAGAGGAGGACGAGGGTGGGTTTTCAAGCGTTCGCGCCATCAAATCCACTTCACCATTTCGGTAAGCGAAAGCTCTCCCACCTTTTCGCGCTTTCCGTTGCGGTGCAGGTAGAGCCGTTGTCCGTCGGTGGTGGACGTTCCTGGCAGCTCGCAGCGCTCGAGGGAAGGAGAGAAGGGTGCTACGGAATTGGCCTGCCACATTCGACCAGACGGGATCAAGAGATCAATGCGAGTAGATCGCCAAAGGTGCGGATCGTCACCTTGGACAAGTCGAGTTCGAGGCTCTCTTCGAGTTCGGCGAGCACGTCGAGCAAGACCCCTGGAGGAATTCTCAAGTCTTCATGGAATCTGATCTCCGGGGTGAGCCGCGTGGCGTCAATTCCGAGGAGGTTGGCGGTTGCCGTTCGTAGAGCGTCTTCACCAAGCACCTGGCTGGATCGGCTGCGCTCTTGTCCACCTCGGGCCGCAAGGAAGGCCCTTGCCGGAGACTTCAGGCGAATGCCAAGCCACGAACTGCTGGTGATGATGCCGACCGCCGTGCCCACCCAAATGGGCGCCGGTCCCGCCCAGTGCGCAAAGTCGTAGGGGATTCGAAAAATCAGGGTGCCACCCGCGGTGTAATGCTCCTGCCCTGCCAGGAGGCCAAGGAACACTCCCCCGATCAGCACAAAGATGAGGCAGAGAATGGGATTCCTCAAAGTCTCCAGCTTGCTTGCCTCCACCTCCTGAATGGACTCGAGCCCCAGTTCGCGAACCAGGGCCACGAACATCCCGGCGGCGGCTTCCTCATCTCCAAAGGCAATGATCTTCCTGCTGTTGGCGCCGATGATTTGAAACCTGGGTCGATCCTGCACTCTGCGCAGGGCTTGGATTTCAGAGATTGGAATGGAATAGGAGTTCCTGGGAAGGGCTGCCTCGATCATCGAATCCGTCGCCGTTTCGGTCAGCGTCTCCAGCTTGGCGGGCGTGGCCTTCAGCGAATAGAAAAGCCTCTGTTCCGTGAGGATCAGGGTCCCGAATCTGTTCTCGTCGACGGGACATGGCCAGGAATGGAGTTCGATCATCGCCATGGATTTTGAACAACCCTTAGCCGGGCGCTCCGCTGGCTGACAAGCCGATTCCGAACTGCCCTCCCATCTTTGGAATCAGTGTGATACGACTCCATCAAGCGCGCCGGCATAAGCATGGATTCTATTCCCAGTTCAACGTGCAGTTCAAGAAGACTCCGTGTGCGGTGTAGTTGTTGAAATTACCGGCGCTGGGTTCCTGGTAATGCTGAAATTGGTATTGCAGTTGGGCTCGCAGGTGATCCCCGATTTGAGTCGCGATGCCAGCCTGCAGGCCATGCTGCTGATACTCGATGCCCAACGGCAGACCGTTGGCCGAATTCTTCTGCGAAAAATCTCCGCGGGAAAAGGAATAGTGGGCGGCAATTTCGGTCTTATCGTCAACCCTGAAAGTGCCACCAAATAGAACAGAATAGATGTCGCCCTCAAAATCGTCCACGGCGGGATCGGCGTTATTTGCGGTCCGGGTGCGGCTGTCTTGAAACGAAAAGGTGCCATTCATGGCCAGGCGCTGCCAAGGGGTGAGGACCACGTTGAGACGGTAGATCCTGGTGTCGTACTCGCCGGCGAGCAACGCTCCTCCCGCGGTGTCGCTGGGCAGGCCCACGATCACGGCGTCGGTGTCCGTCACGTAGTCCGTCGCTTGCATTTGATAGGTCAACATTGTCCTCAACCAAGGTCTTGGCCGCAGATTGAGGCGGGTTCGGAATTCATGGGTCTCAATGTCGCGGCCGAGGATAAACCCGGAGTATCCCAAGTTTGGCGCGCCGCCCGCGGTCTCGTTCCGCAGGTGGTCGTAGCGGTTCTTTTTCAGGCGATAGCGATAATGTGAATTCAGGGAGACCCGGGGCCAGGGAGACAGATTGATGCCGGCCCGGCAGTCCTGGTCTGTGCTCCAGGATTCGCTCTCGCGCAGAAATCCCTGAAACGCCCCGGGATCCTGCTCAAAATAGTCGGTGCTCTCCTGTTCCAATTCCGCCTCGGCAAAAAGAATGGTGTGGGGAATGCGATCGTAGCGCAGAGATGCGTGTTCGGTGGTGGTAACACTCTGCTTTCTTGAACTCACCGTGGACACGAAAAACGGCGGAATCGCAATCATGGGATCTGGGAGGCCAAAAAACAAAGTGGAGGTCCCGACGCTACTCTGACGTTCCCAATTGTTCTGGACGCCCGCGGACAGGGTGAGGCCTTCCCAGGGACCCAACATGGTACTCACGTTGAAGATGTGGGCGTTCCAATCGAGAACGATGGGTTGGGAAAACCAATGCTGGCCCACCACAATGGAGCCCTGGCCGTTCAGGGTGTTTTGTTGGAACGAGGCATCAGCGTCCAGGTAGGAATAGTAGTAGCCGCCGGAGATCATCCACCAATCCTTGATCTGCTTTTGAAGGCTGAAGGTGTTGGTCAATTGAAAGGCTTCATGGGACTCACTGGTGGTGGTGAAGGTATCCGGAACCGCTCCAAAACTCTGCGGGCTCACTTCAAATCGCCGTGTGTCCAAGTCGAAGAACTCCGCCATGAAGTTGTTCTCCATCACGAGGCCGGCCCAGTCATATCTCACATCTCCCCGGAAAATGTGGACGGCTTCGCTGATTTGTTTGTAGGCCGGATAGATGGCGCGGGTTTGTCCTCCTTGGGTGGATTGCCCCCAATGCAGGGTTGATTTCATTCCCTCCCTGAAGCGAAATTCATACCCCAACGTAATCTCCGGCCAGTCCGGAAGATGGAAGCCGATCTCGGTCCAGACACGGCCCGAGTCCAAATGCAATTCCCGGTTCGATCTGAACGCGGAGATCGCAAAGGGTGCGTAATGACCGCCGAAGTTGTTGTAGTAGCGGCGGAACTGCTCGACGCCTCCCCGGACAAAACCGACGTCCTGCCTGTTCAGTGCCAGGGTGAGGTCAATGTTTGCCGGTCCATGAGCAGATCCTTCGGCGGTGAACTTGGTGTCACGGTCGATCCAATTCTCCAGGGTGAATCGCCCGCCGCCGGTCCATCCCTCTTGCATCCAGGCATGTTCACGGAACTTCTGTTCGTTGCCGCTCACGGAAAACCGCTGCACGGTGGGAGTGATGGAGAACGCGAAATTCGGAGTGTCCACGGTGTCTCCCCAGTTCGCACCCTGGTCGATCCAGGCTCGTAGCAGGGCGACTTCCTCATCGGTCAGGGGTGCGCCTTTGGGGGGCATGTCCTGATCGGACACGAGGTGAATCAGGGGACTGTCAGCGCTGTTCCCAGGGATGATCGCCACGCCCCCGGACCCGCCCTTCAACGCCGAGGTCCGGTTGTCCAGGCGAAAGCTGCTCCTGGGCTTCTCCGGGCCGTGGCATTTCAAACAGTTGCGTTGCAAAATCGGGTGAATGTCGCGCGTGAAATCCACCCCTTGACCGGCGGCGGGAGGCAAGAGTGACTCGACCACTTCCGTGGGCGCGTCCGCATTCGGGACCGTGGGGGTTGTCTGTTCAGGTGTCCGCGGTCTCACAGCAGCCTCACGTGGCTTCGCAGCAGCGTTCGCCCAGGAAGCCCCTTGGTCGATCCAACTCCGCAACCGGGCTACCTCCGGCTTGGTCAGTGGTTTGCCTTTGCCTGGCGGTGGCATGTCCTGATCCTCCACAAGGTGAATGAGGGGACTGTCAGCGCTGTTCCCTGGAATAATTGCCACGCCATCGGCCCCGCCCTTCATTGCGGAGGCCCGGTTATCCAATCGAAAGCGACTCTTGGCCTTCTCCGGACCATGGCATTTCAGACAGCGCTGAAGGAGGGGCTTGATGTCCCTTGTGAAGTCCACTTCCGCCGGGCATCTGAACCCACTCAACGTGAAGAACACGACGGTCCAGCCGAGGGAGTGAGCTGCCTTCTGGAACTGCATCTGACCTGGCCCTAGTAGAGGAGCTTGGGATGGATGTTGGATCCATGGACCGCGGTGTGACAGCCGACGGTCGAACAGTTGCCTTGCCGCAGGAAAAAGGAATGGTCCATCTTGCCGATGACCACACCGCCACCGGCCCCGGGCACCTGTGCATGACATCTCAGGCACAGATTCGAATCCCGCTGCACAAGCAGCTTGGCATTTACCGAACCATGGGGTTGGTGACAAATGGTGCAGCCTTCCCGCATGGCTTCATGTTCGAAGACGAAATGCCGGGCCTGTTCTCGATGGCATTGGGCGCATGATTGATTCCGCCTTGCGAACCCCAACCCGCCAGCCGGCTTCATGATATCGTGACCGTGCGGATCATGGCACTGAACACAGTTCATGTGCTTCTCCAAGACGGGGTGGTGAGAGGGCAGGCGGAATTCGGCGTGCACGCCCACGTGACACTTGAAACAGGCCTCCGCCGACTTGCCCGGGTTCACGATCAGACGATGGAAGGTGGTTCCCCCGCCGGCATCCACGTGCCGACTGCCTGGCCCATGACAGGATTCGCAGCTGGTGTCGACGCCAGCCGCTCCCGGGGACGGATGCATTCGTGCGTGGACACTGCCCGGAAAGGTCTTCGTGATCGGCTCATGGCAGGACGCACAGGATGCCGCACCCACAAACTTGGCTCCACTGATGATTGGTGCTGCGGCCACCACGGTGCGAGTGCCGGTGCACGAAATGATGAGGTGAGTTGATACAAAGAGCCCCAGGCTGATCACCAGTCCGGGAAGAACCAGGTGCCTTCGAAATCTCAGCTGGAGGGCGGCTCTCTTGAGGATCGGGAGAATCATGGTAATCGAGGAGCGTTGTTGAGAGTGGCAGGTTCGTCCATCATTGGTCTACCTGACCCTTCGACCCGTGCATTTGTGATCGATTTGTTTCCTCAATGGAGAGCCTGAGAACGGGCTGTCGAGAATTCACTATTCGTCATTGGTGAATTTTTCGTGTCCCTCCTTTTTCAATTTCTTGAGCTTATCGGAGGCCGCTTTGAGTTTGCCGGCGTCCTTGGTCTTACAGATGTGACCTGCTTCCAGTTTTTGGCCCACTCGAAGTGAGAGGATTTGAGCAGTTCTACCATCGGTGATCGGGTTGGCAAGCAGTTGAGGCCGGTCTTCGACTTGGATGGCGCGAGGATCCCGGAGGGGAGGCGAGGACAGCACTCTTCCCAAGCCCTCCGACGTTCAGCCCTGACGCATGCGGCCTAATCGTCGTCTTCCAGCAAATACCACTGGGATGACCCGGAAAACCCATTGCTGGTCTCGGCCGTGGTAAAGGATCCGCTGCGGGTGAAAAGCGGATTGCCCGACAGATCTGCCAACTCCATCCCCGGGGTTCCTCCCGCGCCTTCCGGGTTCAGCACCCATTGCACGGTCGTGGCGAGGGGAAGATCTCCCTCAAACAGGCAGAAGAGCCTCTCCCCGTCTGCACTCCAGGAATACGATACCGTGGCCGGGTCAACGCCGTCCCAGTCAATGGCTTCTCCAAGATCAACCGTCTCGTCCATGGCCTCGTCAAATTCGAACATGACCGCCGAATCGTCCGGGATATCACTGCCATAATTCTCCGGGTTGCTGTAGCGGAGCTGAGGGGCTGTCGTGTCGCTGTCAGTGGTCGTAACGATGCGGAACTGGTTCTGCTTGCCGAAGGCGGCCGCGGATTCAACGGAACCGTCACCGGTCCCGACAATACGATAGAAACTCACATTGGCCCTGTAGCGTTTCCCCTGCTCCAGCGTTCCTGCCGGAATACTGAGGGAGGTAGCGGTGCCATTGAGGGCTCCAGCCTCCCCCGGAACAGGAGTCTCAAGGATCCCTCCTCCAGCCCCCGGACCCTCGAATTCGATTCCTACACTGATATGATCGTCAGTCGTGCCGCCATCAAACGGCTGCCATTCGATGGTAATTTCACCGGAAGGATCCGCAGCTTGAAGGGCTGTCCAGTTGGTGATGAAGGGGACGTTCGGGTAACTGTCGGCTGAAAGGTCGAGGACCATCGTGTTCGCCCCATCTGACGGCGTCACAACGGTAATTTCATAGGAGGAGGTACTGGGGAAGGCCTCATCGAAATCAGCCTTGTTCTCGAATCGCTGGCCATAGTAGCAACTTTCGCCGTCGGCACTGAGGTCGTAGGAATCGGTGCCGACCTCGACCACCCTCGAGGTGATGCTGCCCTCCTCGCTCCCCTGCACAAACACCTCAAAGGACAGGGGATCGTCCTGATCCTCCTCCTCAACGTCGAGCAGCGCAATATGCGGATTGAACTGGGCAAAACCCCTGGGTCTTGGAGACGGCCACGAACGAAACGTCGGCTGAGCCATCAACAAAGCTGGAGAGAAGGGGGAGGATACTAAGCGAGCGAATATTCATGGGGATTGGATATGGAGGTGTATTGATTGCTAGAAATTTCCTTTTGCAGCCCTGATTTCCTGGTGCTTCACGGGCGGGGGTAGGCGGGGGTGCAGAACTCTCCTCATTGAACACTGACTCGGAAGAAACATCTGGACGAGCTAACCATGCGGGTGAAGCTCACCCGCATTTGCCCACCGCTAGAGCCCTCTTCCACCAGGATGAGGTCGTCGATGTTGGTCCACACTAGGAGGTCCGAACTTCGCTCGATGATAAGACTGCTGCCATCACGTAATTTATGGGGGCTCATTAACGTGGAAGGCTGGTAGAGAAAACACGACAAGTGAAATTCGAAGGTGAGGGTCGGGGTCGAGGGGGATGGTTCGTAGGAGAGAGTCACGACCGAGCCCTCGAAGTTGCGCACCTGGGGATTGAATCCCCAGATGTATTCTTCTTCGTTGGTCCAGTTGTCGTCGTCGTCGTTTCCGGACGGGGTGGTATTCTCGAGTAAGAACCAGTTGGTCCAGTGGGTGAAGGTCATGATGCCGGGCGCTTCGGTGTCGACGTGGACGATATTGCCAGCCTGGGAGTAGGTGGTGACCATCGCGGTCTTGAGATCCTCCGGGATCAGCACGGGGTTGGCACTGAGGTATATGAGGGCGGCTCCGACTGCGAGGGCGGTGGCCGGACTGGTGCCGCTCACGGTGGTGGCGAAGCCGTCGACATCGGCTGCGT
>JAYGGC010000078.1:0-55449 GCA_046581525.1 Roseibacillus sp. | reverse complement strand
GCGATCGTGTGGCCGTTGACGGTTACGCAATCGCCGTGGAGTTGATCGCCGAGCTGCGCCATCAACGCGCGCAATCCGCCGGCGTTATAAAAATCCTCCATTAAATACTGGTCGCCGTTGGGGCGGATGTTGGCGAGCACGGGCGTGGTGCGCGAGAGGCGGTCGAAATCCTCCAGCGAAATATCGATGCCCGCGCGGCCCGCCATCGCAATGATGTGCACGATGGCGTTGGTGGAGCCGCCGATGGCCATGTCCACCGTGATGGCGTTCTCGAAGGACTCGCGCGTGAGGACGTCCGACGGTTTCAAATCTTCCCACGCCATCTCCACCGCGCGGCGGCCGCAGGTGGTGGACATCCGATGATGCTCGCTGACCACCGCGGGGATGCTCGACGCTCCAGGCAGCGTGAAGCCCAGCGCCTCGGCTATCGCGCCCATCGTCGAGGCCGTGCCCATCGTCATGCAATGGCCGGGGCCGGGGGCGATGTGATCCTCAAGATCGTTCCAGGCATCGCATGAGAGATTGCCCGCACCGCGTTCGGCCCAGTACTTCCAGACATCCGATCCTGAGGCGATGGTCTCGCCACGCCACGAGCCTCGCATCATGGGGCCGCCTGGCATGAAGATGATGGGGAGGTCGACCATCAGGGCGCCCATAATCAATCCGGGGACGGTTTTGTCGCAGCCGCCCATGAGAACCGCGGCATCGACCGGGTGGCAGCGCAGGACTTCCTCGGTTTCCATTGCGAGGAGATTGCGATAGCTCATCGCGGTGGGCTTCATGAAAGTTTCGCTCAGCCCCATGACGGGGACCTCCACCGGGAACCCGCCGGCCTGCCAGACCCCACGTTTTATCTCCTCGGCGCGCTGCCGGAAGTGGGCGTGGCAGGCGATGAAGTCGTTCCAGGTGTTGAGGATTGCAATGACTGGTTTGCCTTCGATTTCACCGGTATTGACTCCGGCCTGCTTGATTCGCGAGCGGTGCCCGAAAGAGCGCAGATCATCGGGGCCGAAGAAGCGGTAGCTGCGGAGTTCGTCCGGTTTCTTGCGAGGGCGTTTTTCTGGCATGCGACGAACTCTCTTTACATTGGGGGCAGTTCTTTTGAAGGATTTTCGCCAATGGAGCTTCCGGTGATTGCGATGAGTTTGAATCTGGTTCTGACGAGCTCGATTGTGATCTGCCTGATTGGCATGGCGATCGTGATGATTGGGATCCTGGCGCTTCGACTACACCCGTTCCTGGCCCTCATGCTGGGCGCCCTCGCGATTGCAGTCCTCACTCCGGGAGATCTGGAGCAGTCCGGCAAGTTTGTTGCGGTCGCCTTTGGTGCGGGTTGCGGGAAAGTGGGGGTGGTGATCGCGCTGGCGGCGATCATCGGGCAGTGCCTGTTGGTGAGCGGTGCTGCCGAGCGGATCGTGAAGGCCTTTCTCGGTCTCTTTGGAGTGAAGCGGGCGCCTTTGGGCTTTCTCAGCAGCGGATTTCTCCTCGGGATTCCGGTTTTCTTCGACACGGTCTTCTACCTCATGATCCCCCTGGTGCGCACCTTCGCGAAAGAGCACCCGGAGAGATTCCTGGTCGCGTTGCTCGCGGTGGTGGCGGGTGGAAGTATGGCGCATTCGCTGGTTCCGCCCACCCCCGGCCCTCTCCTGGTGGCGACGGAGATGGGACTGGACCTGGGAGTCATGATCATCGGGGGCTTGCTCCTTGGGGTGGTGACCATGTCGGTGGGCTATCTCTATGCGAGCTGGGCAAACAACGCCTTCAAGATTCCGATGCGCGAGTCCGCGATGGCTTCGCCGGACGAATTTGAAGCGGATCCTCACCGAGAGCTTCCCCCCCTCCTCATCTCGCTGCTTCCGATTGTGATTCCCTTCGTCCTCATCACGATCGGAACCATTGTCAACACGACCTTCTTTGAAGTCGCCCAGTCCGAGGATTTCAGTCATCCCGGGTGGGCTACGGTCCTGCTCACCTTTGGAGACAAGAACATCGCGCTCGCGGTCGGGGCAATGATCGCCTTGTTGGTGGCCCTGCAGTTTCGGCCAACCAGTTTGCCGATCTCCAAAGTGGTTCAGAGCGCTCTCTCGGGCGGTGGGATCATCATTCTCATCACCGCTGCGGGCGCGGCCTTCGGTGGGATGATGAAGGGGACGGGGATCGCTGGTGAGTTGGCAGAACTTTTCCCGCAGACTGGAAGCGCGTTGCTCATCGTGGCGTTTTGCCTGACTGCTCTGGTGCGTATGGCCCAGGGATCGGCGACCGTTTCCATGCTCACCAGTATCGGGATCATTGCTCCGCTACTCAGCGAGATCGAACTCGGCTTTCACCCGGTCTATCTTGCGCTGGCGATCGGCTGTGGATCCAAGCCGGGACCGTGGATGAACGACAGCGGCTTCTGGGTGATCAGCAAAATGTCGGGGATGACCGCAGCGGAGACCCTGAAGACATTCTCGGTGATGCTGACCATCATGGGGGTGGTGGGCTTTGCAGTGGTGTGGGTGGTGTCGAAGGTCCTGCCGCTGGTGTAGAGGCCCAGAACAGGAGTGCTGGAAGGGCCGCTCTCGGTGGAGTGCCAATGCGCTTAAGGCTCAAGCAGGGTGACGCCGAGGGCGCTGAACTGTCGGTCCGCAGCGGCAAATGGGATGTGTTCACCTCACGCTTAAAGGCCGAATCCTCCTCCGTCACTTGGAGTTCCTCTTCCCCTTCGCACTGCGCAACTTGTGATGGACCTGCGCGACTTTGCCCATGTAGTGGTCCATCTTGAAATCGACGGCGGCCTTCTTCATGTGCTCGGCGGATTTCTTATGCTGGCCGAGGGCTTCGAAGTAGAGGCCGAGGTAGAGGTGGGCGTAGCAGCGGTGGTTGCGGAGGCGGAGAGGGTCATCCTGGTCGGCATTGGCGGCGGCGAGGACGGCCTTGGCATCGCCCGTGCCTGCGAAGAGAGCGTGGATTTCCTTCATGGGGATGCGCGTGTCGCGAGTGATGGGTATGTACTTCTCACGCGCTTTCTTCACGGATCCATCCTTGGCTCGCACGACGCAGAGGAAATGCCAGACGGCATTCTCGACGTCCTGCTGGTTGACTTTCTGGTGGCTCTCGAACTGCGCCACGCCGTCTTCGTAGCGGCCGGCGTAGTAGAGTGAGATACCCCGTTGCCAGTGATGCGGGGCACGTTGCGGAACCATCTTCACCACGCGGTCCCAATCTGCGAGGGACTCCTTGATGCGCGCGGCAAAGAAGTGCTCGGTGCCTCGTTGATTGAGAAAGCCGGGGTCGGCTTCCTTGTCTTTGTCATCCTGTGCGAACACGGATAATGGGAGTAGGATCACGGTGAGAGCGGGCAGGAGAGCGGTCATGAGAGAACGTTCAGCTTTCAACGCCCAACATTCAACATTGATTCGCAGGAGATCACTGCCGGGCCGGGAACTCGGGCGGTTCCGGAGGCGCGTCCTCCTCAACCTGCAGTTTCTCCACGAACTCGGAAGGGATGCTCCCGCCGGTTCGCTGGATCTAGACATATCCCTCATCGCTTCCATGGTCCAGTCCCTCGCGGCCTTGTCGTCGAGGCCTTCCATGCGATAGGGCGCCTTGAAGAGGATACCGTTACGAAAGGAACGCGCCCCCGCTGCCTGCACTCTCACCTTGTCGAGGAGCACGACCACTCGCTCCTCGGTTTCGGTGGTGGAGAGGTTGCCTTCAATGAGTTTTGCATTTGGCGGAAGCCTCTCTTCGAGAGGCCTGGGGGAAAGGCCGGATTTCCCCGACTTGCGGACTCCTGATGAAGAGCTCCCGGGATTTCCTTCCTAGCGTGCCTGCTCCGCTCGATGATCCGAACCATCGGCCCGTGATCTTCCCTCGCCAAAAGGAAAGATGAACACGGCGAGACCCAGGAGGATCGCGATGAGAACGATGGTGGTGGTGCGCGGCATGGCGCGGAATCAGTTGGTCACTTCGAGGGCGCCGGCAGAGACTGCTTCGTCGTGAAGAGCGGACTCAAGGTTGACGTCGGCGCCCACGCGGGCGAGCGCGGCGTTGTAGCGGCGGCTGGCGGTCTTCCAGATGCTGAAGTGATTTGCGTAGGCCTTCTTGTAGCGATTGAGGACCGAGGGCTCAATGCGGTGCGGGTGCCTGGTGTGGAGCTCCGCTTCGACGAATTCATAATTTCCGTGCCATCCGGGATCGGCCTCGGCCTTGGTGAAGGGCGTGAATATGACCGGGCTTCCCTGGCGCTGACCGAGTAAGCCGATCAGGGAGACCGGGTCGCCCGGGAAGAGAAGGTCGGAGAGGAAGACGCGAAAGGCATTCGCGCGAAAAGGAATGGTCGCAAGATTGGGAGGGGCGTTGGGTTCGCCTTTCTGGAGATTCTGGGCGTCTTCGTACCAGTGATGCGTGCTGATGGCCTCCTTGGGAATCGGGCGGACGTTGCCACCGACCAACAGGTGCATGTGGAGGGAAGCGCCGGTGCGCGTGGCACTCTCGGTGAGAAAATAGAAGAGTTCGCAGGTCCGCTGGGCCTTGATCGGTTCGAAGAACATGGACTCCGAGACATCGAAGACCAGGTCTACGACGGGACGCACTTCCTCGCGGTAGAGCTTCATGGAGTACTGGCCGGTGCGGGCGTAGGCCTGCCAGTTGATGTGGCGAGGGTCGTCGCCCGGGACGTATGCGCGGTGGTCCTGGAAGTCGAGAGAGGAGCCCACCCCCGCTCCCAGGAACTCGCCGGCCTGACCCTTCCAGACCCGGGAACGCAACGGCAAGCGCAGCTTCTCGGCGCAGACCGAGGCCGAAGTGTAGGCGTTCTTGAGGAGTTCAGGGGTCATGGGAGAGGAGTGTTCAGCATGCGGTGTTCAGAATTGGGAGGGAATGGTCTGAATCCTGGCTGCAGTGGAGTGGCGTCGACTACTGGTCATCGAGATCCTGGAGCGCTTCGGCTTCCAGTTTGGGAATTTTCGCGATTCGGGGGAAGGCTCCGGCGAAGACGATGAGGAGATAGGTGCCGGTGGTGATGAGGGAGAGGAAGAGAATGGTGCCCTGGTTGGTGGATGACGCGAGCTCGTCGCTGACGGGGAAGAGGACCATGGGAATGATGATGAAGATCCAGAGGAGCATGTCCTCCTTGACGGCAATGTAGAGTGCGCTGAGGATGGCGGTGAGGACCGCGGCCACCACCATGAGGGTCACGTAGATCGAAAATCGGTTGTCGCTGTTGCGGGCGAAGAGCTGGATCATGGCGGCAGGAAAGATCATGATTCCAAAGCCGATCGCTGCGTCCGTGAACTGCGGAGCGCCTGATTTGGTGATCAACAGGAGCAGAGTCACGATGCCGGCGAGCAGGACGAAGAAGTGGGCTCCCGTGGCCCAGCCGGGATAGAGGAAGCGGCCCCCCAGACGCCCCAGGGTTCCCCACCGCAGGAAGGGACGGCAGACGATGGAGGGAAATTCAGGGCTCTCCGTGAAGAGATCGAGAGAGATGAGGCCCGCCACGATGAGCGCTGCGGTGAGGGCGAATTCGGAACCGACCAGGTTCAGGAGAAAGTAGCTCAAGACCAGCACGACCAGACCGATCAGTCGCTTGCGGGTGGCGCGATTCTCGGCAGCAGGAGAGATGGCGGTAGCGCCGATCTCGAGGAAAAAGTAACTGGTGTAGACCGCCATGGCGAGGAGACCGAGGGCCGCGAGTGATTCATCGCGCCGCGTGAAGCTGAGGAAGTCGACGAAGGTGGCCAGCGAGGGAGTGAAGTAGAAGGGAATGTAGATCATCATGAAGGCCGACCCACCCACGACCACCAGGCCGCGGAGGAGCACGGAACCAGTGGCCGACATGCCGACCGTGAAGGCAGTGAGGGTGCCGGAGATCACGAAGAGATAGACCATCAGCATGAGCTCGGCCACGAGTTGCATCCCGCCAAAGAAATAGCGGAAAATGAGGTAGGGCAGGATGGAGAGAACGATGAGGATGGACTGGCTCATGATCGAACACCACTTTCCCCACACAATGCGCCATGCACTGAGGCGGGTGAGAACCATGAGGTCGATGGTGTTCTGCTTGATCTCGGTGGCGACCGCAGAAATTCCGCGCAGTGGTTGCACCACGAGGATGCCGAGACCGTAGATGCAGAAGACAATCTTCGAGACGACATCACCGGCAGCTCCGGAGAGTCCATCGTTTGAAGCGGCGATGGGACCGGCGATCAGGAGGACGAGAGCGAGGAGTCCCTGCAGGACGAGAAAGAGGACGACAAAGGTGTTGGTGCGAAATCCCTGGCGCAGCTCCTTGACCAGCATGGGGCTGAGTTTGTCCGAGAAGTCGTTGACCCGATCAATGGGTGCGGGAGGCAGCGCAGGCGGCGTGGCCGCGGTGGAGTCACTCTCCGCCATCGGAGTTCTGGGCCGGGGGAACGGCAGGGTTGGGTGGGGGTTGGGGAGCAGCCGGTCCGGGTTGTTGGGGCGCCGCCGCGTGGGGCTGGAAAACAGCGCCCGGAACAGGCTGGGCGAGCGGGACGGCGGAGGGCATGCCTCCCTGTTCGATCTGCCCGAGGATGTCGATGAAGGCATCTTCGAGATTGCGTTGTTCCCGATGAAATTCGGTGACGCGGACGCCGTCGCGCACCATGCGACTGAGAACGTCTGCCACTTTCTCGGCGTCTGCCGAAGGAATGCGGATGCGCGCTCCGCGCTTGCGAGCTTCCATGATTTCGACATCGGAATTGAGCACCACCCAGTCAGAGACGGACTCCGGTTTTCCATCGACCTGAATGTCGTAATAAACCCCGCCCGCAGCATCGGATCCCTGCTTGAGCGATTCAGCGTCGCCGTGGTGGACGATGCGGCCGGCATTGATGAAGAGGAGGGAGTCGCACATTTCGCCGAGTTCGGAGAGGATGTGGGACGAGATAAAGATGGTCTTGCCCTCCTCGGCGAGAATGCGGATGAGGTGCTTGAGCTCCACCCGGGCGCGCGGATCGAGTCCGGCAGCCGGTTCGTCCATGATGAGGATCTGGGGATCGTGAATGAGCGCACGTCCCAGGCACAGGCGTTGGGTCATTCCCTTGGAGAGCTTGTTGGAGAGGCGGTCGGCGAGCGGAACGAGGTCGGCGAACTCCATGACTTCCGCGATACGACGTCGTCGATCCTCGCCTGCATAGCCCAGGGCGCGCGCATAGAAATCAAGATACTCAAGCACGGTCATGTGCTCGTAGTTGCCGAAGTGGTCGGGCATCCAGCCGATGAGGGAGCGCACCTTGTCAGGGTGATTGACCACGTTGATGCCACAGATCTCGGCCGATCCCATGGTGGGATAGTCGAGGGTGGCGAGGACGCGCATGGTGGTCGTTTTCCCGGCTCCGTTCGCGCCCACAAAGCCGCAGACCGAACCATGCGGGATGTCGAAGGACACCCCATCGACGGCCTTGAGGGCGCCGAAGTAGCGGAAGAGGTTGCGGACGGAGATGGCTGTGCTCATGGGGAGCTGGGGGGAGGTTGACTACCGGGGGCTGATTTTTCCGGTGAGGAAGGTGTAGGTTTCTTTCCAGTCGATGGCGCTCAGGGTGTTGATTCCGGGAGCGTCGCTGGTGGTGGCGAAGAACTGGCCCTTGCGCTCCCGGGCCAGGTCGAGGCGCACTTGGTTCTTGGGTCCAAAACGGGCCAATTCTGTTCGGAACCAATCATCGAAGAGGGAGGTCGACACCGATTCGAGGGTCGTGTTGCGACCCTGTTGCACCTCGCTGCCATGCCAGAGGTTTCCGCTGGGATCGATGTAGTAGAGCTCCGCGAGGGGGAACTCGAAGGTTGAGTTGATGACGGGGTCGGATCCTTCGCGCACCAGCGAGACGCGTCCGCGCGAGGGTCGGGTGGTGTCAAAGACGTGACCATGTTCACTGCGGCTCTGGAACCAATCACCGGTCACCTTGAGGCCGTCCTCTGCCATTTCGACGTTGTAGCGCCCCTTGCCACCTTCGTTATCCTCGGTGATCCGGGCCCAGCGGGAGTTGGAGAGCATCACGGGACTCAGGTAGCCATGTTCGGAGGTGGTGAATCCGGTGTTGAGAAGGACCCCGGTGCGAGCAATCTGCTCCTGCGAGATGTAGGCGGTGTTGTCGGGGCCGACCTCATGGAGAACGAGGCGGTAGCCGCGGCCACCGAAGCCGTCCTGGAAGAGAATCAGCACCACGAGGAGTGCACTCGCGCCGAGGGAGATGAGGGGCGTGGTGATGAAGAGTTTGTGTCGTTGGCCGGAGCGGGCAAAAACGAAAAGGTTGACGGGACCCACCAGGATGCCGAAGGCGACCAGGACGAGGATGAAGAAAACGACGTGGGCCGTCTTTGAGCCGAAGGCGATCTGAAGCGGCCAGGCGGGCCGGAAGTCGTCGCGCAGATTCTTGATGCGGTGTCCTCCGGAGTGATTGACGGTATCGCGAACCAAGGCCACCGTGTCATCGGCCGGAAGCAATCCGCTGTTGGGCAGGGTCTTCACCCGGACGGCTCCCCAGCCGAGGTCGCTGCTCCGCTGTCCGGCGCTCTCCTTGTCGATGTTCAGGCTCGCGAGGTCGGTGGAGGAATTGCGGGAGTAAATAAGGAGACTGCCGCCCATGCGGTTCCACTTCAGCAGGGCGATTTTTGCGCCGGGCGAGAGCTCGTCGTTCCAGGCCTCTTCGGTGAGCAGGCAGGCGTCGTAGCCGCTGTAGGCGCGCCAATCCTCCGACATCTTCTCCGGGTTGAAGGCCGCGCCAAACTCGAGTCCCATCGTGCCGACGAATCCGCCGTGGCGGAAGGGGCCGCCGCCCCCGCCGCTCAAGGAGGTGCTGACGGAGTTTGAGAGTGTGTTGCCGTTCAGCGAGTAGAGTTCCTCGCTGACCATGACGCTGGGCCACCCGGTGTCGTACTGGGTCGAGATGGTGTTGCGCGAATTGCGGAGTGCAGGGGGGGCTCGCACGCTCACCTCGAGGTTGATCGAGGCATCGTAGCCTTCCCGAAAAATCGTGACGAGGGGGACCGTGAGGTCGACTTCGGTGGTCGATTTCGCGTCGCACTTGACGGTGAAGCTGGATTTCAGTTCGTTGCCATCTGCCGCGTCGTCGGAGTCAGTGGAGACAAAACTGAAACTCCAGGTGCGGTTGATCTTGGCATCGTTGTTGATGTAGATCCGGATCGGGTAGTAGCCCGAGGTGGGAAGTTGGTCGAGGAGCGGGGTCACCTCCAAGGCGGTCTTGGTTTTCCGCTTCGGATCGTACCGTTCCTTGATGATGGGACGGGGGAGCTGGGCTTCTGCAAAGGCAGAGCCCAGGAAGGTCAGGGCGAGTAGAATGAAGAGCCGTTCCCTCATGCGACGGTCCAGGAATTCAGGTGGAGGCGGTGGGCTGGAGGGTTTTTGGGGTCGCGCTGGCCTGGAAGGGTACCTCATCGAGAAGAGAGGCCACCACGTCATTGGTGGTGAGTCCTTCCACGCGCGCATTGTAATCGAGGATGATGCGGTGGCGCAGGACTGAGGGGGCCACGAATTTGACGTCCTCGAAGCTGGCGTGGGTGCGCTCGTTCATGAGGGCCCGGGCGCGGGCGGAAGCCGCGAGCGAGAGGGCGGCGCGGGGGCTGGCGCCGTACTTGATGTTCTTAGCGGAACTCGACTGGCCGGGGTGACTTCCGTCCACGAGGCGCGCGATGTAGTTGCCCACCACCTCGGGGAGGAAGATGCGGCGGATGAGGGCGAGCACGCTATCGAGGGTGGCGCCATCCATGATGGGCTGCACGACGGGCTCAGTTCCCAACTCGCGGCCGTTCACGATGCGCTCGAGGGTAGTCACGTCGTTGCGGGTGACCTCGAGCTTGAACAGGAAGCGGTCGAGCTGGGCCTCGGGCAGCGGATAGGTGCCTTCCAGTTCGATCGGGTTCTGGGTGGCGAGCACGAAGAAGGGTGCAGGCAGCGGGTGGGTCTTCCCGAGGACCGTGACGTGCCGCTCCTGCATGGCTTCGAGGAGGGCGGACTGCGTTTTTGGCGAGGCGCGGTTGATCTCGTCAGCGAGGACAATGTTGGTGAAGAGGGGGCCGGGTTGAAAATTGAACACCCGCTTGCCATCGACCTCCTGGAGGACCGGGTTGCCCGTGATGTCGCCGGGGAGAAGATCCGGAGTGAACTGGATGCGCTTGGTATCGAGGACGAGGGTCTTGGAAAGCCCCTTGACGAGCTCGGTTTTGCCGAGACCAGGGAGACCCTCGAGGAGAATGTGACCCCGGGAAAGAACTCCGGTGATGACGAGTTCGATCAGTTCCTCCTGGCCGAAGAGAACCTGGTTGAGGGCGCTGACAAGAGACCGGACATGCTTGCCGGCATCGGTGACTTCGGTTTCCGAGGCGTGCTCCATATTCAGTAATCGGTAGTCAGTGGTCAGTAGACGGTGAGTGTGCCGGTGAGCCTTCCCTCGCTACTGTCTACGGTCTACCCATCACCGTCAACCGGTCAGGGCGGATCTTATTTGAAGAACTCCTTGAGCGCCTTTTTCTCGGCGGGCAGGAGGGAGTCTTTCCAGACCCGGTCTCCGCCTTCGCCCTCGTTGTTGAGGCCTCCCCCTGCGCGGATGCCCACTTTGGTCGTGTCGACCTCGTGCTCGCCATCCGCGAGTTCGAGGAGATCTCCCGGGAGACTCCTGCTGAGGTCCTTGGACTCCAAGCCTTCGAGATCCCCTGGGGTGACGCTCTCGGCGATGCGACCAAGCACCCCGGGTGCGGTTCCGGGGCCGCGGTCGATCCCGCCATTGCCGGCCCCCTCGCCTTCCTGGCCCGGTCCGCCGTCATCCTGCGGACCGTTCTCGCCTTCATTGAGAAGATCATCGAGCCAATCATCGCCGCCACCGCCCTGACCCTGACCATTTCCCTGGCAGTCCTGGCAGTTCTGGGCCTGCTTCTTCATGTTTTCGCGGAGTTGGTCGAGTTGCTCCTGGTTCAGTTGTCCAAGATTCTGCGGGTCGAGTTCCTTGAGTTGATCGAGGAGAGCCTTGTTGGGCTTCATCGTGCCTTCGCCCAGTCCTTTCAGGGCTTCATCAAATTCGTTGAGCATGCGCTGTCGGCCTGCTTCGCCCAACTTGCCGCCGCTCTTCTGGAGGGCGTTGAGTGCGCGTTCGGCCTTGCGGAGATTGCGTTCCATGTTCTCCAATTCCGCGCCGTGCATTTTGCGCAAGGCGTCCGTGGCCTCGAGGCTCGAATGGCTGAACCATTCGTTCTCGTCCTGCTTGCGCAATTCTTCGAGGCGCTGCTCGAGTTCCTCGAGGTAGTGCTCCTGCACCGTGTCATCCTCGGCCAGCGCTTCGATATCGGCCTGCAGGCCCTTCCATGATTGCGGTTCATCGAGGGGACCGCCATTTGGGTCCGACTTCGCAGAAACCGGAAGAAGCACGCTGGCGGTAATGAAGAGGGCGGCCGCCAGAATCGGGGTGACGAGGCGGGACCAGCGCCAGCGGGTGCCATCGTCGACGTTTTTGGGGAGGCTCGGCCATGGGGTGACGCCCTGCTTGGCGGCACTCAGGGCGTTGCGCATTTTCATGCTGGCCTCCATGCGAACCATGGCCTGGTCGGGCGATTCGAAATTGCGGCGTGCCAGCCACCAGGCCATGAGGCCCATCCCGACGAGGAGGAAGAGGCCCGTGATGATGGTCTCGTTCCAGGGAAACTGGGGAAGTTCGCGGCGGGCAAGAAGGATCAGGCAGGAGGCGATCAGGGCGGTCACCACCAGCGGCACGGCTAGCTTCTCCAGCCACCAGGCGGTGTTGATCTTTCCGGATACTTTGCGGGCGAGTCTGCGCCACTCGCCGCGACTGGATCTTGGTTCACTCATGAGGCCGCATGATTACTACCCCAGAAAGCGGCACAGCGCTAGGGAGATGTGTGCGATTTGGGCACGAAAGCGCCCTGGAATGTGCTGAGCAGAGCTCACCGTCAGTCCTTTTCCGAACGCGGGGTCCGGGTCAGCAGTTCCTGCAAGGCGGAGGCGGCGGGTTTGTCCTCGTAGAGAACGGCGTGGAGGGCATCGATGAGGGGCGTGCGCACGCCGGCGCGATGGGCGGCCTCGTGGATCGATTGGCAGTTAGGAATGCCCTCCACCACCATGCCCTCGGCATCGAGGGTTTCCTGCACGGTGTTGCCATGTCCAATGGAGATTCCGGCGCGGTAGTTGCGTGAGTGGTTCGAGTAGCAGGTGGCGATCAGGTCGCCCACTCCGGAGAGTCCGACGAAGGTATCGGGCCGTCCTCCGAGGGCGGTGCCGAGCCGGATCATCTCCGCCAGTCCGCGCGTGACTAGGGCCGCGGTGGCGTTGTCGCCGAGTCCGAGTCCCTTGGCGATACCAGAGGCGATGGCAAAGACGTTCTTGATTGCCCCGCCCCACTCAATGCCCGCGAGATCGTCGCTGGTGTAGGATCGAAAGGTAGGTGCGGTGAAGAGGCCCTGCAGGTAGGCACTGACCTCTTTCGAGGTGGAGCCAATGACGGTGGCGGTGGCCAGTCCCCTGCACACTTCCTCCGCATGATTGGGTCCGGAGAGCACGGCGAGGCGCTGTTTGGGAAGGAGTTCCGAAATGATCTCCGACATGCGCTTGCCGGTGCCCCGTTCGATGCCCTTGGAGCAAGCGAGGAGGATGGCGTTGGGATTCGGATCCAGCGCTGCCAGCTTTCCGGCGACCGACCTGGTGGCCGCGCTCGCAACCACGAAGAGAATGAGTTCCGCGCCAACCACCTTGGAGAAATCGTCGCTTGCGGAAATGTTGTCAGCGAGGTCCACTCCGTTGAGGTAGCGCTCGTTGTGGTGATTGGTGTTGATGTCGTCGAGCACCTTCGGGTCGCGTCCGATCAGGAGCACCGAGGAGGCGACTGGCGCGAGGACGGTTGCGAGGGCGGTGCCCCAGGATCCGGATCCGAGGATCGCAACCTGGGGATTGGGAGGAAAGGAATCAGGATTCATGTTCGATCTTCTCTTTGCGCATCACGCGGGCTTCGGTTCCCGCACGGATACGCTGAATATTCGAGCGGTGGCGCCACAGCGCAAGGGCACAGGCGACCAGGGCAAAAATGAAGAGCGGTTTGTTCCAGGTGCCGGAGTCCCAGAGAGTGGGCAGTGAACTGTCGCCGTCGGCATGGCGAAAGCGATCTCCGAGATGACGAAGAATGGGCAGGCTGATCGCGCCGCCAATACTTCCCAGCGAGACGTAGCCGCTTGAGAATAACGTGATGATGAAGACGATGAGCATTCCGAGGAGGACGAGGGGCATGAGTGCCACGAGCACCCCTGCCGAGGTGGCAATGCCCTTGCCGCCCTTTCCGCGGAGGAAGAGGGAGTAGTTGTGTCCGAGGATGGCCGCCATCGCGGTAGCCACTTGGGAGGTGTGAATCGCGAGTTGACGATCGATGGAAATCTCGTCCGAGAGTCCCCAGAGAAAGGGAAGGGGGACTGGCGGGGTCTCGCCCTGGACTCGCAAGAGGTTGATGGCGATCACCACGGGGACGAAGCCCTTGAGAAAATCGAGAAAGAGACAAAGGGCTCCGAAGCCCTTCCCGACCACGCGGAGGACATTGGTCGCTCCCACGTTGCCGGAGCCGTGCCGGGTGATATCGATTCCCCTGGACTTGGCGATCAGGACGCCGAAGGGGATCGACCCAACGAGGTATGCGATGATGGGGAAGAGCCAAGGCATGGCGGAGAGCCGGCCGGGCAGCACCGTCGAGCGGGACGGCGCCGGGGAATTCAGTGGAGAGTTACTTGGCCTTTACGAGGCTCGCTTTTTTGATCACGACGGCCTCGAGGGGCACATCCTGCATCGTCTTCTCCATGAGTTGGCCACTTGGAGGGCGGGCCTTGAGTTTCTTCGAGCCGGTTTTCACCTGCTTAATCTTGTCGATGACATCCATTCCTTCCACCACCTTGCCGAAGACGGCGTAGCCATCCGGGGTAAAGCCGCGCGGATTGGTGACAGGATCCTTGGGGTCGAGGCTGGGATTATCGACCACGTTGATGAAGAACTGGGTGGTGGCGGTGTCAGCATCTTTGGTGCGCGCCATTGAGATCGCTCCGCGCAGATTCTTGAGACCGTTCTTACCTTCGTTCTTGATGGGAGCCTTGGTCTTCTTCTGGGTGCCCATCCCGTCGACCAGTTCGAAGCCGCCCCCTTGGATCATGAAATTCGGGATCACGCGGTGAAAGATGATCCCGTTGTAGAAGCCTTCCTCCACGTAGCTGAGAAAATTCTTGGTGGTGAGGGGGGCATCCGTGGGATTGAGTTCGAGGACGAAGGTCCCCATCGAAGTTTCAAAGGAGATGCGAGGACCAGCGGGGGCCGAGGCCGGTTTCGCGGCCGGGGCAGGCGGGTCTTCCTTCTTGGTTTCCTGGCATGGGGCGAAGCCGGCCAGCGCGATACTGAGTAGTGAGATTCCGATCGTGCGAACATTCATGACGGCCCCGTCTAGCGCCCGAAGGGCCGTGAGGCAAGGTTGACCAGCGGTCCCGGAAGAATAATGTCACCTGAAGGTGTTCACGATGAGGTTGATTTGATCTGTAGCTTCGCAGGAGGACCTCCTTGCCGGGCGCGGACACCATGCCGCGGGCATGCCATCTGTTCCACCCCCGTGCGCGCAATGCCCCCCGCCCTGGGCCATGGAAAATTGTCCGCGACTTCGGCATCAATTTTTAGTTTCATCGCCTGAACGGCGGGCTCGCCGCTAATTCAAGGACCATCACGAAATCGCATCTGAGGCACTCGAGGGATCGCGTCAATTCTTCGGGCAGCGTGAGACACGGATTCCGCAGTTTGAGAATTTCCAAAAGATGAAGACAAATCCCTTGAGTCGCAAGAGAGGGTTCACCCTGATTGAAGTCCTGGTGGTCATCGCCATTCTTGTCACGCTGGGCACTCTGGTCTTCATGGGAGTCGGGAAGGCGATGGAGGCGGCCCACCGGGCGCAATCGATCAGCAACATCAAGCAACTGTCTTCGATCACGGTTGCTGATGCGGGCGATAACAACGGCGTCTTCCCGGAAATCCACTTTGGCAATGTCCCTTTCTGGTTCTCCCAGGAGTGGCGCGAGAAGTCCGGAATCACCCGCAACATGGCCTACTCTGCCTCCAATAAATGTTGGACGCGGGGGGGCATGGATACGTGCTCCAGTCCGCAGCGGGACCTCTGGGATTACGGTCAAGGGGAGGAGTCGTCCATCTTCTCGTATGCCTGCCTGATCCAGAATCCGATTTGGACCGCGACAGGAGTCTTCGTGGAACCTGACAATTGGGACCGCATCAAGGACGAAGTCGTTGATGAGGATGAAGTCGTCCGCTGGACTCCGAGTCGTCTCGGTCAGACGGTGGCCTATCCCATTCTCTGGATCGATGTCACCGCGCGTTGGAATGAACAGATGATTGGGAACTACCTGAATGGGGACGAACCGGGAGGGACCCACCTTGGCTTTCTCGATGGGCACGTCGAGTGGGTGCGGGGCAACGACATGGTGGAGCGCTTCAGCAGTCCGGGCGTGACCGTCTTTTGGTAGCCTATCGTCGATGCTCCGCACGGTAGGTGCGGGGCGTCAAGCCGGTCCTCTGTTTGAACAGGTTGGCAAGGGCGCTCGCGGTGCGGAAGCCCGATCGCTCCGCGACATCCTGCAATCCGAGATCGGTGGTGGTCAGGAGTTGCTTGGCCCGATCGAAGTGCACGCGCCAGATTTCCTCATGGAGGCTGCGGCTGAAGTAGCGGCGGAACCGATTTTCCAATGAGCGCCGGGAGATGGTCGTCGCGGCGAGGACGTCTCTCACCTTGATCGATTCGTGCGCATGTTCGTGGATGAAGCGCAGGGCGTTGCTGAGATCGACGTCGTCGAAGGCGTAGGTGTTGGTCGATCGCCGCGTGATCACACCCGTCGGGGCAATGCGAACGGGATTATCAGAAGTGAGTTCACCCGACATGAGTCGAAAGAGGAGAGCGGCGGCTTGATAGCCCCGCGCTTCGAGATCGCAATCGATACTCGAGAGCGCCGGAGTGCACAGTTCGCAGAGATGGGTCTGGTTTCCCACTCCCAGCACCGAGATCTCTTCGGGAACTTTGATTCCAGACAGATGACAGGCCTCCAGAACACTGGAGGCCTGGCGGTCTGAGTCGGTGAAGATCGCGAGGGGGCGCGCTTGCTCGGCGAGCCACGCTCCGAGATTTCTTTCCTCTCCGATCGCACTTACCCGGTTGGTAGCTTGGCCGCCATGGTTCTGGCAGCGCGCGAGGAAGGCGGGCCCCAGGAGTTTCCCGAATTCGGAGTTGGGATTGGAGATAAAGCAGAACCGGCTGAATCCGCGGTCCAGGAAGTAGCTGGCGGCAAGTTGGGCGCAGGCCTCGTGGTCACTCACGACCGAGACCGTGTTGTGGTTGAGGACCTGGCCGCTGACGTTGACGACCGGAATGTCGCGGCAGTTGGTGGCCTGCTGAAACTCGTCACTGGTGGGCGTGCAAACCATGCCATCGCCTTGCCAATCCCGGGCCAGGCGCGCCAATTCGGCCGGCTCGCCGTCGAAAACCGCCACCGTCCAGCCGGGATTGGTGTGAACCCAGCGGGCCACCCCATTCAAGATGCGCGCGCCCTGCCCGTGGAGGGACTCCACCATCAATCCTACGTGTTTATCCGATCGTGTGGGGGGCATGTCCTGTTGGCGATCGGGCACATGATCGTGCGAGGGATCGGACAGAATACTGGTGGGACTGACAATTCCTGTCCCAGAATATGCAGAGACTTGCCTCTGAGCCTCCCACCCGGCGAGGAAGCGCAAGGGGGGACACGCAGTTCGCAAGTTCGCGAAGTCGTTGAGACCTAGCGGGCGTCGCGGAATGAGCAACAGGCCCTCGCGAATGCTGGAGGGCTCCAAGCGATCAAGAACACGTCGATCAGAAAATCGGAGCCCCCACAAGTGGCCCTGGTGCAGCCTCCGCAGGCTGGGCGAGTTACTTGTCGTCCGGATTCAGTCCCTTGAAGGTGAAGGCGGCGAGCACGGCGCCGAGGATCTGGGGGAGGTAGTGCATCCAGCTGTCGGCCCAAGCGAGCTTGCCGGTGATGCATAGCGCAGTAGTGACGGCCGGATTGAAACTGCCCAGGGAGATGCCCCCGACCGTAAAGGCGCCCGCCATCACGGTAAATCCAATGGCGAGACCGAAGTAGTTGTTGCCCTCGGTGTTCTTCGAGGTGGCCACGTTCAAGATGACGAAGGCCAGGGCAAAGGTGAAGAAGAGTTCGGCGGCGACCACCGCGCCGGCGCTGGTGCCCTTTCCGTCGGGATCAAACTGGCTGATCGGTTCGCCGTTGAGAATGGCCGGGCCGAAGATTTTCAGGACCACGAAGGCTGCGAGGCTGGCACCGATGAGCTGGGCGAGGAGGTAGGGTCCGATCTCTTTGCCTTCACAGCGACCCCGAATGAAGAGGGCGAGGGTGACGGCTGGATTGTAGTGAGCCCCGGAGATATGGCCGCCGGCGTAGACCATGACCACCAGGGTCGCGCCGATGGCGAGCGGAGCGAGGGCACCGGCCGTGCCAAGGACCGCCGCGGTCCCGATGGTGAGAAACAGGAAGAAGGTTGCGATTAGTTCTACAGCGTACTTGTTCATGTCCGCGGCGATCCATAGCAGTCCTGCGCTTGCAGGACGAGTTGAATCCGTCACCATGGGGCGACTCCCGGGGAGTCGCTGTTAGAGATGGTGAATCGGTTGAAGATCGTGGGCGTGATGGGCTCCGGAAAAGAGCGGCACGAGGAACTCAGCCTCGCGCTGGGCGACCTGCTGGCGCGGATGGGAGTGAACTTATTAACAGGAGGTGGCCAAGGGGTGATGGAAGCCGTTTGCGAGGGGTTTACCTCGGTCGCAGATCGCGCGGGCCTGAGTCTCGGGGTCTTGCCCGGGCGGGTGGAGGGCGATGGGTGCGAGGCTCCGCCGGGTTATCCCAATCGATTTGTCGAGGTGCCGATCCGAACCCATCTGCCGGGCCGGGGAGAAGAGGGAGGGACGCCCCTTTCGCGAAATTCGATAAACATCGCGAGCGCGGATGCGGTGGTGATTCTGCCAGGAGGAGCGGGCACCGCATCGGAGGCCCGACTCGCAATCCAGTTCCGCAAGCCCGTGATCGGATTTGGAGGCGGAGGGGAACGGGAAGGAGTCTTGCAGGCGGAGACCCTGGAAGGGGTGGAGGAGTACTTGAGAGCAGTGCTGGGACTCTAGGGGAAAGCCAAGGGACCAAGGGGATCAAATCCCGAATTAATTCGGCGATCCGATTTCCAGGTAACTCTCACTGACCACCGCGAGAGCGACCAGAGGGAAGCCAATGGCGCGCTGGGTGTAGGCAATAAACCCAGAGCAAAACGCCCTGGGCTGAAATTCTGGAGCCGGTCAGCTCTTACTACTGGGTCCCCGCATCGGCGATCTTGCGCGCCTTCTTGATGATGCTGTTGACCGTCACTGATGGCTGGGCACCCTTGCCGATCCAGGAGTCGACCCTTTCGAGATCGAGGCTGTAGTTCACGCCCTCCTCCAGCGGGTCGTAGGTGCCGAGTTGTTCGATATAGCGGCCGTCGCGGCGCTTACGGCTGTCGACCGCTACGATCTTGTAGTAGGGACGGTCCTTGCCGCCTTTGCGTGTGAGTCTAAGAGCTACCATTTGTTGTTTGGCGTGGGGCGGCGGAACTTGGAGGAATTCCCCCGGTTTGCCAAGGAATTTTGCCGGAAAGTCCCGGGCAGAAGTTGAAAAGGCGCTCCGCAGGCCGATTCCAGAGGCTTTTGAGCATCCGCCGACCCTAGGGTAGCCCGTCAAGCAGACTGCACATTATGATTGGAGTGATTGTTTGAAAAACTAGCCGCGGATGCGGGTCTGGAGAGAACGATGCGGTCTTTTGCCCAACTTCGGCGTTGCTTCTCAGTCACGAATCTCGATTCGCGCCCTCGTCGCGCCTTGAATTTGGAAAAAACTCCGCATCTCATAACATGCATTCTGCTGGACGGACTACACTAGATCGGGGTGAGGACGATCGAGCGCAGAAGCCAGTCCCGGCCCGACTTTTCGAATTCCAAGCGACAGCGGTAGCGGAGGACGCGTTGGGAGTTGGGGCCGGCTGAGATATCAGCCACCACGGTGGACTGGTAGATGGCCATTCCCTCGGAAGGGAAGGCGACCGTTTCGTCCTTGCGAGCGATCTTGCAGGAGGTCACTCCGCCTTGAAATTGCATGAGGTGGTAGGCGGCAGTTGCGGGTGGGACCTTGCCGGAGGGGATGGGAAAGGGTGCCTTGATCTCGAGCTGGGGTGAGAGGATCTCCCGAAAGCGCGCCGCCTTTTCCTTGGGGGTGCCGCTGCTCAGGGTCTTCTTCTCGAGGCTGGTGAACAGGACGTCAGCGCGCTTGATGATGGCTTGCTCCGGAGAGAATCGCCAAAAGACAAAGATGGTCCCAGCTACGGCGGGAATGAGAAAGAGCAGGAACTTGATCCAGAGTTTCATCGTCCGGGGAGAAGCTGAAAGGTAAACCCTTTCAGGTATTCCGTCTCGGGAATGGTCGGAAGAATCGGGTGATCGGAGCGTTGGGTGTGACTTTCCACAAGGCGGAGGGTGCGTCGGGCATCGACCGCAGCGTCGCGCACGTTGGACAGGAAGAGCTCGCGAGTGACGTGGTGTGAGCAGGAGAAAGTGGTGAGGTAGCCGTCGTGGTCGAGCAGCTTGAGGGCGCGAAGGTGGATTTCCTTGTAGCCCCGCATGGCGTCGCCGAGCGCTTTCTTGCTGCGGGTGAAGGAGGGCGGATCGAGGATGATGAGGTCGTAGTGGTCTTCGCAGGCTCTGAGAAAGTCGAAGGCATTGGCCTCGACTGTGTTGATCTCCAGATTATTGAGGCTGGCATTGGTGTTCACCGCGGCGATGGCCTCCGCCGAGATGTCGACGCAGGTGACCGAGGCCGCACCGGCCTGCGCACAGGCGAGACCGAAGCCACCCTGGTTGCTGAAACAATCGAGGACTCGTTTGCCACCGGCGAGGGCGGCAACGCGCGAGTAGGCATCGAGTTGGTCGAGATAGAGCCCGGTCTTCTGGCCCGAGAGGAGAGCGACCTCGAAGCGGAGGCCCCCTGTTTCGACCTGGATCGGATCGGGGTCGCTGCCGTGCAGGAGGCTGATGGCCGGCTCGAGGCCCTCGGCCTTTCGCATGGGGGAGTCGTTGCGCAGCACGATGGTCTGGGGATCGAGCAGTTCGCGCAGGGCATTCGCGATGAGTTCGATTCGCTGATCCATTGCGAGGGTGAGGGTCTGGAGCACCAGATGCCCGTGGTAGCGATCCACGATGACGCCGGGGAGGCCATCGGACTCGCTCCAGGCGAGACGACAGAGCTCCGGATCGACGGGCAGGCGTTCCCGGAGGGCGAGGGCCAGTTTGAGCCGGCGCAGGAAGAATTCTTGGTCGAGTTCCTGCTTCCGGCGGGAGAATCGCCGGGCCACGATCTGGGAGTGGGGATTGTAGATTGCGCTCCCCAAGGGCTTGTCCTTAAAGTCCTTGAGGGAAATCACGTCCCCGGGTTGGGGGTCTCCGAAGGCCTTTTTGACCTCGGAAGAGTAGACCCAGTCGTGTCCATGGAAGATCCGGGAGCGGGGTTTGATGACGAGGCCAGGCATGGAGAACGGGGGTTTGGGGGGCGATTTGTCTTGAATGCTGGCGGGCAGGCGCTTAGGCCGTGCCCCACCTTATGGGTAAGCAGCTTAACAAGGTCCAGAAGCGCCGACGCCGAAAGCAGTATTTGAAACGCAGGCATGAGCAATTGAAATCGAGTGCTGCCCTCAAGAAGTCTGGTGGTTCGGGCTCCGGTGGGAAGAAGACGGCCAAGAAAGCTGCGACCAAGAAGACGGCGAAGAAGGCTGCCAAGAAGACCACCAAGAAGGCTGCCAAGAAGACCACCAAGAAGGCTGCCAAGAAGACCACCAAGAAGGCCGCGGCCAAGAAAGCTGCCAAGGTCGAAGAGACCCCCAAGACTGAAAAGGCTCCCAAGGAGGAGGCCCCCAAGGAGGAGGCCCCCAAGGAGGAGGCCCCCAAGGCAGAGGCCCCCAAGGCAGAGGCTCCCAAGGAAAAGGCTCCCAAGGCAGAGGCTCCCAAGGAGAAGGAGTAACGCTGCCGAATCAGGAGGTCTGCACGGACCTAGCGGCACGACACACCGTTTTGCAGGGCGTGTTCCCGGTTTGACGCGCGGTGTCGCAAAGTGGATGCTTTGTGCAGATGGCGCAAAAAATGAACTGGTTCGCGTTCGCCATGACGGCGGCCCGGGCTCTCCTGCAGTATCGGGAGACCCGGCGGAAGATCATTTTCTACACGATCATCGCCGTCCTTGCGGTCTTCGCGCTCGGCAACTGGCCGCTGGCCGCCTGGCTGGAAGACCACCCCATGCGCTTCCTCTTCTATTGGGCGGCCTGTGCCTTCCTCGCCATCTTCCTCTTCCTCCTCGGGCTCTACGACTTCCTCTCGATGATGAAGGACTACAAGGGACACAAGGAGCAGCCGTAGTTCGTTCTTGCCGGACCGGGATCGTCGCGCCATCCATGCGCCGTGAATCGCTGGTTGGACGAACTATTTGAGCTCCTGCGCTTTCCGAGCATCTCGACGGACTCGCGGAATAAGGAGGACGTGCAAGCCTGTGCCGAGTGGCTTGCTGCGCGCATGGCGTCGGCGGGGTTGAGCAGCGCGATCCATCCTACCGAAAAGCACCCGGTCGTGATTGGGCGCAATGATCACGAAGCGGGTCGGCCAACCGTGCTTGTCTATGGTCACTACGATGTGCAACCGGTGGACCCCCTTGATCTGTGGGACACCCCGCCCTTCGAACCTGTCGAAAGGGACGGCAAGATCTGGGCACGGGGAGCTACCGACAACAAGGGGCAGTTCTTTGCGCATCTCTGTGGAATCACGGAGACGATCGAAGAGTCCGGCAAGCTCCCGGTGAATCTCATCATGCTCCTGGAAGGGGAGGAGGAGATTGGCTCGCCCAGCCTCCGGCCGTTCCTGGAGGCGCACCGTGAGGAGTTGGCCTGCGATGTGATCGTGGTGTCCGATACCGGCATGGTCGCAAAGGGCGTGCCGACGCTCGGATACGGATTGCGCGGGGTCGCGTGTTGCGAGTTTTCGATCACCGGCCCGGCCCGTGATCTGCACTCGGGCGTCTACGGCGGCGCGGTTGCCAATCCGGCCACCGCAGTGGCGCAAGTGGTGGCCAGCTTGCACGACAGTGATGGCCGGGTCGCAGTGGATGGGTTTTACGACGATGTGGTGCCCCTCGAAGACTGGGAACGCGAAATGTGGAAGAGCGTTCCCGGGATTTCGCAAGCGGATGTGCTCGAGGTCACCGGGTCGCCGTCGTTGTACGGCGAGACCGGCTATTCGTCGGCGGAGCGTCTTTGGGGACGACCGACTGCGGAAGTGAACGGCATCTGGGGCGGTTACCAGGGGGAAGGATCGAAGACGGTGCTCCCGGCGGAGGCCTTCGCAAAGCTCTCCTTCCGTCTCGTGCCGGACCAGGTCCCCGTCGACATCAACGAGAAGGTCACCGCCCACCTCGAGAAGCATTGCCCGGACGGGGTGAAGATCACGGTGAAAATCGGGCACTATGGCCAGCCCTATCACACCGATCCCCATTCCGCCCACGGCAAGGCGGCGCAGGTGGCGTTGAAGGAAACCTTTGGAGCCGATCCGGTTCTGATCCGCGAGGGCGGAAGTATTCCCATCATGCAGGACTTCAAGGAAGTGCTCGGGGCGGACACCCTCTTGCTGGGACTGGCCCTTCCCGATTGCCAAATCCACTCCCCGAACGAGAACTTCACGGTCGAGAACTTCGAAGGCGGGATCCGGTTGAACCGGGTCCTTCTTGAAGAGCTGGCCAAGAGCGAGATACCGGCATGAGCGAGGAAAACACCAAGCGCGACTTCATCCGCGACATCATCGCGGAGGACCTGGCGAGCGGGAAACACAAGACCTCGGTCACCCGCTTTCCGCCGGAGCCGAATGGCTACCTGCACATCGGGCACGCCAAGTCGATCTGCCTGAACTTCGGGCTCGCGAAGGAGAACGCCGCTTCCGGAGGCCGTTGTCACCTGCGCTTCGACGATACCAATCCCACCAGGGAGGAGCAGGAATACGTCGACAGCATGCAGGAGGATATCAAGTGGCTCGGCTGGGACTGGGGTGAGCATCTCTATTTCGCGAGCGACTACTTCGAGTTCTTCCACGACTGCGCGGTGCATCTCATCAAGGAGGGCAAGGCCTTCGTCGACACCCAGAGCACGGAGGAAATCCGGGCGGCGCACGGGACGGTCAAGGAGCCGGGCAAGGAGTCGCCCTATCGCGATCGTCCGGCGGATGAGAATCTCGAGCTCTTCGGGAAGATGCGAACCGGTGAGTTCAAGGAGGGCGAGGCGGTCCTGCGGGCCAAGGTGGACATGTCGTCGCCCAACATGCACATGCGCGATCCCATCATCTACCGCGTGTTGCACGAGACGCACCACAACACGGGTGACAAGTGGTGCATTTATCCGATGTACGATTTCGCGCATCCCCTGGAGGATGCCAAGGAACACGTGACTCATTCGTTGTGCACCCTGGAGTTCGAGGTTCACCGGCCGATTTACGACTGGGTGATCGAGAACTGCCCGGTGGCCTCGAGGCCGCGCCAGATTGAATTCTCACGACTGGCCCTGAACTACACGGTGGTGAGCAAGCGCAAGCTCCTGCAGTTGGTGGAAGGGGACATGGTTGATGGCTGGGATGATCCTCGCATGCCGACTCTTTCCGGAGCACGCCGCCGGGGCTATCCGCCTGCTGCGATTCGGGATTTCTGCGAGGATGTCGGGATCACCAAGTTCAAGGGGGTGACCGACGTGGCGCGTCTCGAAAACGAGGTGCGCCGCGTGCTCAACGCCACCGCGCCGCGCCGTATGGCCGTGCTCGATCCGCTCAAGCTTGTCCTCGTCAACATGGACTCGGATCAGGTGGAGCAGGTTGAGGCGCAGAATAATCCCGAGGATGAGTCGGCCGGGGTTCGCAAGCTGCCGCTGGGCCGCGAGCTTTGGATCGAGCGGGACGACTTCATGGTGGAAGCGCCGAAGAAGTACTTTCGCCTGGCTCCCGGCCGCGCGGTGCGACTGCGGGCCGGCTACATCGTGCAGTATGTCGATCACCTCACCGACCCGGAGAGCGGGGAGGTCCGCGAAGTGCACTGCGAGTTCCTGCCAGGCACCATCGGTCAGGCGGCGCCCGAGGGCGTGAAGTGCAAGGCCGCCATTCACTGGGTAAGTGCAGCCCACGCCGAAGAGGGGGATGTGCGCCTTTACGAGCGGCTTTTCGACCACGAGAACCCCGATGTTGCCGAGGACGGATTCCTGTCGGTGCTCAATGCGGATTCGCTCAGCCTCGTGGAGGGTGCCAAGCTGGAGCCTGGTCTGGCCGGAGAAGAACGCGGCTTTGTCTGCCAGTTCGAACGCCTTGGCTACTTCTGCGCTGATTCGCGCTACCACCAGCCCGGAGTGAAGGCGGTCTACAACCGGACCATCGGCCTCAAGGACTCCTGGGCGAAGAAGAAAGGGTAGGGGAGGCTGGGGATTCGGGGTTGGAATTTGCGGTTGGAGAGAGTGCCACACTTGCAGCGAAGTTGGCGCTTTCAGGCGGTAACCTCTCGCCAAGGAGGTTGTCTGGAGGTAGGCTGAAAACCAATGACAGAGCTTCTGGAGTATGGCGGACCGGTTCTCTGGCTCCAGGTCGCCCTGGGGTTTCTCGCCGTCATCTTTGTCGTCGAGCGGCTGCTGTATTTTCACGGCGTTCGCATCAACGCGGCGGATTTTCTGCTGGGAATTTCAAATCACGTGCGGCGCAAGGCCATTGCGGAAGCGATTCATGAGGCCGGCCGGGCGCCGGGGCCGGTGGGCCGGGTAGTGCACAGCGTGCTCATTCGGCATCACATGGCGCGCACCGATCTGCGCGATATCGCGGACGAAGCGGTGTGCATGGAAGTGCCTCGGATCGAGAAAAACGTGCGCGCCCTGCTCGGCGTGGCGCTGATCGCCCCCCTCGCCGGTCTCCTGGGAACTGTGCTGGGTTTGATTGATGTGTTCACCGAGATCGACAGTCAGGGTGGGGAAATGACCCACGCCGGGATGGCGGAAGGGATTTTTCAAAGCCTGGTCACCACGGCGGCGGGCCTTTGTGTCGCGACGGGGGCCTACATCTTTTATCTCGCTCTCCTTGGAAAGGCGAAGCGCCTGCTTTACCGGCTGCAGCGGACGGGGACTGAGGTCGTGAACCTGATCGTCGATGCCCGCTCAAACACCGAGATCGTTTCATTCCGTGAGGAAGTGGAAGCGCGCAAGGAGCAGCAAACCCGGACAAGCAAGTGAAGGCGCAGCTCTCCCTCCCCGATCGTCCCTCCGCCCTCTACCTTTTGGCGGTTCTCGACATCCTCGTGCTGCTTCTGATTTTCTTCGCGCTCACTCCGATCGTCGCGCAACAGGCCGGCCTCCCGGTGGAGCGGCTGAAAACCTCTTCCCGCCTGCCCAGCATCCATCCGAACAAGAAAGTAATCCTGAGCGCGCGCCCCGCGCGGAGCGGGCCGCAGGTGCTCTATCGGCTTGGGTCGATTCCCATCGTATTTGAAAAAATCGAGGAAGAAATTGCGCGCTTGAAGGAAGAGAAGGGAATCGAAGTTGTCGTGGCGGTGCTGGATGAGAGGCTCAATCTCAATGTCCTGTTCGATTTGGAGGAGGCGATTCGCGACACTGGGATCGACGTTTATTTTGGAGGGAGATTTCCGGTTGAAGAAGCCGGCATCCGGAAATTGGAAGAGCCGCCGGCCAAACCCGGGGAGTAGCAGGATGGATGAAGCGCAAACCCCGTAAGTGCCGGCGGACTCGCCGCGACGAAGCGGCAGGGCTCATCTTTCGCTGGAGGGTTGCCAGGGGCTCCAGGACGCGTGGACTCTTTGCCGTCTTGATCGCCACCGGCCTCTTCGCCCTGGGAGCGTCCTTCATCCAGGTCAAAGGCAAAACGGTGCGGGTCGAGCACCGTGAGACCGCCCGAATTACGATCCTCACTGCAGGACAAGATAGTTCGCGGCCGTGGTTTGAGTGGGCGCGCCGAAATTCCCCGTTCCTGGATCGATGGGAACCGGAGGTGGACATCGCCCTGAGGGAGCACATGGCGGAGTTGGAGGATGAGTTGATTGCACGATCAAAGTACCAACCGCTTCTGTGGCCAATGCCTGAGATCACGAAAGAGGTGCCGCTCCCCGAATTGTTTGACCCGGCCCGTCCCCTTCTGCCTCCCGTGAAACGGGAGATGGCCCGCGTGATTGCCCCGCCCACCGTCGAAGCGCGGGTGTTTACCGAGGTCGCAGGCCCCCTTGAATTGCGCTGGGAGAACCCCTCCCGGCCACTTCACGAGTTGCTCCCCAAGGCTGGGCCGGAGGAGGAGGCCTCCCGTCCGAGGGAACTGCTCGGGCTCGAGCGCCGCTTTCTCGTGATCGCGGATCCCAAAGGGGTGGTGATCTTCTGCCAATCCCTGGATCCGACCGAGAGCAAGTTGGATGCCCCCCTTTCCCGGTGGCTCCACCAGCAGCGCCTCAAAGCCGATGAGGGAGCCCCGGAGCAGGAATGGGGAGAGGTTCGAGTGGCGGTGCGGGGGGCGCCTACGGAAAGGGAGAAGCCATGATCGAACTGGAGATCTCGCAATTCTTTGCCCTGATCGTGGTCGGGGTCGCGCTACTGGCGGGCTTGAGTGTGGTCTGGGATCGCATGCACGAGCGCCGCATGGCCAAGGCGGTTCGCAGGAAGACCGTGCGCTGCCGGATTTGCGGGTCGGCCTACCGCCAGGAGGGCCCCGCCGCCATCCAGGTCTGCCCGGAGTGCGGGAGTCCCAACCGGTGTGGGCGTGACCGCAGGTTGGGATGAGACTTGCTTCCCATTGCCAGCCGGATTAAGGAACCCCGGCCAAAGGCGATCACGCTGAGGTCCATTTCCGCATATGTTCGAACGCAGAGTTGTAGTGACCGGCATTGGCGCTATCAGTCCACTCGGACACGATCTCGCCTCCACGTGGGAAGGACTTAAGGAAGGTCGGTCCGGAGTCGGCAAGATCCGGCAGTGCGACGCCTCGATGTTCCCCTGCCAGATCGCGGGAGAAGTGCTCGGATTCGATCCCAAGCCCTTTTACCGGAATCCCAAGGACGTCCGGCGTTCTGACCGCTACACCCAGTTCGCCATCTCGGCCGCCCACATGGCTATGGATGACAGTGGGATGGATCCCGAGAAGGTGGACAGGACTCGCATTGGCGTGATGGTTGGCAGCGGAATCGGTGGTTTGCGCACCTTGGTCGAGCAGCACACCGTGCTCATCGAGAAGGGGCCCGCCAGGGTGAGTCCCTTCGTGATTCCCATGATGATCTCCAACATCGCGACGGGGATGATCTCCATGGAGTTCGGATTTGGCGGTCCCAACATGGCCATCGTGACGGCCTGTGCGACGGCCAACAATTCGGTGGGCGAAGCCTGGCGCATCATCAAATTCGGGGACGCCGACGGCATCCTGGCAGGGGGCTCCGAGGCCTCCATCCAGGCGATGGGACTGGCCGGGTTCAGCAACATGCGTGCGCTGAGTACGCGCAACGACGAGCCGGAGCGGGCCTCGCGGCCCTTCGATGTCGATCGCGATGGCTTCGTCATGGGGGAAGGAGCCGGAGTGGTGATGCTGGAGGAACTCGAGTACGCCAAGAAGCGCGGAGCTCGAATATACGCCGAACTTGCCGGCTACGGGGTGAGCGCGGATGCCCATCACCTCAGTGCGCCCTCCCCGGATGGGTCCGGCCCGGCCCGCGCGATGCAAATGGCGATGAAGCACGCCAAGGTGAACCCCGAAGAAATCGATTACCTGAACGCCCACGGAACATCGACCTCGCTCGGCGATATCGCCGAGACGCGCGCAATCAAAGTGGCCTGTGGCGATTATGCCAAGAACGGCCTGGCGGTGAGCTCGACCAAGTCGATGACGGGTCACCTCCTCGGTGCAGCCGGGGCGATTGAGTTGGCGGCCTGCATTATGGCCATCCGCGACGGAGTGATCCCGCCGACCATCAACCTGGAAAACCAGGATCCCGAGTGTGATCTGGACTGCGTCCCGAACGAAGCCCGCGAGGCGAAAGTGAAAGTGGCGCTCAGCAACGGATTCGGGTTTGGCGGACACAACGCCACCCTGCTGGTGAGAGCGTTTGAGGACTAGAAGGAGTGGTCGCTAGGTCAGGAGCGGAGATCGTGGGCAGGGAGGTCCGAGGGCGAAGGTCGGATCCACGATCTACGATGCTCGATACACGATACGGATGGGTATGCGACCGTGGGGGGGAGCGCGGGAGTCTCATGGATTCCGGCGAAAATTCGACCGGCCCATTTCCAACTAAATCTCAGAGCCAGAATGCAAGATCCCAATCGGAGCCTGAGGGCTCCGAGGTGGGAATTGGGACGTGGAGCTTATTTGGGAATTGGAGGAATGGAACTTTCGCCGGGCGGCCGAACGCTCACCGTTGGCGCAGAGCGACGAAGACCTTCCTTAACTTGGCGCCATTCCTGTTAGGAGAGGGGGAACGCACGATGATGCACGGTGAGTGAAGGGCGAGCGCGGAGCCGGGAGGTGCAACACCCAAGCATCGCGGAAGGGCCCTTCCGACGAACGCTTCACGCCTGGGGAGCGGTCCCACAATCCGTGCCGGGCGCGAAATCGGAATGCGAAGGCACTCCGTTACTTGGCCCGTGGTCCAGACACAGCTCTTCCCGTTGGTCAGAATTAACCTCTCCCCGAAAGGAGTGAGGGCGTCAGCGAGCTCTCAAGCTCTGGAATGACTGTGACCTTCAGAGGCCGCAGCAGCGGCAGCCTTGCGCTCCGCAATCTTCTTCTCGGTCGCTTCCGAGACATAGCGCCAGCGCACGCGGTGGCGTTTGATGGCGGTGCGGGCCTTGCGGAGCTTGCGCTCGGTGGGAGTCTCGAATGCACGACGGCGCCGCATCTCCTCGATGATACCCTCGGAATCAAGCTTGGTCTTCAGCCGCTTCAGGGCACGGTCCACGGACTCGCCCTTCTTTAGATTTATCCCGCGCTCGTATTCGTTTGCCATGCAGATATCCCCTTCAGACGGGGGGCGGAGACTAGGACCGAGCGGTGGGGTCGTCAAGTGAAGTTTCCGGGGGGCTGGAGAGCCCGGAGCCCGGAGCCTGGAAATGAGGCGGGAGGCACGTCCTCCTCCTCCGGAGTCCGGGAGGTTCATGGGGTCACCGCGGCTTTCAGCCTTGGCGTCCGCAGCATTGTTTGAACTTCTTTCCTGAGCCGCAGGGGCAGGGTTCGTTGCGGCCTACTTTGATGGTGGGGCGCCGCTTGGGGATATTGAGCTTCAATTTGCCGCCCTCGCCCCCTTGCCCGGGCATCGCTCCCGCGAGTGCTGCCGAGCTTCCCGAAGTCGCCACATTGTCGCTTCCGATCGCGCCGGGAGCTTCCTGACCGCTCAGCTCAAAGGGAAGATCGTGGAGGAATTGCTCGAACTGCTCCAGGTTGGTGGTGCTCCGGAAGAGATTGGTCATGACCTCGCCGTCGATGTCGTCCATGAGCCGGACGAAGAGGTGGTAGGCCTCGTTCTTGTATTCCACCAGCGGATCCTTCTGACCTTGGGCCCGCAAGTGAACGCCATCACGGAGGGCATCCATGTTGTAGAGGTGTTCCTGCCAAAGGCGATCGATTGCAACGAGGATGATATGCCGTTCGAGTTGGTCGAGCAGGGCGGGATCCTCGTGCTTGATCTTCAGCTCGTAGGCGGTCTTGACCCGGTCCATCAGGAAGGTGCTGATCTCTTTCGGTTCCTTTCCAGAAAAAGTCTCCAATTCGCGCTCGAGGCGGATCGGAAAGGTCGTGTTGGCCCACCCGATCAGCTCGTTGTAATCCGCGGACTCCTCGTCGCGCTCAAGGAGGTAGCTCTCCACCCGCTGGGGGATCACCTTCTCGATGATCTCGTAAATGAGCTCGCGAGGATCTTCGGAAGTGAGGACCTCATTGCGATATCCGTAAACGACTTCGCGCTGGTTGTTCATCACGTCGTCGAAATCGAGGACGTATTTCCGGCGGCGGTAGTGGAGTTGCTCCACCCGTTTCTGCGCGGTTTCCACCGAGCGGTTCAGCCAGCGGTGTTCAAGAGCCTCGCCGTCTTCCATGCCGAAGCGCTCCATCATGGAAGTCATGCGCTCTGCGGCTGCGAAGTTGCGCATCAGGTCGTCCTCGAAGGAGATGAAGAACTGGGAATTTCCCGGGTCCCCCTGGCGAGCGCAACGCCCACGGAGCTGGCGGTCGATGCGGCGCGATTCGTGGCGTTCGGTACCGATCACCATGAGTCCGCCAATCTCAGGAATGCCCTCACCGAGTTTGATATCGGTTCCACGACCCGCCATGTTGGTGGAGACCGTCACCGAACCGCGCTGCCCGGCCCGGGAGATGATTTCGGCCTCCTGGCGATGATACTTGGCGTTGAGAACGGAGTGGGGGATCTTGGACCGCTTGAGCAGGCGCGCGAGGGTCTCGGAAGTCTCCACGGATGCGGTGCCTACCAGGATGGGTTGGCCCTTCCCGTGGGACTTCTGGATCGCGTTGATGACGGCATTGTACTTCTCCCGGCGGGTCTTGAAGACCTGGTCGTTGAAATCTTCGCGGCAATTTGGCTCGTTGGAGGGAATGGGAAGGACATCCAGGCGGTAAATATCGGAGAACTCCGCGGCTTCCGTTTCCGCCGTCCCGGTCATGCCGGCCAGCTTCTCATAGAGGCGGAAGTAGTTCTGGATCGTGATGGTGGCGTAGGTTTGCGTCTCGCGCTCGACCGCCACGCCTTCTTTCGCTTCCACCGCCTGGTGGAGCCCGTCGGACCAGCGCCGGCCCGGCATCTTGCGACCGGTGTTCTCGTCCACGATCACCACTTTTTCTTCTTCGACGACGTATTCGACGTCCTTTTCAAAGAGGCAGTAGGCCTTCAGGAGCTGCGAGATGGAGTGCATCTTCTCGCCCTGATGATCGAGGCGGACCTGCAATTCGTCCTTGGTCTTGGTGGCGGCCTCCACGTCCAGGTTGGGATCGGCGTCGATCTCCGCAAAGGCCTCGGCGAGGTCGGGGAGAACGAAGGCATCCGGGTCATCGGGCGAGAGAAATTCGCGTCCTATCTCCATCAGGTCGGCGTCGTGGCCCTTCTCATCGATGGTGAAATAGAGTTCTTCCTTGATCGCGTAGAGGGCCTTCTTCTGGGCGTCCTGGTACATCGAGAGCTCACTTTTCTGCAGGAGGCGCCGCAGATCGGGATCCTCCATGAGGCGCATGAGCTGGCGGTTGCGCGGCTGGCCCTGCTTGATCTTGAAGAGACAGCGGCCGGCTTCTTCTTCGTCTCCTTCCTCAAGGAATTTCTTGGCCTGCGCAGCGAGATCGTTGCAGAGCAGGATCTGGCGCTTGACGAGCTTTTCGACGAGGGGCTTGTGCCGGTCGTACTGCTCGGTGGAGGTATTCATCACGGAGGGACCCGAGATGATGAGAGGCGTGCGCGCTTCATCGATGAGGATGGAGTCGACCTCGTCAATGATGGCGAAGTAATGGGTGCGTTGCACCTGCTCATCGCGGGAGGAAGCCATCCCATTGTCGCGCAGGTAGTCGAAGCCAAACTCGGAATTCGTTCCGTAGGTGACATCGCAGGTATATTGCTCGCGGCGGAGTTGCGGAGCCTGCTGGTTCTGGATGGTACCCACGGTGAGGCCGAGGCACTTGAAGACCGCACCCATCCACTCGGAGTCCCGTCGGGCGAGATAGTCGTTGACGGTGACGACGTGGACGCCGAGGCCGGTCAGGGCATTGAGGAAGACGGGGAGGGTGGCCACGAGGGTCTTTCCCTCCCCGGTCTGCATCTCCGCGATCATCTTGCGGTGCAGGGCAATACCTCCGATGAGCTGGACATCGAAGTGAACCATGTCCCACTCGACAGGTTGATCACAAACGCTGATCGTTTCACCGAGGAGTCGCCGGGCGGCGTTCTTCACGACTGCAAAGGCCTCCGGAAGAATCTCGTCGAGATACTTGATCCGCAGATCGGGGAAGCTATCCTCGATGTCGCGGAAGGCTTCCTTGGCGACCTCGATCGCTTCGGGGGTGGGCTCGACCTTGGCGGGGAGATCCGGAAATTCTTCGCGCAGGGATGTGAAGCGTTCGTCCAAACTCGCGGACAACTCGGTGAGCTGCGCGGGGTCCATGCGCTCGATTTCGCGCTTGGTGGCGGTCTCCATCGGGAGATAGCGATAGAGGTGTTTTTGCCAGGCGGCTGTTCTTTCGAGAAGAGCCTCGTGAGACTCTTGCTGGAGGGCCTCCTCGATCTCGTTGATTTCCGCCACCACCGGCCACATGCGCTTCACGACGCGCTGGTGTTTGGAGCCGACGATCTTTTGGAGTATCCACTTGAGCATGAGAGCTTGGGGAAGTGTTAGAGCCGCTTAGAGAGGCGGCGGGTTCCATACACGGAGGGGCCGCTAAGGGCAAGGCACTGTGCAGTGAGATTGGGTATTTGCAAGGGGAGGGGGGAGCAATCGAAAGCGGGGGAATCCGAGAGGCTTGCGTAGAGCCCCATTGACAAGTTGCAGATTACATTCCAGTTCAGGACCAAGCCCCAATATTCAAGGTATGAGCGTGTGATCGGCGGCTCTGCGGTGAGGGGCCGACCGGTGGGGGGCAGGGCCGGGCACTGGCCCGGAGAATTGGCTCTGGAATTGAGAATCATCTGAATCTTGAGGGTGGGAACCGCAGCCCCATCCCCCGCAGGAGAATCAAATGCTGACGGCATTGAAGCCACCATCGACGATCATCTCGATCCCGGTGATGAATCCCCCGGCTTGGTTGGAGGCCAGCAGGAGGGTGGCGCCGACCAGTTCGTGGGCTTCCCCGAAGCGGTCCATCGGGGTGTGACCCATGATCTGGGCGACCCGGTCAGGGGTGAGGACCTTGCGGTTCTGCTCGGCGGGGAAGAAGCCCGGGACCAAGGTGTTGACGCGGATCTGGTTGGGCGCCCATTCGCGAGCCAGGTTGCGGCTCAGATTGTGGACCGCACCTTTCGAGGCTGAGTAGGTGAACACCCGCGAGAGTGGATTGAGTCCTGAGATCGAGCCCAGATTGATGATGGAACCGGCGATTTTGTTCTCGAGGAAATAAGTGGCGAAGCTCTGACAGCCGCGCAGCACGCCGGTGAGGTTGACATCGATGATGCGGGCGAATTCTTCCTCCGTGATGTCGAGCACCGGGGTGGGGGAGTTCACGCCGGCGCCGTTGACGAGGATATCGACGCGGCCGCACTGGCTCAGGACCTCGTCGCGCAGGGTATCCAGAGCGGCCCGGCTTCCCACGTCAGCCGCGATGAAGCGCGACTTTCCGCCCTGCTCAGCGATGGAGTTCATGCGGGTCTGGGCCTTTTCCTGGCTGCGCCCAACGAGGACGACTTCCGCTCCGGCCCGGGCGAGGCCCTCGCCCATCGCGCCGCAAAGTTCGCCGGTTCCGCCAATCACGACGGCAACCTTGCCCTCGAGAGAGAAGAGATCATTCAGGTAGTTGGACATGGTCTACGATAGTTCTAGTAGGAGATGGGTGGGCTGAGGTGTCGCCTGGGAGCGAGCGGTATGGACTGCCCACCGAAGTTGAGCAACCCCGGGGAGGTCGATTCGCGAAACCGCGCTGCTGCTGCGGGCCGCTGGTTCTAAGGGCGACAAGAGGATTCGGTCAAGATTTGTAAGACAAATCGTAAGAAAGCAGGCTGAACTGTCCGTAATTCTAGAAATTCACTGTCGCGAGGAGAAGATCTGGTAGGGTTCGACGAAAAACACCCCAACATGTAGCGAGAGCTGCCTTCTTTGCTTGCTCCACCCAGCGCTGCTCCCTAGGGTTTCTCCGTCGCATAGACTCTCTCACCCACATGTATCTCAAGTCCCTCGTTCTCCAAGGATTCAAGTCCTTTGCCGATCGCACCACCTTCGAGTTTCACGAGGGCATTACGGGCATCGTTGGCCCGAATGGCTGCGGAAAATCCAACGTGGTGGACGCGGTGCGCTGGGTCCTGGGAGAGACGTCGGCCAAGGCCCTGCGGGGCGGAGAGATGGCAGACGTCATTTTCAGCGGCACCGACAAGCGCAAGGCGCTGCCCATGGCGGAAGTGACGCTCACTCTCACGGAATGCGAGGGTGCGCTCAAATTGGATTTCAGCGAGATCGCCATCACGCGCCGGGTCTTTCGCGATGGAAAGTCCGAGTTTCGCATCAACGATACGCTCTGTCGCCTGCGCGACATCCACGAGCTCTTCATGGACACCGGGATCGGTCGCACGGCGTACTCCATCATGGAGCAGGGCAAGATCGATCTGCTCCTGAGTGCGAAGCCGGAGGATCGGCGCCAGGTCTTCGAGGAGGCCGCGGGAATCACCAAGTTCAAGAAGGAGAAGAAGGAGGCGCTCCGGAAGCTCGAATACACGGAGGCGAACCTCCTGCGCGTGGGCGATGTGCTCGAGGAGCAGGAACGCCGCATCAACTCCCTCAAGCGACAGGTGTCCAAGGCCCGGCGCTACCAGGGCCTCGCGAATGACGTCAAGATCCTCGATGCCCACTTCGGTCACAAGCGGTTCAGCGAGCAATCGGCGGAACAGGCGGAACTCGTCAATTCCTTGAAGTCGATCGAGACCCAGCGGGGCGAGTTTGAACTGAAGCTCCCCGAAGTGGAAATGGAAGTGGTGAGTGCGCGGGACAAGGCCACCAATCTCGAGGGAGAACTCTCCGAACTCCGCCAGCGGCTGTCGAGTCACCAGAATGCCGCGCACGCTGCGGAGAGCAGGATGCGGTTCAACGAAGAGCGCTGCGAAGAACTGCGGGAGCGGATCACGACCAATCGCGACGATCTCCAGATCGCCGAACAGAAGCTCGCGCAGCAGGAACTCAATTTCAGTGTCTCGAAGGAGGAACTCGACGCCCTCTTCAAGCGCATCGGAGAGCAGGAGCAGGCGCTCGAACAAAAGACCTCCCTGGTGGAGGAATTGGGCCGGCAGCGGGAGACGACCTCCAACCGGCTGCACGATTCACGGGAGGAAGCGAAGCGGCTCGAAGCGGCGGTGGCCTCCTGCGGAGCACGGATTGAGAGCTCCGATGCCGCGTCCGCAGCCAGCCGCGACCGCCTGCGCCACCTCGGTGACGAGGAAGAAGTGCTCCGTGTCGAACTCGCGGAGTTGCAGGCCACGGAGGCCGACTTGAAGCGCAAGATCGCGGAGGAAGAGGAGCGTGCGCGACAAATTGAAGAGCAGCAATTGGCTGCCGAACGGGCCTTCCAGCACTCCCGCGGAGATCTCGAGGCCTGCAAGAACCGGCGCTTCGAACTCGATCGCGATCTGACCGCGCGGAGGTCCCGCCTGGAATTGTTGAAGCAGCTCCTGGACCGCGGCGAGGGACTGCGCGAGGGGACGCAGAGCGTGCTCTCAGGACTCGACGATCCGCAGTTGATTCAACCCGGGCTGCGCGGGGTGTTGGGCAGCAAGTTGCGCGTGCGCAACGGCTTTGAGCGGGCGGTGGAGGGCGCGCTGGGTTCGAACCTGGAAGCGATCCTGGTGCGTGATGGTGAACTCGCGGATGCCATTCTCGATCACCTTGCCCAAAACGGGGAGGGGGAAGTATCCTTGATTGCACCGGAGTGGATCATTCCTGCCGGAGATCGTCAGCTGATGACCGTGCCCGAGGGCGCCGAATGTTGGGCTGCTGATTGCGTGGAGGCCGACGAGGAGGTGAGCTCGGTGGTCGCGAAGCTGTTAGAGAACGTGCTCGTGGTCGCTGACCGGGCGGCCGCCCTCGCGCTACGCGCACAGAATGCGTCGTGGTCTTGCGTTACCCTGGCGGGTGAGATCCTGCGACCGGAGGGAGTCTTCCGTGGTGGTCGTGCCGCAGGCGAGGCGGGGACCTCGATGCTGGAGCGGCGCAAGGAGGTTGACGAGTTGGAGGAGGAGGTGAGGCATCTTACCGCCATTCTTCGTGAAGAAACCGACAAGGTGCTCGCGCAGGAGCACCAGACCAACGAGCTGCACGCCTCCGCGGAGCAGGCCAAGGATCGCCTGCAACGTCAGAAGGTGGAGCTCTCCACGCTGCACGGACGTGAGTCGTTGGCGGGACAGGAGGTGAAGTCGTTCGACAGCAAGCTCGCGAACGTGACCCGGGAACAGCAGGAGATCCAGGCGCGAGAGGCCAGTGCCCATGAAGCGCGGATCACCCTTGAGTCGGATTTGCAGCAGGCGCGGGAGCGCTCGGAGATCGTGGACGCCGAAATCGATCGGCTGGGAACACAACTTGCAGAGTTTGGCCGGCGGGAAAGTGGGGAACGCGACGAGCAAGGCGCCCTGCAGACTGCGCTCGCGGTGGAGCGGCGGGCCCGGGAAGCGGCCGAGCAACAGCAATTGCCGATCCAGACACGCATTGGTGAGCTGCGGGAACTCAACACCCGGCGATCGGCCGAGATCGAGGAATTTGAGCGCCGCATCGCAGCCGCCGACAAGGAAGACGATACCTTGCGCGAAGAAATTGCGGAGCGCGGCCGCAAGGCCGATGGGGTTCAAGGCGAACTGGAGGATGCAGGTAGTCGGCGCCGTGAGCTGCAACAGGCCATCAACGGGGCGGAAGCTTCGCTCTCGGATCTCCGGCACAGGATCGATCAACTCGGCGAACAGCGGGGCAAAGAAGAGGTCTCTCTCGCGAAGATCGAGATGCGCATGGAGAAGCTCCTGGAAAGCGTGATGGAGCGCTACCAGGTGGATCTCCAGGCCTTCGAGCCCGATTCCCACCAATTGCTCGCCTGCATGATGGAGCAGCGCAAGGTGATGCGGTCTCTCGAAAGGCGGCGGGCCACGATGGCGGCCAAGGGAGATGGGGAAGAGGCGGAAGGTGAGGAAGGTGAAGACGGGGAGGGGAGTGAAGACGCCGGCGCAGAGGAGGCCGACGGGGACGATGCCACCCTGGCTGAGAAGGTCGAAGAGGAGCTTGAGAACATCGAACTGGAGGATGGTCCGGACTGGAAGTTCATCGAGACTTCGGTGGGGGAATTGCGCCGCAAGCTGGACGCGATGGGGCCGGTCAACATCGACTCGATCGACGAATACGACGAACTCGAAGAGCGCCACAACTTTGTGAAGGGGCAGCACGATGACCTCGTGACGGGCAAGGAAGAGCTCCTCAATGTCATCGAGCGAATCAACAAGGAGACCACGGTGCTCTTTGCGGACACCTTCAAGAAGGTGCAGACTAATTTCCGGGAGATGTTCAAGGAGCTCTTCGGGGCCACCGCCAAGGCCGACCTGATCCTGCTCGACGAAGAGGATCCGCTGGACTGCGGGATCGAGGTGATCGCCAAGCCGCCGGGGAAGAAGCTGCAATCAATCACGCTGCTCTCGGGGGGAGAACGCTCGATGACGGCGGTCGCGTTGCTCTTCTCGATCTACATGGTCAAGCCGAGCCCGTTCTGTGTGCTTGACGAGTTGGACGCCCCGCTCGACGAGTCGAATATCGGGCGCTTCCTCAAGGTGCTCGATCGCTTCGTGGACCAAAGCCAGTTCATCATCGTGACTCACAACAGGCGCACCATGGCGCGAGCCGACGTGATGTACGGGGTCACCATGGAAGAATTCGGAGTCTCGAAACCGGTGGGGATGCGCCTCACTTCCTCCGATACCAGGAAGGGCAAGGGAAGGACTGCGGCGTCGAAGGCTGCCGAGCAGCTGGATTCGGAATAGGGTCGAGGAGGGACGCCACGGGCAAGCTCGAGCAGGGGCACGGGAACCCCTCGACTTGCTTTTGGCTGGGATCTTCCCCTGCGACTCCGAAGGGGGATGCCCATTCGAACATCATGGTCTGATGATCTGCTCTGGCAGTGGTCCGGGCATCTTGATATGATCCCAACGTCATGATGTGGATTCGCGGTGCGTTCTGGCTCAGTGCGATTTATGATGTTGTCATCGGGTTGGCGTTCCTCGTCCTGGGGGACTCCCTCGTTGATCGTTTCGAAGTGCCTCCGCCGAGCCATCCCGGCTACTACGAGTTTCCGGCGCTCATGTTGATTATCTTCGGCGTTCTTTTCGCGCAGATCGCGATCAATCCTGCGAAGCATCGGGGGCTCATCATTTACGGGATGGGCCTGAAAGCCTCATGCTCGGGGCTCATCCTCTACCATCACTTTGTCGATGGGGTCTCCGGATTCTGGATCTCCTTTGCATTTGCGGACGTGGGATTCCTCGTCCTGTTTTCGGCAGCATTCGTGGCGATCGGGAAGAGGAGGACAAGGAGGACAGAGACCCACGGCGCGGGAGCGTGGGGTTGAGTCGTGGGTGAAGAAGGCGATCCGATTTTCCCACTTTCCCAATTGGCTTCAGCACCAGGTCGCAATTTCCAATTTGGAGCCATCGATCGGCGGGGGGCCTGATTTCCGGCTCTGAGAATATCGAGCATCCGACCCTCGCCTTCTGACCTCCCTGCCCACGATCTCCGCACCTAGCCCTGCCAGGCTCTCATGACCCAACTAGAAGGGTAACTTGGGACCACCTTTGCCAGGGCCACCAAACCCACCCATGAGATCCTCCATTCCTCCCATTCCGCCGCCGCCCATGGCTCCGAGTTGTTTCATCATGTTCTTCATCTTGCCCTTGGACTTCATCATCTTGCGCATCTGGCCGAACTGCTTGAGGAGCTGATTGACCTCGATCAGGCTGCGGCCCGAGCCGTTGGCGATGCGTTTGCGCCGGGTCCCCTTGATGATTTCAGGCTTGGTGCGCTCGCGGGGAGTCATGGAGAGCACGATAGCCTCCATGTGCTTGATGCGTTTCGGATCCAGAGCGCTGGCGGGGAGCTGCTTCTTGATCTTGTTGAAACCGGGAAGCATGCCGAGGATCCCTTCGAGCGGGCCGAGGTTCTGCAGCATCTTCATCTGCTCGAGGAAGTCATTGAAGTCGAAGCGGCCTTTCTCCAACCGCTTGGCAGCCTTGGTGGCCTTCTCCTCATCGATCCTCTCGGCGACCTGCTCGACCATGGTGAGGGTGTCCCCCATGTCGAGGATACGGCCGGCCATCCGGTCGGGGTGGAACTCGGCGAACTGCTCGAGCCTCTCGCCTTCCCCGATGTACTTGATCGGCTTGCCGGTGACGGCGCGCATCGAGAGGGCGGCCCCGCCGCGGGCATCACCATCGAGCTTGGTGAGGATGATTCCGCTGATGGAAACTGCTTGGTCGAAGGTCTTGGCCACCGAGACGGCATGCTGACCGGTGGCCGCATCGGCGACGAGAAGGGTTTCCTTGGGCTTGAGGAACTTGTGCAGCTCCTGCAATTCCACGAGGAGCTCGTCATTCACCTCCTGGCGACCGGCAGTATCGAAAATAATCAGGGAGCCCGGTTGCTTGTCGGCCCACTTGAGTGCGGCCTTGGCGACCTTGAGGACGTTCTTTTCACCTGCTTCGGGCGTGTAGCAGGGAACTCCGACTTGTTCCGCGATGGTTGCGAGTTGCTCGATGGCGGCCGGGCGATAGAGGTCGCAGGCGACCAGAAGCGGGCGGCGGCCGTCCTTCTTGAGACGCAGGGCGAGTTTGCCCGCGGTGGTGGTTTTACCGGCGCCGTTCAGGCCGCAGAGGAGAATGCGGGCCGGGGGATTGAGATCGAGCGGGGCATTGTCGCCACCGAGCAGTTCAGTGAGTTCTTCGTGGAAGATTTTGACGATCTGTTCCCCGGGCTTGATCGACTTGAAGACGTCCTCGCCCATGGCCTTCTTTTTGACCCCCTCAATGAAGGTCTGGGCGACCTTGTATTCGACATCGGCTTCCAGGAGCGCGAGACGGATCTCACGGAGAGCATCCGAGATGTTTTTTTCTGAAATGCGGCCGACCCCGCGGAGGTTGCGGAAGGTCTTGTCGAGGCTTTCACCGAGAGAGGAGAACATGAGGGTGGTGGAGGGGAGGATGCGGGATGCGATTTTACGGACCGCTACTCGGCCCCCGGTTGGTAGGCTGCTTCGCGTTCAATGAGGAAGCTCCAGCGCATGGGAATTTCGTGCTTTGTTTTTCCCTTGAGACGCCAATGGACATTGACCTCGCACATGCGGTGTCGCAGGCGGCGATTGACGGTCCAGGAGAGGAGGGAGGTGTCCGGGTTGAACTGGGAGAGGACTTTCCCGAAACCGGAGATCCGCATCACGATGGTGGCGGGGTCGAGGTTGTTCACTCCGGAAAGATCGGCGGTGATGGTGGGGAGGCGGGATTCGATCAGGCTTCCGGGTTGGGGCTGCACGGGATGAGGGGTAGTCTGCACAATGGCACCGGGGACCGCCGCCGAACCGCCGATCGCTTTGAAGGTGGTTGCCAGTTCGAAGTGGAGGTCGGAGTTGCCGTGGATGATGTAGCGGGGGAGTTTGCGGTTGTCGTAGTTGCGCCGAATCTTGCCGGGCAGGACCGTGAAGAGGAATTCGTAGCCGAACTCTTCGGCAAGGGGGAACATGTCCTCGGTGAAGTAACCGCCGGGATAAGCGTAGGTGTTCACGCTCTGCTTGAATCTCGCCTCGAGGAAAGCCTTCGATTCGCCGAACTCCCTGCGAAGAAAGGCGTCGTAGGCCTTGGGGCCCTTCCTGGCGTGGTGCTTGACGGTTCCGGGGAAAGGATGGGAGACCGAGTGGCTCCCGATTGTGCAGCCGTTTTTCTTCATCTCCCGGATCATGTCCGAGGTGAGGGCTCGGCCACCACCGTCGACGTAGTTTTTGTAGAGGTAGATGGTGAAGGGATACTTGAACTCCTTCAGGATGGGATAGGCTTCAGTGTATACCGACTTCCAGCCGTCATCGAGGGTGATCACAACCGCACGGTGCGGGATCTCCTTATCGCCACTCTTCCACGCGATGAAGTCGCTCAGCGGGATGACGGGGAGGGCCAGGTTCTTGATGGCCTCCATCTGTTTGCGGAAGGTGGCGGTGCGGATGCGCATCTCGGAGGGCGCCAGGGTCGCGGAGAACTCGTGATAGCCGAGGATCGCCACGCGGGTGCCGTCGTCTTTGAGGAGTTCCGGCGCCGCGGCTTCACCGGGCGCCGCTTCACGGGGTGGGGGTAGGGGCGCCGGACTGTCCTGCGCGGGGGACGATCCAGACGCGAGGATGAGGAGAGAGAGAAGCAGGGCGCGGAGCGGCATCGGCTGGCGCCAAGGGTAGCAGAATGCCCCCGAAGTTCTAGGGGGAATGCGCTGAAGGGCAGCTGGGTGGAAGTCCAGGGGTGCTCGGGGGTCCAATGTTGTTCGATCACCGATCATTCCCGGCGAATTTTGGAGAGGCTGCCGAGATTTCGCCGCAGTTGGTTGTTTGCGAACCAGTCCACGGCGACGATTCTCGGGCTCTCCTGCGGAGGGGGCTATCCCCTCGCTGGATTGACCTGGGCTTCGAGGTTGGCGTCCAGGAGCTCCCGGCGCAGGTTGGATCCGCGCATGCGGCTCCAAATCAGGACGATCGGGGAGGCCACGAAGATGGAGGAGTAGGTTCCCACCACGACGCCGATCATGATCGCGAAGGCGAAGGACTTGAGGGCCGGTCCGCCATAAATGTAGAGGACGAAGACCGCCACAAAGGTGGTGACCGACGTCAGGATCGTCCGGGACAAGGTCGCATTGATCGCCAGGTTCATGACGTCCTCCACATCGCCCCGCTTGAGGCGCAGGCTCTCCCGGATGCGGTCGAAGACCACGATGGTGTCGTTGATGGAGTACCCCGCGATGGTAAGGAAGGCGCCGACGTGGATGAGGGAGAGTTCGTGCCCGAAGAGGACCACAATTCCGATACAGATGACGATGTCGTGAAAAAGAGCCGCAAAGGCACCGATGGCGAAGGAGAATTCGAATCGGATGGTGATATAGATGAGGATGCCAATCAAGCCGAGGCCGAGGGCGAGGATGGAGTTGAAGAGGAAGTCCTTACCGAGGCTCGCTTCCACGGTGTCCCGCGAAGAGCCGTATTTCCATGGATCGACAAACTTCGGCCCATCTTCATTTTCGGCGGTCGTTGGATTGGCGTCGTCCACGGGAGGGACCGGGACCGGTGCGAACACCGGGTCGTTCTTCAAGGAGAGCAGCTCGATCTTCTCGCGCAGGGCCGCGACGATTTTCTCAGCGTCGTCGTTGTCACAACGGATTGAAAGAATGTTGGCGTTGCTTGGGGGCGGTTCGGATTCGTTCTGAATGATGGGAAGTTTTTTGAGCGAGAGACCGGCAATCGCAGCCTGTGCTTCCGCCTCCGTGACAATTTGGTCGTCGGTTTGGAACTGCACGAGGGCGCCACCGGCGAAGTCGATGCCAAGTGCGCTTTCCTTCTTGACGCCGACGAAGACAAGACTGCCGATGATCAGGGCGCTCGAAACGGTAAACGCCAACTTGCGCATGGACATGAAGTTGATCTGCTTCGCGGGAACGAGGTGCATGAACTTGAGCTTGTTCACGAGATTGCCCCTGGTGCCCCACCAGAAGACCACGCGAGTCACCACCAGGGCGGCGAACATGGAGGCCAGGATGCCGATGGTGAGCGTGATGGCGAAGCCCTTGACCGTGCCCGAAGCGCGCCAGAAGAGAATGATGGCGGTGATCAGAGTGGTGATGTTGGCGTCAAAGATGGCGGTGAAGGCTTTCTCATAGGCGGCCTGGATTGCGGCCCCTATGGATTTGCCCTCCCTCAGTTCCTCTCGTAATCGTTCATAGATGAGGACATTGGCATCAACCGCCAGCCCGATGGTGAGGATGATTCCCGCAATTCCCGGGAGGGTGAAGGTGAACTCAAACATCGCCATCGCCCCGAAGAGAATGAGCACGTTGACGGAGAGGCCGATGAGAGCAATAATCCCGGCGATGCGGTAGTAGATCATGAGGAAGATCAAGGTGAGTCCCAGGCCTGCCATTCCGGCGTAGATTCCCTGGCTCACGGTCGCGGCTCCCAAGCGGGCAGTCACGGTGCGCTCTTCCAAGATTTTGAGAGCGTTCTCGAGCGGGTTCATGAGGGTCGAGGAGAGATTCCGGCATTCCTCCGCGGAGCCCAGGCCCTCGATAATGAAATGCTTGGAGAGGGTAGCCTGCACGGTGGGAGCGCTTTTCACGACCCCATCGAGAACGATCGCGAGGCGATCTCTTCCCTTCTCCATCGGGGCCGTGAGTTGGCGCATGAACTTGCCTCCCGCGCTGGTGAGGTCGACCTGGATCACACCGGCGGTTGCGAGGTTGGGATTGGCATTCTTGACGTGCTTGCCCTTGATGTCGTTGCGCTTGGAAAGGAGGAGGTCTTCCCTGGTCGGTTCTCCCTTGGCGTTCGTGCCATTGTAGACGTAGTGCTTGTAGCTGGGGACGATGGTCTTGCCGGCCGCAACCTGAGGCCCGAGTTGGGCGGAATTCGGGTGCACCGCGCGCAGTTCGAGGACGGAGGTGTCCGTGATCCGGTCGCGAACCCAGGCCGCTTCTTCTTCGGAGACCCCCGGCATCTCGATGATGATGAGGTCCTCGCCCTGGGCTTGGATGAGCATGTCCTTGGTGCCGTCCGGATTGAGGCGTCTTTCCAGGGTCTTAATCGCCTGCTTCACTGCATCGCCGGTCACCGGGGTGACCTCGCCATTGCCCTCATCGACCTTGGGTTGCACCTGCACGGTGAAGGATGCTCCCCCAGCGAGATCGATTCCCGGCTTGAGAGATTTGACTGGTTGCAGGGCGATAACCTGGGCCTGCACCTCCTCGGCCTCCGCCTTGGAAAAATTGGGCAGCTTGATGGAGATGAGATCCGGGGGAACGGTCGTGTAGACCGCTCCCTTGCCGTCGATAACAAGTCGTTTCTGAAGCGTCCGCAGGCCGGTAGTGAGGGCCTCCTTCCCGATGGGGATGTCGTTCCCCTTCTTGTCCTGGGCCGGAATCATCTTGGCGGTGACTTCCCAGCCCGGTGCCCCGTTGGGCAGTTCGGCGAGACTCTCGGCGGTGAACCCGGAGCTTTCCGTGCGAGGCATCAGGGCCCAGACGCTGAGGAGGATGATTCCGAGGATGAGGCCGGTCCCGATGTTGCGCTTGCGCTGTTCGGCGTCGCTGGCGAGATACCAAAAGAGCAGGCCGAGGATAAGCAGGCCGGAGAGGAAGACGACGGTGGATTGTTGCATAGTGGAAATGCTTGGGAGGTGGAGACCGCTAAGGCTTCTGGCCTTATCGTGCAAGCGGCATCAGGGATTCTATCAGAAGTTGGGTAGAGAGGGGTTTATTGAGGGAGGCTGAGACGGCTTGGGCTTCCTCGATGGAGCTGAATCCCACGAGGGTAATTTCTGCGCCCAGCACGCCGACCACGACCGGGGCGCTGATAATCCGTTCATCGTAGATGATGGCAAGTCGCGAGCGCCCTTTTTGCATTTTATTGGTCGCGGCCAACATTTGCTGTCCCCCTTTGATTGTCAGTGAGATATGAACGAGGTAGGCTCTGCCGGCCTCGGCCTCGGCGCTCTCAACGTGGCTGCTATTGACGATCTCGGCGGTTTCCACCACCAAATCTTCAGTTTTGGTCCGCTCCCCATCCAGGAGAGTGAAGGTCAGAATTTCATGGTCCGCGGGCAGCTTGGAAGGGTCGGACCGCACGGCGTCGGTGAGGTAGACGCTCTGGTCGTGGACGACCCGCACGCTGAGTTGACCGAACTGGCAGAGGGCGTCGAGCTGAGCGAGGGCCTCATCCTTGTCGGCGGCTTCAAAGCGAATCCCGAGACGGTGGTCGCCAGCGGGGCCGGGATCAACCCGAGCGTTGAGTGAAAGGAGCTTTGCTCGCTCGCGAAGTTCATCGGCGAGCGTTTCCTCGGAGACCGATTCGCCGGTATCGGCGAAAGAAAGCACCGCTTCGAAGTCCGGCTTGAACTTCGCGCGGCAGCTGCTCAGCGCGAGGGCGGTGCACGCCATCGCGAGCGCAAGGAGTTGGAATGGGGATGGCATGCGCTCAGGGGGCTGGGAGGGCGGTCAGTGATTCCAGCTTGAGCTCTGCGGCCAACGGGATGTTCAACGCGTTCGCCAATCCCGTCAGCTCGTCATGGTCTCTAAGGCCTTGAATGATGAATTCAGCCTTCAAGGGGGCCTGGACGACGAGTGCACTGATGACCTCGTCGTTCAGCACAATCGCGATGCGATCCAGTCCTTTCTCCATCGGCTTGGTGAGGCGCTCCATGCGCGTTCCACCATCAGGGGTGAGGGTGACGTTAAGGACTCCTTCGCGCGTGGTGTCCGGCCAGGCACTTGCGATGTGTGCGCCGGTGACGGAGGGCTTCTTCTCGAGGAGCAGGGGTTCCACCTTGGCAGACCCGTCGGGCAGGGTGAAGGTGTACTCAAAGAGCTTGTAGCCGGGAACGATGCGGGTGCCGGCGCGCACTTCTTCCGCGGCTGCACTGCCATCGGAACTCGAAAACACCCCGCGGAATTCAAGTTTGGGATTGGAGCAGAGCTTCTCGAGTTCGGCCCGGGCCTCCCCCTCGGTGTCCTGGTAGAGAAAAACCACGATCTTGTCCGCGGCGGAACCGGCCTTGGTTTCGAGGAAGGTGTCGAGCGCACCGGCTCGACCCTGCAATTGCCTGGCAACGGTGGGGTAGTCGGCGGGTCCGCTCCCCAGGATGGTGAGCACCGCCTGAAAGGTAGGCGGGCCGGAAGGCTTTCTGCTCTTGCTCTTGCAGCCTGCCACCAGCAGGCAGGTGCTGGCGAGGAGGGGAAGCACGAACTGGAGGGGCGGGAGCATCGGGTCAGCGTCTTGCGAGCGACTCTCCCACGATTCTGGAGTTGAGCATCTCTCCGACTTGCTCGTTCGCCACCTCGCGGACCTCTCCAATCCGGGAGGGCTCTTCCAGCGCTTCCTGTGCGAAGCAAGTTCCTCCGACTGTGGGGAGGGCGATTGCGGCGGGAGCAAGCACAGAAGGGAGAGCGGACACGGCTTACTCCTTTTTGTCGGTCTCTCCCTCTTCCTGTTCGTCTTCTTCGGCTTCGTCTTCCTGTTTCCTGCCGCTGCCCACCTTGTGGACGGTCTTGATGGCGTCTTTCTCGAAGGGGACGAAGACTCCTTCGGAGAGCTTCACGGTAACGGTGGCCTTCGAGATGTGGTGAACGGTTCCATGCAGGCCACCGATGGTGATGATCTTGTCGCCCTTGCCAATGGAGGCCACGCGGGCGGCCTGCTCTTTGCGTTGCTTGGATTGCGGTCGGATGATGAGGAAATACATCATCACGAACATGAGGAGGAAGAAGATCCACATGCTGCCCATGGGGCTGGAGCCCGGTTTGGCGGCAGGTGGATCGGCGGCGATAATGGTGAAGCAATTCATGTGGCCCGGTTGTTGTTCTGGTAGCGCTCGCAGAAGGCGGCCTTGAAGTGGCTGAAGGTGCCGGATTCGATGGCGTTCCGTGCGCCGCGCATGAGGCGGAGGTAGAAATCAAGATTGTGGAAAGAAAGCAACCGCAAAGCCAGCATTTCTCCGGCCTTGAAGAGGTGGCGGAGGTAGGCGCGGGAGAAGGAAGCGAGGTGAGGATGGCAGTTTTCGGTGAGGGGCGCCGGATCGCGCTCGAACGCGGCATTCTTGATATGGATGGGACCGTCGGGGGTGAAAGCCAGTCCATGCCGGGCTGAGCGGGTGGGGTGGACACAATCGAACATGTCGATTCCCCGCCCGATCATCTCGAGCATTTGCGGGGGGGTGCCCAGCCCCATGGCGTAGCGGGGCTTGTCCGCTGGCAGGAAGGGCTCCGCGTTGTCGATGGCACGAAACATCTCCTCTTCGGGCTCGCCCACCGAGACGCCGCCGATGGCGTAGCCATCAAAGCCGAGGGCCGCGAGATCCCGGGCGGATTGCTCACGCAGATCGGCGAAGGTGGAGCCCTGCACGATGCCGAAGAGCAGTTGACGGCGGCTGGCAGGCAGGTGGCGATTGCCCTGCGGCAGGAAGTCGGCGGCGTTGGCCTGGTGCCAGGTTTTGCAGCGTTCAGCCCAGCGAGTGGTGAGGGCGGTGGAATTCTCGGCGTAGTCGCGCTCGCAGGGATAGGGCGGGCACTCATCAAAGAGCATCGCGATGTCGGAGCCGAGGGTGGCCTGGATTTCCATGCTCTTCTCCGGGCTGAGGAGCATCGCGCTGCCGTCGAGGTGATTCTGAAAGCGGACACCCTCCTCCGTGATCTTGCGGATCTTCGCCAGGGACCAGACTTGGAAGCCCCCGGAGTCGGTGAGAATGGGGCGATCCCAAGTGGTGAAGCCGTGGAGTCCCCCGAGTTCATGGATGATCTGCTCCCCGGGGCGAAGCCAGAGGTGGTAGGTATTTCCGAGGATAATCTCGGTATCGAGAAGTCGCAGTTCGTCCGGATGCAGGGTCTTTACCGATCCCTGGGTGCCCACCGGCATGAAGACAGGCGTCTCGATCACTCCGTGCGCGGTGGTGAGACGGCCACGACGAGCCCTGGTTTCCGGGTCGGTAGCGAGGAGTTCAAACACAGATTTTTCTTCGAGGAGGAGGCAGAGAGGTTCTCCGAGATTTCGGGGCGGCCGGGCGCGAGCCTTGATGGCGGAGCGATTTTGCGCCGGGCGGCCTCCAGCTAACACGTTCCCGCCAAGACGCCACGCTCGAATAATTTACGGTGATTAACATTTATCCTTTTAGGGAACTAAAAAGTAAACTAATCCGTCTATGTAAAACATTTGAATGACATCTCTCACGGGAGAGAGGGATCTGATGACCATCTCGTAGCGAACCTGATGGCTCATCCGCTGTTGGGGCGCGACGAATCCCTGGTGGAAGATGCCAAGAACTGCACCGAGTTCATTCGACTCGGATTCGACGATGTATTGATCGGGATGGGCCGCCAGGACTGCGACCTTTATCTCATCTTCTCGGGATCGCTTGATATCATTATCGAGAGTCGGGAAGTTGCCCGCAGAACAAAGGGGGAGACGGTGGGAGAACTCGAATTGGTCTCACCTCGGGTCAAGCGCATGGCGACCGTGATCGCCTGCGACAAGACCATGGTGGGCCGCATTACCGAACCCGATTTTACCGCCCTCGCCAGTCGCCATCCGGTTCTCTGGCGCAATGTGGCGGCCGAACTCGTGCGCCGGTTGATCGGCGAGACCACTCAGTAAGGGCCGGCCGTCTTTCGATCGGCGAGGACTCAATTTGGCTGTCATCGAGAGCGACCGGGTGTTGGGATACGGTGTGGATCGGGAGAATTGGGATTCGCTGGCCGCTACTTATGAGCGGGACTTGTTAGAGATCGTGTGCGGAGAGGGAGGAGGAACCCTTGAGGAGGAACTTGCAGCCTTGGCGGATCCGAGTCGACGGGTGGCGGATCTCGGTTGCGGACCGGGGAGTTTGCTGCCGTTCCTGGCGGAGCGGTTTGGTGAGGTGATTGCGGTCGACTATGCCCAAGAATTGCTGGAGGTCGCGCGCAGAAGGTGTCGAAGCCGCAAGGTGGAGTTCCACTGTCACGACTTGAGCAATGGGAAAGATTTGCCCTTCAAGGTGGAGGTCGCCTGTTGTGTGAATGCCCTCATCGATCCCGACCGCGGGAAGCGCACACGGATGGCCAGGGCAGTGGCGTCGTCCCTCGTCCCGAAGGGGGCGGCAGTGATTGTCGTTCCGGCGCTGGAGTCGGTGTTTCACGTCTACCACACCTTGGAGCGGATCCGGCAGCGCGAGGGGGGGGCGGCTGGGTTCACTGAGAAGCAGGCGGATCGGATGTTGAGGCAGGAAGTGGATTCCTTTGCCGGCGGGATTATCCGGGTGGGTGGGATCTTGACGAAGTACTGGATGCGAGAAGAACTCGTCGCCCTGCTGGCAGATCATGGCCTGAGCCCCCGCAGAGTGCGCAAGGTGGAGTACGGGTGGCGGGAGGAGATCGATCATCCTCCGGCCTGGCTCAAGGGGGCGATGCCATGGGATTGGCTGGTAGTGGCGGAGAAGGAGTGAATCGGAGGTCGGCGTGCCACGATGGAGCGGTGCGGAGAGGGGAGAGATCGCGCCAATTCAGAATTGGCGGTGATGTGGTTGGTTGGGGTATGCGAGTGGTATTGAGCATGGCGGCCATGGGCCTGATCTTGAGTGGCCCCCTGTCGGCCCAGGGATTGGCGGCGGCGAAGGCGAATTTTTCGCAATGGGACAAACGGTTGAACGCGGTCTATGTGGACTTGAAGAAGACCCTCCCGGAAGATCTCTTTGAGAAGGTGAGGAGCGATCAGCACGACTGGGTGGAGCACCGTGATTACATCGCCGAGTGGATTCCAGGGCGTAGGGGAAGGTGCTGGCCGAAAATACGCAGCCCTTTCATGGCGCGCGGGCCTATTTCGAGGGTCGCTACCTGCGTGTGCAGCTGCTCAGCGGGAAGGCTCCCGATCAGGTGGTGGCGGTGGCCTCCAAGGGAGGATGGAGCGAATAGTTCAGGGCCATATCCTTTGATTCAGGCGTCAAGCCTGAAGATGCAGGATAATGCGCTTGCCGCAAGTGGGACGCAGGGCTAGGGAGCGGCAGCCCTCAGGGGCGCAACATATTTGCGAATGGCTATCCAACGGGCACTTCTTTCGGTCTCGGATAAAGCGGGTTTGGTGGAGTTTGCGACCACGCTCCACCAGGAGTTCGGTGTGGAATTGCTCTCCACCGGCGGCACCGCGAAAGCATTACGGGAGGCGGAACTGCCCGTGATCGACGTTTCGGACTACACCGGAGCGCCCGAATTGTTTGAGGGCCGCGTGAAGACCCTCCACCCCAAGGTGCACGGGGGATTGTTATACCAGCGCGAGTCGGAAGAGCACGTCCGGCAGGCCAAGGGAAACGCGATCGACCCCATCGACCTTTTGGTGGTGAACCTCTATCCCTTCGAGGAGACCATCGCGAAGGAGGGCGTCACGATGGAGGAGGCGATCGAGAATATCGACATCGGAGGACCATCCATGCTGCGAAGCGCGGCCAAGAATGCCAGCTCTGTCACAGTGGTGACCGAGTCCGCCGACTATGACCGGGTGCTCGATGAAATGCGGGAGCACAGCGGCGACACCAGCCTGCGTCTGCGCGAAGAGCTTGCAGTCAAGGTGTTCAGGCGCACGGCCTCCTACGATACCGCGATCTCAAATTACCTCGGGAAGTGCGACGGCAGCACGGCGGCCTGTTTTTCGATCACCCTGCCGCTCGACCGCGACCTCCGCTACGGAGACAATCCGCACCAGAAGGCGCGCCTCTACGGATCGTTCGCCGATTGCTTCAGCAAGTTGCAGGGCAAGGAGCTCAGTTACACCAACATCCTCGACATCGAGGCGGCCGCAGATCTCATTCTCGACTTTCGCCGGCCAACCGTCGCCATTCTCAAGCACACCAATCCGTGTGGAGTGGGGCAGGACGACGAAGACTTGCGCATAGCCTGGCAGAAGGCTTTTGAGACCGATCGCCAGGCGCCCTTTGGCGGCGTGATTGTCTGCAATCGTCCGCTCACTGAGAACCTGGCCCGCGTGATCAAGGAGATCTTCACGGATGTGATCATTGCCCCCGACTTCGAGTCCGAAGCGCGTGCGATCCTCCAGAAGAAGAAGAACCTCCGTCTTATGAAGATGCACGAGGCTTACCAACAGGCGAAGAAGGAACCGCTTATTCGCTCCGCTCCCGGCGGGTTGATGTTGATGGAACGCGACCACACCGTGATGGGCCTCGAGAAGCTCGAGGAGAAGGTCGTCACTGAACGGCCGCCCACCGAGAAGGAATTGCAGGCCATGCGCTTCGCGTGGCGGGTGGTGAAACACGTAAAGTCGAACGCCATCGTCTTTGCCTCCACCGACCGCACGATCGGGATCGGAGCGGGCCAGATGAGCCGGATCGATTCCTCGCGCATCGCGGTGTGGAAGGCCGAAGAAGCCGGACTTTCCCTGAAGGGGAGCGTGATCGCCTCGGACGCGATGTTCCCCTTTGCAGATGGCCTGGAAGCCGCAATCGAGGCCGGTGCGACGGCCTGCATTCAGCCCGGGGGTTCGGTGCGGGACGAGGAAGTGATCGCGGCCGCGAACGAGGCGGGCCTCTCGATGGTATTCACCGGCCACCGGCATTTCCGACATTAGCGACGAATTGCGATTTCCGATTTCCGATTCTGAATTAGGGTCCGCGTCATGGGACTGCTCCTGGGAGTGAACATCGATCACGTGGCCACGCTGCGGCAGGCGCGCTATGCGACCATGCTGGACTCGCCAAATGCGGAGCCCAGCCTGCTGGAGGCGGCACTGGCTGCGAAGGCGGGAGGGGCGGATTCGATCACGATGCATGTGCGGGGGGATCGCCGGCATGTGCAGGAGCAGGACGTGCGCGATGTAATGGCAGAGTGTGAATTGCCGCTCAACTTTGAGATGGCGAGCACGGCTGAGATGGTTGGGATCGCGCTGAAGCTGGCACCGGATTTCGTGTGCCTGGTGCCGGAGAATCGGCAGGAAATATCAACCGAGGGTGGTCTCGATGTGGCGGGGCAGCTGGAAAGTCTGCGCACCACGGTGGCGACCTTGCAGGAGGCGGGGAGCAAGCTGAGCATGTTCATTGATCCCGAGAGCGAGCAGGTGCAGGCCTCGGCAGAGCTCGGAGCGGAGATGATCGAGTTGCATACCGGGTGTTTTGCGAACGCGGAAGGCGAGGAGAGGGTGGCGGAAGTGGCCCGCCTGGCAGACGCGTCCAGGTTGGGGCAGGAACTCGGGTTGCAGATCAATGCCGGGCACGGGATCAACTACCATAACCTTTCAGAGCTCTTTCCGGTGCCCAACCTGGTCGAACTGAACACCGGGCACAGCATCGTGACACGGGCCATCTCGGTGGGTCTGGAGCAAGCGGTTCGCGAGATGGTGGAACTCATGGCAGGCTACCCTGAAGCGTGATGAAAATCTTCGGAATTGGAATCGACGTGATCGAGGTCGAGCGCATCGAGGAAGCGGTGGAAGAATTTGGCGATCGCTTCCTGGAGCGCATCTTCACCGCAGGGGAGCGAGCCTACTGCGGGCGGCAGAAGCGCCCGGCCATTCATTACGCCGCGCGTTGGGCTGCGAAGGAAGCGGTGTCCAAGGCATTCGGGACTGGGATTGGAGAAAAACTCGGCTGGCAGGACATGGAGGTGTGTCGGCGTGAGTCCGGCGAGCCGGAACTCGTCTTGCATGGGCGAGGCGAGGCCTTTGCCGAGGAGAACGGGATCCAGCAAGTGAAGATCAGCCTGACCCACGCGAAGAATTATGCGGCTGCCAACGCCGTGGTGCTCTGGGAATAGGGCGACTGGTCATTCGGGGAGGAGGGCCTTGATGTCGTCGGGAACTTGTTCCCAGCGGAGAACCTTGGCACCGCCGTCGATGCGGAGGACGATGAACTTGCCGTCCCGGGAAGGGCGGTTGCACGATGATGGTCAGGTGGGGGTCGTCCGTGTTCTTGAGCTTGGCGCCAATGCGGAGGTGATTTTATTTCGAGTGAGCCAGGGCGAGCACGATCTCGCGCACGATTTTTGCGGCGAGGATGGCGGAGCAGTCGCTGGGATCGAGGGCGGGAGCGAGTTCGACAATGTCACAGGCCACCACCCGGGACCAGGGGATGACCGCGAGGAGAGATTCGAAGATGGGCCAATCGATTCCGCCTGGTTCGGGGGTCCCAGTGCCGGGGAGAAGGGCGGGATCGAAAATGTCGAGGTCGAGGGTGAGGTAGAGGGGCGCGGAGCCCAAGGCTTTGAGCGCGTCATGCAGGTCGATCGCGTCGGGCGCCACGAGACGATTGGACTCGCGCAGTTCAGCGAACTCTTCGCGCGTTCCGGAGCGAATGCCGCACTGCAGGAGGCGGTCGGAAGGGAGGAGGTCGAGAATGCGACGCATGGCGCAGGCATGGCTCCACCTTGTGGCGGTCCACTCTTCGCGGAGGTCGGCGTGTGCGTCGAGTTGGAGAACCGCGAGTTCGGGATGCACTTCGAGAGCGGCGGCAACCGCGCCGGGCGTGAAGGAATGTTCGCCGCCAAGGAGGACGGGCGTGACCTGTTCCTGAAAGAGACTGCGACAGACCTCACGAAGGTGCTTGGTGACACCCTCGGGGTCGTCGACGAGAAGGGTGACGTTTCCGAGGTCGGCAAAGGAGGTGTCCCGCAGGTCGCGATCGTGGAAAGGCGAGTAGGATTCCAGGCCATCCGAGACTTCGCGGATGGCGTCCGGACCCCGGGCGGTGCCTTTGCGGAAACAGGCCGTGCCTTCATAGGGAACGCCGAGAAGAGCAGGGGCGCCCGGGGTGCTGGTGGGCGATGATTCCAGGAAGGGAACGGCAGGCGAGGTGATGCTCATGCGTTGCGTTGCTTGAAATCAGCGTAGCCGAACTCGCGGATGGTCTCGAGCGTTCCGTCCTCGTGGCGGAGGACGATGGCGGGATGCGGAACGCCGTTGAAGAAGGTGGACTTCACCATGGTGTATTGTGCCATGTCGAGGAACTCAATTTGGTCGCCGACCACGAGGGGACGATGGAAGGCGTAGTCACCAATGACATCGCCGGCGAGGCAGGTGTTTCCGCCCAGGCGGTAGAGATGCATGCCGGCGGGTGAGGTCGGAGTGCCCTGGAGAGTGACCTCGGGCCGATAGGGCATCTCGAGAACGTCGGGCATGTGGGCGGTGGCCGAGACGTCGAGGATGGCAAGGTGGGTATCTTCGTTTCGGAAGAGATCGAGCACGGTGGTATGGAGGGTGCCCGCATTCAGGACCGCGGCTTCGCCGGGTTCGAGCCAGAGTTCCTCGAGTTGGTAGCGAGTGCGAGTCTGCTCGAGGAGTCGGAGGAGAAGATCGAGGTCGTAATCGGGTTGCGTGATCCAGTGACCGCCACCGAGGTTGAGCGAGGTGAATTGGTCGCGGCGGAGGAACTCGCCGAAGTGGTGGTCGACCGCATCGAGGGTGAGCTCAAGGTCGTCGCTGCCTTGTTCGCAGAGAGTGTGAACGTGGAGACCACTGAGTCCGGTCAAGTCAGCGCCCGCGAGGTGTTCGGGGGGTATCCCCAGGCGGGAACCGGGGGCACAGGGGTCGTAGAGAGGAGTGTCGCCCGTCGAGCAGCGGGGGTTGATGCGGAGTCCCAACTTGAGGTCGCCCGACTGGAAGCGGGGGTGGCTCGTGGCGCGCTCGCGCCAGCGCTCCCACTGGCTGAGGGAATTGAAATCGAGGTGCGAGCTGAGATCGAGAAGTTCGTCATCGGTGTCGGGGTAGGCGGGCCCGCAGGTGAGCAGGCTGCCGCCGAAAAATTCATGTGCGAGCCGGGCTTCCCAGAGACCCGAGGCGCAACAGCCGTCGAGAGTGCCGCGCAAGAGGGGGAAGGTTTGTGGAACCGCAAAGGCTTTCAGTGCGTGGGCGATCTTGCATCCCGACTGCAGTTTGACCCCGGCAAGGATCTCGCAGTTGCGGCGAATGGTCGCGAGATCAAGGACGTAAGCTGGAGACACCTCTGGCACGGGCGGCAATGTGCGCGTTTGCGATGGGAGGGCAATTCCGAAGATCACGCCGCTGCTATGGACAGGTGATGAGAGGGCGAGTATCCTGTCACTGTGAAGGTATCGATCGTGGGGCCCGGACGGGTTGGGATGGCGCTGGCCTACACCCTCGCCCTGAAAGGGGTTGTGCGTGAACTGGTCCTGGTGGGCTCAAATCGCGACCGGGCCCGGGGAGAGGCGATGGACTTGAATCACGCGCACGCGTTCTTGCGAGTGCCACTCGAGGTAAGGGCGGGAGGACTGGAAGATGTCCACGATTCGGAGGTGGTGGCCATCTGTGCCTCAGTGGCGAAGCCGGGCTTGAACAGCCGGAACGATCTGGCGGCAGGAAACGTGGCCCTCATGCGCACCCTCCTGCCGACCATCGCAAAGGTCGCGCCCGTGGCGAAGATCGTGATGTTGAGCAATCCGGTGGATGTCATGACCTGGCAGGCGTTGAAGTTGACCGGGTTTCCAGCCAAGCGGGTGGTCGGCATCGGAACCCTGGTTGACTCGGCGCGCTTTCGCGATGCCCTCTCGAACGAACTGGCGATCCATCCCGACGATCTGCGAAGCTATGTGCTCGGAGAACATGGCGACACGCAGTTTCCCGCCATGAGCCTGGCGCAGGCGGGAGGGGAACCGATCGCCGATACTCAGCGACGCCGGGAATTGTTCGCCCGCACGGTGGGGTCGGGCTTGGAGGTCTTTAAACTGAAGGGGCACACTTGCTATGCGGTTGCGGCAGCGGCGGCGGCCACGATTGAGTCGATCCTTCTCGACGAGAAGCGGACCCTTCCGCTGAGCATCGAGATCAATGAGATGTATGGTGTCTCGGGAGTTTGCTTGAGCCTTCCGGTGGTGGTGGGGGCCGGTGG
>JAYGGC010000214.1:0-7153 GCA_046581525.1 Roseibacillus sp. | reverse complement strand
TCGTATTTTGGTCATAGCCAATCCCCAGGGGGCCTTCCGTCCAGGTGTCATCCCCGCCCCCGGCCTCAAAGGCGACCTCGTCACCGCCCCGCCACAGGGTCCCCAGATCGCTCCCGGGGACGAGGGCCTTTCCGATCGCATCGGCGGGCGACAAGGTGACTGGTGTCTCGGTCCCGGGAGCGAGCAGGACCACTTGGTGCGAGGTGGTCGCTCCGTCAGCCGTGATTGCTGCGGTCATCGCCACAAATCCCTCGAGCTGCGCGGCTCCTTCGATGACATACCGTTTGCCCGGGACACTCTGGAAGACAACCTCGGTCGCCCCGCTCGGCTGCGACGTCACGGAAAGAATGCGCAGCAGCGAGGTCACGTCATTCGGATCGGTGCCCGCGGCCTGTTCTTCCAGGTTCGTGCGCCGATCCCCGTCGGGATCCTGCTCTCCGGATTGCGAGAGGTCACCGAAGTTGGACACTTCCCAATCATCCCGCAGGCCATCCCCATCGCTGTCGGTCGCCTCGTAGGAAATCTCATCGAGATAGCCGGCATCATCCTGCTCATCGAGCGATCCATCCTTTTCGTAGGCCCAGGTCAGGGTGTGCGATCCAGCCCGAACCGAATAACTCACCATCAGCCAGTTCCCGTCCCCGCTGATCTCCTCAATCTTGCCTCCGTCCACGAGAAAACTGAGGAAGTCATAATCCGTTTCCGACGACACCCGCCACCAAAACTCGAGTTGTCCCGGCCCCGTTACCACCGTCTCCACGAAGGAACGTTCGTTGTTCCCGATGGATCCGCTTTGCAGGGCCTCACCGTCGGTCCGGGATTCCGCAGTCTGGGTGAACCACGGCGAATCCTCCGAAGTGGAAAATACCAATTCACTGTTGTTGATCGCAGACGCAAAGTCCGGGGGCGGAGGTGGAAGCTCCACCGCGATCGAGAGGGTCTCCGTATCCGTGCCCGCTGGATTGGTGGCACTGACCTCCACCGTGACGACACCCTCGGTGGTCGGGGTCCAGCTGAGGACTCCGCTTTCGGAATCGATCGTCATGCCCGCCGGGCCGTTCTGAATGGAATAGGAGAGCGCCAGGTTGTCTGCACTCACCCTAAATGCCAACGGCGTCCCCACCTCGGCAGTGGCGGTCAGGCTGCTTACCACCCCCGGCGTGGTGAAGGCCCCGGGCGGCAGGGCGTCGCCCTCCACCAATTGCAGGAATTGGTCAGCGGCCGGGGCGAGGATTTCCTCGGTCACCCCCGAAGGCCACCTCACCACCAGCTTGGTGATCGCGGTCGTGGATCCCAACCCGAAAATCTTGGTGAGCGAATTCTGAATGCCATAGCCTTCCCCCGCACGGACCTCCCGCAACTGCACTCCCCACGCTCCGTGCAACTCGAGACGCGCACCAATCCCATTGGAGTTCGACATGCGCCCCTTCAACTGCACCGCGAGAAAGTGATTGGCGTTGCCATCATTGAGGAAAAGGAGATCACGCCGGGTCGACGAAGGGCTGTTGAAGGAAGTGCCCCTCCCTCCATAAATATCGACGAACCCGTCGTGGTTGAGGTCGCCCAGGGCGCACGAATGCAAGTACGAGATCGGACCACCGTTCTTCACGGAGAGGACATTGGGGATGCTTGTGAAGGTCTGGTTGCCATTGTTCCGATAGAGACGATAGGTCGCATCCTCACCTGCCAGGTTGGAGGCGCAGACCAGGAGATCCATGAAGGTATCGTTATCAAAATCCCGGAAGAGCGCCTGCAGGCCATAATAGGCGATTCCATTCAAGCCGCTGCCCGCCGTGATGTTGGTGAAGGTGCCCGCTCCATTGTTCTCCATCAGTTTCGAGCTTCCCGTCCCGTGATTCAGGATGAAGCAATCGAGGTCGCCATCATTATCGATGTCCGCAAAGTCGGCACACCACGTCTGCGCCCCATCGGCCAGTCCTGCTGCGGGCCCGACATCCGCGTACGAATTGTTCCCGTTGTTCCGGAAGAGACGGTTGATCCGGCGTGGATCGCTCGCGCTGGTGACCCCATGCTGACACTTGGAGAGGTAGAGGTCATTATGACCGTCGTTGTTGTAGTCCGTCCAGATCGCTGCGTAGTTTCCGCTCGCTACCCCGGCTGGCAGGAGCGTATTAATTAACGAAGCATCCAGCGTGAATCCTCCTGCGCCATCATTGCGATAGACTTGGTTATTCTCGTCATCGTCGCAGGCAAAGATGTCCACGTTGCCATCGTTGTCGAAGTCCGCAAAAACCGAACCCTGCACGAAGATGTCTCTCTCCGGCAGAGTCTCGAGCGAATACGACGAACCCGCGCCATCCGCCTTGAGCAGCACGATCCCTCCCCTCGAAGGTCCGGCAAAGATGTCATTGAATCCGTTGCGATCGACGTCGGCCACACAGATCGCCCAGTTCGACTGCTGCGGCAGATTTCCAATGGTAAATGAAGTGAAGGGTGCCCCGGGCGCAGCTTGGTACTCGATGCTCAGGGTGCGCGTATCGTGCAGCCGCACCAAATCGTCCCGCCCGTCACCATTCATATCGGCCACTGCCATTGGCACGCCGCTCCTGACGTTTCCGCTTAGAAGATCGGTTTCATCAGTGAAGGAAAACTGAGCCAGCGCGAATGGACTCGTGGAGATGGCTGACAGGACGGCCAGAGGAACAATATGAGTAGTTAGCTTCATGATCGGACGTCCCCACCATTGGGCAATGCTTCCTGCCGTCAACTATTGTCCTGCTGAGGATCCGCCTCCATGGCAGTTCATCCCTGAACACTAGTCCGTTGCGACCGGCAACCGTTCGAAGAACAGGCCCGGACAGAGACACGTTGGGCCCTGCGACCAAACAGCAACGTGCGTCGTGACGAAACAGATTTTCACAAATGAGTATTCTCTCTTCCGCGGCCCGCTCTTAGCATTGCTGGCGTAATGCCGGCTACTCGATCACCCAGTCCACCGGCGCCACGAAGCCCTTCTTCCCCTCCAGGAAATCCGGGATTCCATCGGTCTTGAGCCGCCGGAATTTCTGCAGTCGCTTCAGCATTTCTGCCGCAACAGCAGGATGCTCCTGGACCAGGTTGGTCGATTCCCCGGGATCGCGATCGAGGTGGAGGAGTTCCACTTTGGGTCCTTTCGGGCCATCATCATCCAGTCTGACATCGAGAACACTGCCGCCGGTCACCACCAACTTCCAGGTGTCATCACAGAGCGCGATTTGCTCCGGCCGGCCCTGTGCGATGTAGCTGAACCAATCCCGCTTGGGAGCATCCTTCTTCCCTCGCATCACGTCGAGGACATCGATGCCGTCGATCCGATTGCGATCCTTGGACTTGACCTCTGCGAGCCGCTTCAAGGTCGGGTAGACATCGATCATTCCCATCATCCCGTCGATCTTCGCACCATCCTCGAGCCCACCCGCCGGCCAGCGCACCAGGGCCGGAGTGCGCACCCCGCCCTCGTAGACCGATCCCTTCCCGCTCCGCCACGGCTTGTTGTTTCCCCACCGCAACGCGCCGTTGTCGCTGAAGAAAAGGACAAAGGTATTCTCCGCGATGTCCTTCTCCGCCAGGGCACTCAGCACCACCCCGATCGCCTGGTCCATCGAGTCCACCATCGCGGAATAGATCCGGCGCTTCTCGTCCTTCACCGTCGCGTACTTGGCGAGGTCCGCCTTCTTCGCCTGCATCGGATCGTGCGGCGCGTTGAAGGGAACGTAGAGGAAGAAGGGTTTGTCTCCCGGGCTGTCCGCGATGAACTTTACCGCTTCCCGGCCGATCAGATCCGTCGAGTAGCCCTCATCATGCGAAGTCTCGAAGTTTCGATGCCAGTCCAACTCTCCCTCCCGCTTATGCGTGAAATAGTCAAAGGCCCCGTTGTAGTGCCCGTAAAAGGAAGTGAATCCACGGTTCAGGGGAAGCAGCTCCTTCTTGTAGTGTCCCAAGTGCCACTTGCCCACCGCACCGCGCCGCTGGTAGCCCGCCGAGCCGAGGAGATCCGCAATGGTGCGCTCGGTGGTCGGCAATCCCCACTTCCGCCACGGGGTAATGACGGACTCCCCCATTCCATAACGGATCGGCCAGCGCCCGGTCATCAGGCCCGCCCGGGTCGGAGAACACAACGGACAAACGTGCCAGTTCTCCAGTCTCACCCCTTCCTTCGCGAGTCGATCGAGGTTCGGCGTGGCGATGTCACCTCCATGATAGCCCACGTCCCCCCAACCCAGGTCGTCCGCCACGATGATGACGATATTGGGTCTTCGGGAGGAACGTTCGGCAGCAACACTGAGGGAGGTCAGGGCGAAGCCCAGGATGGGGAGGAGGCAAATGATCTTCATCGTCCGGACGGAATCTTGGGAGATCAACGGCGGGGATTCCATTCCAATTGACGCGCAATCTCCCGCTTTGACCGCAGGCAGTCACCTCTTCCTTGAATTCGACCGACTATTCCGCAATTTCGCCCCGCCCTCTTCGTAGTATCGTCGCTTCTTCATCATGACTCCCCGCAAGATCCTCTCCCTCCTTGGTTTCATCGGCTTGCTCTCGCCAGCGACCGGCTTCGCAGAGGAGATCGATGCCTCCAAGCCCATCAAAGTGTTCGTGTTGGCGGGACAATCGAACATGCAGGGCCACGGGCGCATCGAGATGGGGAAAGAAGGGGATCTTCCCCACGCCGCAAAACAGAAGCAGTTCGCCTACCTCGTGGATGGTGAGAAGTGGGCGGAACGGAAGGACGTCTGGTATTTCCATAAGAGCGGCAAAGGCGAGGTCACCAAGTCGAATCTCAAGCCCGGGCTCGGAGCCAATTCGGAGAGCATTGGACCGGAGTTGGCCTTCGGCCACGTTCTCGGCAACCACTTCAAGGAGCCGGTGCTTCTCATCAAGTGCGCCTGGGGCGGCCAGGCGATTGGCATGACCTTCCGTCCCCCCGGATCCGGCCTGCCGGATGGTCCCGTGCTTCAGGAGATGTTTGCGAAGGCGAAGAAAAAGAACCCCGCTCTCACTCTGGAGGAATACAAGGCGACCTTTGGATCGCGCTATCGACAGGTCCTCTCCGAAGTTCACGACGTCCTGTCCAACCTCCAGAAGGAGTTTCCCAAGTTAGGAAGACAAGGATACGAAATCGCCGGCTTCTTCTGGCACCAGGGATGGAACGACGGCTGCAGCAGGCAGTTCTCCCAGGAATACGAGAACAACATGACGCACTTCATCGAGAACATGCGCAAGGATCTCGGCAACGGGAAGCTGCCCTTCGTGATTGCCACCAGTGGGATGGGCGGTCCCGACGCCACGGGCGTCGCCGGCGGATTGGCCAGGAACATCGAACCGGCGCAGGTGAAGGCCGCCGCCAAGTATGATCGCTGCGTGGCGGTGGAGACCCGGCAGTTCCAGATACACAAACCAGGGCGCCAAAAGAGCCACTGGCACAACAGCGCCGAAAGTTACTGCCTGGTGGGAGATGCCGCCGCCAGAGCCATGATCGGGATTCTCTCCAAGTAGACGCCAATCCCAGGTCCCAGCCAGTGCACCTGGCTTGGCGCCGCGACAATGAGACGCAAGCCTGATGAGCAATCCGCGTAGTATTGCTCTCATGTCTCCGTCCCGCCTGGCCCTGGCCTTCCTGCTCCTCGGAACCGCGGCCGCCTATCCCCAAGACCAGCGCACTCAGCCTGCGCGCCCCAACGTCCTCTTTCTCGCGGTCGATGACATGAACGACTGGGTCGGCTTCCTGGGCGGCTACCCCGGCAAGGTCCACACCCCCAACCTCGATCGCCTCGCCGCGAGGGGCACTGCCTTTACCAACGCCCACACCGCCGCGCCGGTTTGCTGCCCCAGCCGTGCCGCCGTGCTGAGCGGCCTCCTCCCCACCACCTCCGGCATCTACAATAACCAGCATTGGTGGAAACCCAACCACCCGAACCTGCGCACCATCCCGCTCCACTTCCGCGAGAATGGCTACCGCACGATCGGCGCGGGCAAGATCTACCATCACACCGCAGGTAACAATCCGCCCAACCAGTGGGACGACTATCATCGCCTGGTCTTCAACGACAACGCCTGGATTCGCTCCGCCCCGCTCTACCCCTGGACCAGGTCCCAGCCCACCCCCGGGGAGTTTCCCTACGCCGGCATCAAGCTCTACTCCGGCGAGGCTGACTGGGGGGTCCCCCCTCTCGAAGAATCCCAATACGATGACGCCGTCACTGCCGACTACGCGATCAACTTTCTCGATACTGAGCTCCCAACCCTGAAAACTCCTTTCTTCCTCGCCTGCGGCATCTTCCACCCCCACATGCCCTGGTACATTCCCCAACGATTTCTCGACCTCTATCCTCTCGACCAGGTCGTCGTTCCCGAGAACAAACCGGACGACCTCGCCGACGTCCCCGCGCCCGGGAGGAAACTCGCCTTGCGCAAGGCTGAGGACCTTGCCCGCATCCGCAAGACCGGCAAGTGGCAGACTGCCGTCCGTCACTATCTCGCAAGCATCTCGTTCGCCGACGCTCAAGTTGGTCGCGTTCTCGACACCCTGGACAAGAGTCCCGCCGCCAGGAACACCATCATCGTGCTCTGGTCCGATCACGGCTGGCACCTCGGCGAGAAGGGTCACTGGCACAAGCGTACGCTCTGGGAGGAAGCGACCCGCGTCCCCTTCATTGTCGTTGCGCCCAATGTCGGCGATCCTGCCCAGCGATGCAACCAGGCCGTCAGCCTCATCGACATCTACCCCACTCTCATCGAACTCTGCGGGCTGCCGGACGTTGAAGACCTCGACGGCCTCAGCCTCGTGCCCTGGATGCGCGATCCAAACAAGAAGCGCGCTCGCCCTGCCGTCATCGTCGAGGAAACCGGACACCTCGCCATCCGCACCGGGCGCTATCGCTATATTCGATATAGGAATGGCGAGGAGGAACTCTACGATCACGATACCGATCCCAATGAATGGAACAATCTTGTCGCCCTGGAAGGCCGCGAGGACGGCGCGGTCCTCGGCAAGCACGGCTACGCTCATCTCGTGAGACAACTCGCCAAATGGATCCCGGCAGCACCGGCCAAACCAGCGCTCACCAAACGCGCCTTCCAATTCGACCCCAACACCTACACCTTCACGAACAAGAAGACCGGCCATGTAACTCAAGGCAAGTAACCATGAAAT
>JAYGGC010000262.1:0-8201 GCA_046581525.1 Roseibacillus sp. | reverse complement strand
CACCTCGCCGAGATCGCCACCCTCGCCGTGGGCCGCGCGCCCAACCAGACCGCCGCGCAGTATCTCTATCAGTCGATCCTCAATCCGGATGCCACCGTGATCGAGTCGCGCGGCCAACTTCCCGACCAACCCAGCGCCATGCCACCCTTCCGGCAAGTCCTCAGCAAGCGCGAGATGGCCGACCTCGTGACCTACCTGCTCACCCTGCGGGATTCCTCGCCCTCCCCCGCGCGCTCGCCTTGAACCCGGGTAGTTTACCCGTGTCGATTGCGAGCGCCCAATCAGGTTCCGCTGAACGCCAGGCCTCCAGGACGAACTGCGGGGCTGAACCCCAGGAGTCCCCGGTTTACACAGATTTAACAAAAGAGCCCTTGTTTCACATGCTCCCCTAACGAGCATCGCTTTCGACACATGGCGTCAACCAGTTGAACCGAACGATGAAGACCAACCTCTCTCTTGCTCTCCTCGCCCTTGCCCTTGCCCCTCTCGCCGCCCAGGCCGATCCCCTGATCAGCTCCTGGTATACCGAGGAGTCGGGCGCCTACGCCCGGATCTACCAGACCACCGCCGACGAAGCGGCGGGCAATGCGGTCACATCCTGGAGCCACGGCCGGGGCAACCAAGCCCAACCCACCTACGCCGGGGTTCATCAGATCGATGCCTCCAACGACTGGGTCTATGTCCACAGCACCGGCCTGGCCGCCGGCCACGTGATGGGACCATGGTATCTCAATGCCGCCAAGACGCAGATCTTTCCAAACTACCCGTCCAACGTCTCTGCGATTTTCCGCTTTCCCCGCCTGCCAATCATTCCCGTCAACAAGACTCCAACCCCGCCGGGAGCGATCGGCTACTTTGTCGACGGCGTCGCCCAGTTCGACGGCACGGATACCTTTTCCTATTCCTCCTCGGGAGGACAGGATGCCACCCCCATGAACCGGCTCGGTCGGGGAGACGGATTCTGGACCCGCGACGCCTGGCACAATGAAGGGGTCACCTTTGACGCCGCGATGGCCCACCAGGCCGGAAACTTTCATCACTATCACGTCAATCCTCCGGCTCTTCGATTCGCGCTTGGTGACAGCGTCGACTTCGAGGTCGCGAACAATACCTACACCGAACGCTTCAACGGCCGGCACTCTCCCATCATCGGCTGGGTGGCCGACGGCCTTCCGATTTACGGCCCCTATGGCTACTCCGACCCCAATGATGGGGAGAGCCCCATCCGTCGCATGATCTCGGGCTTTCAGGTGCGCATCGACCTGGCTCCCGGCGCGACGCGCAACAGTTTCCCGGCTTGGGCGGTGCGCTTTCAGGGGGTGGGACCGGCTCTCACCGGTAGCCAGATCGGCCCCGCTGTGAATGCCAACCTTGGTGGTGAGTCCTACGTCCTCGGCCGCTACATGGAGGACTTCGACTACAAGGGCGACCTCGGGATGACCCTTGGAATCGACTTCGATCTGAGCGAACACAACGTGCGCTTCTGTGTCACTCCAGAGTTTCCCGCCGGCACTTGGGCCTACTTCACCTGCATTGATCCCAACGGCACGCCCATCTTTCCATACAGCATCGGTCGCGAATACTTCGGGACCCCCACCGGTTCGTCGGTCAACTCGATCACCGAAGTGGTCACCAACATCTTCCAGGGAGGGCCGAACATGGCGGACCAAACCAAGTCGATCACCTATGACGACCCCAGCGGCGCAGTGGTGCTCACCTGGTCGAGCGTGGAAGGCGGGACCTATCAACTCGAGGTCTCTGCGGACTTGGATCAGTGGACCGAGAAGGACGCGGAATTCACAGCCCAAGGCAATGGGGTCACCGTCACCGACCCGAGCCGACCGGGCACGGATTCGAGCTACTTTTACCGTCTCGCTCGCACCGGGATGAGTCCCTTTGATGCGACCGGATTCGACTATGAAGGCCAACCTTCTGGAGGCGGTGGTGATTCCTTCACGGCGACCTTCACCGGCCCTCCCCTCCCGCCCGCGAATGCCATCCAGGAACTTCGCATCGGATCTCCCGGCACTCTCGCCACCCTCGTGTCTATAAACCAGAGGACCGTGAGCATCACCTTCGATTCCTCCGCCTTGCCGTCCGGAAACCATGCGGTCTACGTTACCTTTGCCCCTCCAGGTCAACAGCAGCGCACTCTGGTTTCCACCAACCGGTATCCCAAGCCCTGAGTCTCACCTCCTAGAGTCCTCCATTGGCATCGGGTCCCCGGACGGCTATCCTTCTCGGAACTCATGCTTCGGCGCTTTTCCATTCTCTCCTGCGCGCTCGCCCTCATCACTCCCGCCTCTTGCGGAGTCACGTTGGAGATCCACCACCTCTGGGAGGGCAAGCCCCTCGCGCTTCCCACCGGCGAACTGACCACCTCTTCCGGTGAGAAGATCGACCTGACGCGCCTCTCCTACCTCCTTTCCGAACCGCGCCTCCTTCGCCGAGGCGACAACAACTCGTCGGGCAATTGGATCCAGCGCAAGAATTGGTTCGCCTTCATCGACGCCTCGCAGGGCGTGTCATCGGTGAGCCTGGGAGGGCTTCCGAAAGCAGCCTATACCACCCTGCAATTCCACATCGGCCCCGACGAAAAAACGGACCAGGCCGATCCCAACCAGTACCCCGCCAAACACCCTCTCAATCCGGTCCTCAACAACCTGCATTGGACCCCGCAGGGCGGCTACATCTACCTCGCACTCGAAGGTCACCTGCGCGACAACAAGGAGACCGGTGGCTTCGCCTATCACCTGGGCAACACATGGAATCGCATGGCGATCACGCTGCCTGCTTCGTTCAACACCGAGCGCGACGCCACGGTGGTGCTCGCGTTTCACGTCGACCGCCTCTTCAACACCGCGCCCGCGCTCGAGATCGCAGAACGCAGCTCCACTCACTCGCGCAAGAACGACCTGGTTGCCTCCACCCTCAAGCAACGAATTGAGGGTGCCTTCACGCTCCGCGCGATTCGCCAGGACAAAGCGGTCTCCCCGAATCCCAGTGCCACGCCCCCTCGCAAGCTGGTGGGCACTCCCTACAGATTCCGCGTTGCCCGCGGCTTCCCGATTCCAGAGCTGCCCTCCGACTTTCCGCTCACCAACGAACGCGTGAAACTCGGCGGGCTCCTCTTTCACGAGAACCTGCTCTCCAGAAACAACACCCAGTCCTGCGCATCCTGCCACCAGCCCTCTCACGCTCTCTCCGACGCCAGCCAGTTCAGCACGGGCAACAGCGGCGACTTGGGAACCCGCAATGCCATGCCCCTCTTCAACCTCGCGTGGAAGGACCGCTTCTTCTGGGACGGCCGTGCCCCCTCCATCCGCGAGCAGGTGCTGCAGCCGATCCAGAATCCCATCGAGATGCACGAAACCCTCCCCCACGTCATCGAGGAACTGAGCGCGGCCTCTTATCCCGCACGCTTCAAGCAAGCCTTCGGAACTGCGGAGATCACCCCCGAGCGGCTTGGCATCGCGCTCGAACAGTTTCTCCTCACCAAGACCTCCTACGACTCGCGCTTCGATCGCGCCGCGAAGGGAAAGGGGCAGCTCACGATCGAAGAGAAGCGCGGATTCGAACTTTTCATGATGGAGTACGACCCACGACGCGGGCTCAAGGGTGCGGACTGCTTTCATTGTCATGGCGGCGCCCTTTTCACCGATCACCGCTTTCACAACAACGGCCTGAAGGACGACAAGGACACCGGCCTCGCCCGGGTCACCAAGAAGGACTCCGACCGCAATCGCTTCATCACGCCCTCCCTGCGCAACATCGCCCTGACTGCACCCTACATGCACGACGGCCGATTCCAAACGCTCGAGGAGGTGGTCGCGCACTACGACTCCGGACTGCACCGCAGCCCCACCCTCGATCCAAACCTCGCCAAGCATCCCCGCGGAGGCCTGGGCCTGGGGGTGGAGGACAAGGCCGCGCTGGTGGCCTTCCTCAAGACGCTCACCGATCCCAAGTTTGTCGACTGATGTCCCTTCGGCCTCCCGTCTTCGCGGTGCCACGCCGTGGCAAGTCGACTTTCGACTAGTTCGCCAGCCGCCGCCGGGCAAACTGGGGGGAGAGTTCCCACCTGAAGCGGGTGCCGTCCGGAGCCTTGCTCGTCACCGCGAAGCGATTGTCCGGGGTCTTCACCAGGGCGGTCTGGACCGGGAGTGGCGGTCTCACCGTGCCCGCCGGTGACAAGGCCGCGGGATCCTCGGCATACAACTCGATCTCGAGCGCGGCCACCGCCAGCAGGCGATAGTGTTGCAACCGCCGAATGCGATCGATCCGCGCCTTCCAAATCTCCTGCTGCTCAGGGTCGCTCAACACCTCCAGCACCGAGAGATCAAGTTCCTTGCACTCTTCCCAGTGCTCGGCGACGCGCATTCCTGCCCGGAATTCCTCTCGCGTGGGCAGCCCCTGCACGATCCGGGTTGCGCCCATCACAGTGGACAAGCTGACCGCGCTGCGCGTCTCGCCTCCTTCCCGCCGGAAGCCGCGGTCGGCCTCGGATCGCCGGAGAGCGAATCCGGATTCGGAGATCACCTCCTCCCAACTCAGCACTTCCGCATCCACTCCAGCCGCCGTGGGACCGTAGGAAAATGAGGTCCCCTGCAAATCGTAGAGGAGCAGGAGGGCGAGTTTCTTGCCTTCAAAGCGGGGACGTTTGCGCAAGGTCTCTGCGAACCAGCCGCCGACCTCGTGCGGAATTCCGCGTTTTGCCACCAGGTTCTCGACCTCCAGCAAGAGCGCGTGCTCGAGGTAGAGCCAATCGATCCAGGCGCCCAGCGAGGTCTTGGGTTCGCAGGTGGAGATGGCCCAATAAGCCTTGCTGAAGGCGATCATCGCGGCGCTGGAATTTCCGGCCGCGGCCTTCTCGCGGGCCTGACCGATCAGGGCCTCCACAAGGACGCGGGCGGTTTCCTGCCGCGCGGTGGTGTCCTCTTCCACAATCCAGGTCGAGACCTCATCCCAGCGCAGGTTTTTCACCATCTCAATCGCTTCGGAGGGATCGAAGATGCCACGCGCATCGTAGTCGAAGGAGTCCGCGCCAAAGTTCAACCCGTCCGCGTAAAGGGTCGCCAGGCTGGCGAGATAATTGTCGCGGAGAGCTTCCAAGTCCGCACGGGTCTTCTTGGTGACCACCGCACCGCCCCAGGAAACTTCCCGCGACAACCCGTCGATGCGTAGCTGCACCGCAACATGCTCTTTCCTGACCTTGCTTCCTTCCCCAAGCGCCACTCCGACCAACACCCAAAGCGGGGTGTGCAGGCAAAAGAGGAAGAGAACCATCGCCGTCACAGTCCCCGCCACTCCCAGCTTTTTGGAACAGCCATGCCTGACAACACAGTCCACATAGTCTGTCCACCCCCGCTTCTCGAGGCCCTTGGCCGAGTCGGTCCGTTCGACGATCTGAATGGCCTTGATGAGCGCGTCGGTCTCGTCGTCTTCAGTCGAAAGATTCTTCTTCGCCCAAGGCGCCATCCTGGCGAGACGGAGGTTGTGCGGGAGGGCGAGGAAGGCGGACACTCCGATGATCAGGAAGGGCCAGAGAACTGCCAGGGCGAAGGGACCGATCGCGAGAGAGGTTACCAGCACCAGCGCAAGCACGGACAGTCCCGAGAGAAGCAGGTAGACGACCCGAAGGGCAGGAATGCGTTCGAAGATCAGCAGGTTCACGATGCGCCCACCGTCGTAGGGCAGCACCGCAAGAAAATTGACGTTGTTGATCAAGGCCGCCCACAGCCCGACCTTCTGCCAGAACACAGGCAGACTCGGATTAAAGAAGGCATAGACGAGCAGGGACCAACCCACGATCAGTCCGGGGAGGGGGCCCATCAGGAGCACGAGGAATTCCTGCCAGGAAGGCACGCGGACTCGCTTGGCTCCCGCAAAGCGACCGATCAGGGGGAGGAAGAAGACGCTGAAATCGCGGTATCCGAAAATCCGCATCATCACGACATGCCCAAGCTCGTGCACCAGGAGAACCCAGAGGATGATCATGGCAGTGAGGGCATCCAGGCTGCCCCTCCCGAGGGAGATCACGAGGAGCAAGATGATGGAGACAAAGAGAATGGCGCCGCGCGGGGTCCAACCCAGGAGCGAAAGGGCCGTCCCCTTCTGGAAGTCACGACGGTAGTACTCGAGGTACTTGTATTCCCCCAGGTCACCGTACTTCTCGCGCTCCTCCTGCTCCGCATCCACTTCGGCCCGGGACGACGGCTCATTGCGCCGACCTCCCTGCTCGGCCCACTGGTAGCGCTTCGAGTGGAGGAACATGCGAAGCGCAATCATGGGCGCCTTCCAGGGAATCACGCTGAAGGCGTCCTCATCCTCCGGATCGCTCTTCAGGAATTCCAACTCCTGCAGTTTCGTGAACTCCCTCCGGGCCGTTTCCAGGTACTTTTTGCGGAACTCAGCGGCGAGTTCCAGGGCAAGGGGCCTGGCACCCGCTCCCAGCGATCGCTGCTGGTGACTTTTCGCGAGTTCCCTCAGGCTGTCGCACTTGGTCTCCGTCAGCTGCCACTCCGGCGTCACACGGTAGTCTGCGAACTCCCCGTCGGAAGTGGTCACCGTCCGACCGTTCGCGAAGAAACTGTGAAACACAATGCGCGGCGTCTCGTTGGCCATCGCTTCCACCACGCCCCACACCGCTCCGCTTTCGGTTCGGAAAAGAGCCTGCCAAACTTCGTACTTCGGACCGCGGCGTTCCCGCTGCATTCCCACGAAGACGAAGCCCGCCTCTTCCATCTTGGCTCCGAGGTTCTTCTGACGATCCAATTGCTCGGGTGGATACTCGTCCACCTCGACCCCTGTCACCTCGGGCAGCTGCAATCGCCACGTCGCGATGACAAGTGCCACCGCAACAACGACCAGCACCCCCAGCAAGAGGATGCCCATGACCAAGTAGGGCAACATGGAACTCCCCACTTATAATGTCAAAGTAATGCAGAAAATCAAGATTGATTGATTATGTGCCCCTCGGCTGGCTCCGCGCCGGAATCCGAAGCTCCTGCGGGGGATTCGGGACGAGGTGTGAGATGAGCTCCATGCCATCGTGAGCGCTGGCTGAGAGCTGAAGATCCGGGAGGTCAACAGCCCAAAAGGAGGCTGCCGATGACCAGCAAGACTCTCCTCCCATCCGAGATCCAAATCCAAGTTCATTGTAAGTCAGCGCCAAGCCACCAAGGAACAGATCCTGCGGGGCGGTCTGCTCGTCGGCCTGGGCAGCACTCTGGCTCGAACTAGCTTTGCGAGCGCTTCCGAATTTCTTCAGACCGCCAACCTGACGCCGCTCGAGACCAGTATTGTGGCGCGGGGAGTCATGGAACGACCTCGCGAGCTGCAGGATCCCGGCGAGATGGCTCACCTGGGTCGACTCCAATGCTCCGGTCGGGCAACGGGAAGAGGATACCGGGCGAATTGTGGAGAACCGGGCTCGCGTTGACTTCCGCGCCACCGCCGCCTGGATCGGCGAGCAGCCCTCCGGGACCAACTTGATCGACCCCTGGCAGCTGCCCGCCATCAAACTGCCACCAGCCACATCCTCACTATTGCTCCCTCAGCTGTGATCGCGCAAGCTCCGCGCGGTGAACCTCCCCAACTCGATCACAGTCTCACGCCTCATCCTGACAGGCATCTTCGTGATCGCGTTTTCGTGGGGCGGCCCGGTCGGCTATGGAATCGCCCTGGTCACCTTCATTGTGGCCGCCATCAGCGACTTCCTCGATGGCTACCTCGCACGCAAGCTCAACCTCGTCACCTCCCTTGGGAAGCTGCTGGACCCCATTGCTGACAAGGTCCTCACCGCCTCCGCCTACATCTTTCTCTGCGCCCACGGGCAACGATTTTGCCCTGCCTGGGTCGTGGTCGTGATCCTCGCCCGAGAATTCCTCGTGACTGGCTTGCGGCAGATTGCAGTCGAGAAAGGCCGCGTCATCGCAGCCGACTGGAGTGGCAAGTGGAAGACCGGGTTCCAAATCGGATTCTGCGTCACCGCCCTGCACTGGCTCTTCCTGCAGGCCATCGGCCAGGAAGAATTCTTCCTCGCCAAGCTCGCCCATCCCTCCTTCCCGATCATGCCAACCTTCCTCTGGCTCTCCCTCGCCCTCACCGTCGTCTCCGGAATTCAGTACGCCTGGAACGGAAGAGACCTACTCAGGGACTGAGCATTTCCTCGCTCTGCGCCCTCGAACGCCCTGTTTTTT
>JAYGGC010000235.1:0-10179 GCA_046581525.1 Roseibacillus sp. | reverse complement strand
GGGAAGTCAGCTTTTTGGGGCGGCGGTGCTCAGGAATCCAGAGGAAACCTATGGGGATCATCTCGTCACCGACTGGGCGATCGAGCAAATGAAGGAGCCCGGCGGCAAGCCGCTCTTTCTCGCGGTTGGTTTGTTCCGGCCACACATCCCGTGGGAAGTGCCGCAGCGATGGTTCGATCTGTATCCGCTTGATGAAGTGAAACTGCCCGAGCATCGGCCCGATGATCTAATGGACGCGCACAGTCATGGTCGACAGGGCTGGCACAAGTGGGTGACTGACAATAAGCAGTGGAAGAAATTCATGCAGGGCTACCTCGCGAGCATCAGCTACGTGGACCACCAATTGGGGCGCCTGCTGGATGCCCTCGACGCCACGCCCGACATGAAGGACAATACCATCATCGTGGTGTGGAGTGACCACGGATTTCACATCGGGGAGAAGGGAAACTGGGAGAAGTTCGCACTCTGGGACCAGACCACCCGGGTGCCCCTTTTCATTCACGCCCCCGGGGTTAGCAAGGACGGCGCGAAGACTCGTCAGCCCGCGACCCTGACCGATGTCTATCCCACTCTCTGTGAACTCGTCGGTCTCCCGATTCCGAAGCAATGCGATGGAGTCTCGCTCGTCCCGCAGCTCAAGGATCCAACGACCAAGCACGACCGGACCTCCCTGACATCCTTTCAGTTCTGGGGCGAGAAGACGCCCTCCCACGGGGTCAGCGATGCACGCTATCGCTACATCAAATACGGCAACGGCTTTGAAGAACTCTACGACCTGGAAGAGGATCCTCACGAGTTTACCAATCGCGCGCAGGACCCTTCCCTCTCAAAGGTGAAGGCGCGCCTCGCGCAGGCCATCCCAACGGATGCCGCTCCCATTCGCGCCGTCCCCAGGGACTCACCGCATCACCGCGCCAACCAGAAGAAAAAGTAGGATTGATAAAATCGAGCAACTCATCGAGCACATCCGCCTCCTCCTCGTGCGGCACTCTGCTCTTGCTGATCCCCGCCGGAGCGGAGATGGTGCTCCAAGCGTTTCCAGGGGCCCAGTGACCCCGCCTGACAATGACAATTTTTTGCAAGCGTTGCGGGGAATCATCCCCATGATCCCATGAAGCGGATCTATCTCCTTGCGGTCGGCCTGGCTGCGACTCTCGGAATCGGATTGCTCTCAGCCCGGACCTGGACCAGTGCCGACGGAACCAAGAAGTTCGAGGGCGATTTGAGGGCCTACGACAAGAAGACCGGGAAGGTCACGGTCACCATGCCAAGTGGCCGCCCCCTTACCTTCGACGTGGCCAAGCTCTCAGACGGGGACAAGATCTTCCTCGAGACGCATGGCAAGCCCGCCGCCGTCGACACCAGCACTCTTGAGGGAAAACTCATGTGCGGCTACCAGGGGTGGTTCCGTTGCGAGGGCGACGGCGCCAAACAGGGATGGGTTCACTGGGGGCGAGGGGGCGGGAGGATTCCCGGGCCGGGAAACGTGACTGTCGATCTCTGGCCGGACCTGACGGGCTTTGATCCCGACGAACGCTATGCCACCAGCTTTCGCCATGCCAATGGGCGCCCCGCGGAGGTCTTCAGCTCTCACAACCGTAAGACCGTGCTGCGCCACTTTCGGTGGATGAGGGACTACGGGATCGACGGGGTCTTCGTGCAGCGCTTTGCCAATGAGCTCCGCTCTGAGGGAACGCGCCATCCCAAGGATGTCGTGCTGGCACATTGTCGCGAAGGAGCCCGTCTCAACGGTCGCGCCTACGCCGTGATGTACGACTTGAGCGGGCTGCGAGCCGGTCAAGTGAGCCGGGTGCAGGAGGACTGGCGCATGCTCCGGGAGAAGATGAAGCTGGGCGAGGATCATGCCTATCTGAAGCACCGGGGGAAACCGCTGGTGGCGGTCTGGGGTGTGGGCTTTGGCGACAACCGCCGCTACAAGCTCGCGGAGTGCGCACAGCTGGTCGCGTTTCTGAGGGCCGAGGGATGCAGCGTGATGCTCGGAGTCCCGAGCGGGTGGCGCAAACTGGATCGCGATGCTGCACCGGACCCCGCCCTGCACGATCTTTTGAAGCAAGTCGATGTTCTCAGTCCGTGGAACGTGGGTCGCTATCGGAGTGGGAACGAAGTGGCCAGCTTTGCCGAAACGATCTGGCGGCCGGACCTGGCCTGGTGTCGACAGCACAAGGTCGACTATCTGCCCACGGTCTATCCCGGCTTCAGCTGGCACAACCTGGAGGGCGGGAAGCTCAACCAAATTCCGCGCCGCAAAGGCGAGTTTCTCTGGTCACAGTTCGCAGCGGTTCGGCGGGTCGAAGCCAAGATGGTCTATGTCGCGATGTTCGACGAGGTGGACGAGGGCACCGCGATCTTCAAGTGCACGAACGCTCCGCCGGTGGGGAACGGTGCGAAGTTTTCGACCTTCGAAGGGCTCCCTTCCGACCACTACCTGCGACTCTGTGGGCTGGGAGCGAAGATGCTGCGCAAGGAGATTCCACTCTCGGAGAAGATCCCGAAGTCCACTGAGTAGCGGCACGGCATCCCTCGCTACTTTCGCAAGTTCGATGGTGCCAAGCAGAGCTGAGTCTCTAAGCTCCGCCCAAGCGAGTCATCATGCCCACCTCCAACGAAGACCTCTCAGCCCTCACCCTCGCAGATGGCGGCGCTTTCCCCACCTTGGGATTGGGAACCTGGAAGATCCCGAACGAGCTGGCACCACAGGTTGTTCAAGATGCCATTCGGATCGGCTATCGCCACTTCGACTGCGCCTGCGACTACGGGAATGAGCCTGAGGTGGGCGCGGGGATCGCCAGCGCGCTCAGCGACGGTCTCTGCACTCGCGACGATCTCTGGATCACCTCCAAGCTCTGGAACACCTACCACGAACCGCAACACGTGCGGGCGGCCTGCGAGCGCTCGCTGCGCGACCTGCAAGTTGACGAGTTCGACCTCTACCTCGTGCACTTTCCCATTGCGCTGGCTTTCGTGCCCTTCGAGGAACGCTACCCGCCGGAGTGGCTCCACGATCCGGCCGTCGAGAACTCAGGGATGAAGCCCATCACCGTTCCTTACTCCGAAACATGGGGTGCGATGGAAGAACTGCAAAAGGCGGGTCTCGTGAAGCGCATCGGGGTCTGCAACCTGAACATCTCGATGCTGCGCGAAGTGCTTTGCTATTGCTCGATCCGGCCAGCCGTCCACCAGATCGAATTGCATCCCTACCTCACCCAGCAACGCATGTTGCGCTTTTGCAGCGAAGAAAACGTGGCGGTCTCGGCCTTCTCGCCGCTGGGTGCGGACTCCTACATTCCGCTCGGAATGGCGGACGAGGACGAGCGCTTGCTGAAAGATCCCGTCATCACGGAGATCGCTGCCAACCACCAAAAGACTGCCGCTCAGATCGCCCTGCGATGGGCCGTGCAGCGCGGAACGGTCGCCATTCCGAAAACGCAAACGGTCCCCCACCTCGAAGAAAACCTCTCGATCTGCGATTTCGCACTCACCAGCGAAGAAATGGTCCAGATCGATGCCCTCAACCGTCACCGCCGCTTCAACGATCCCGGCGAATTCGGCGAGAAGGCCTTCAACACCTTCATTCCAATCTTTGACTAGTTCGACATGAAGACCCTGCCCGTCATCATCCTCTGCTATCTTGCATCCTGCATCCTGCATCCGGCATCGGCCGCGAAGCAGCCCAACATCATCTTCATCTTCGTCGACGACCAGGGCTACTACGATCTCGGTTGCTACGGTGCGACCGAAGTTGAGACCCCCCGCATTGATCAACTTGCCAAGGAAGGCCTCCGCTTCACGGACTACTACGCTGCGGCACCGATCTGCAGTCCTTCCCGAGCCGGACTCCTCACGGGCTGCTATCCCCGACGCGTCGGAATGGCAACATGGGTGCATCGCGCCGACTCAAATCATGGTCTGCATCCAAACGAACTCACGATCGCGGAACTGCTGAAAGCAAACGGCTACGCCACGGCCTGTATCGGCAAGTGGCATCTCGGCTTCCACGAGCCCTTCCTTCCCCGTCAACAGGGTTTCGACCACTACTTCGGCCTGCTCCACAACCTCGACCCGGTCGAAGTCGTCTACTTTGAGGACAAGGGTGGCGTCCCGCTCCTCCGCAACGGTGAGGTCGTCAAGCACCCCGCCGATCCGAACGAGTTGACCCGTCTCTACACCGATGAGGCGATCGACTTCATCGAGAAGAACAGGGAGCATCCTTTCTTCCTCTACCTCCCCCACACCATGCTCCACAACCCGTTGGGAGTGAGCGCGGAGTTCGTGGGCAAATCGAAGTGGGGCGAGTACGGGGACGCGATCCAGGAGCTCGACCATCACGTCGGGCGGCTCATGGATGCGCTGAAAAAACACGGCCTCGCCGACAACACGCTCGTCGTTTACGCCTCCGACAACGGCCGGGGACCAGGGCGCAATGCGCAGCAGCCGATCCAGGGACGCAAGCTCTCGACCTACGAAGGCGGACTTCGGGTGCCCTGTATCGCGTGGGGCCCGGGCGTGGGCATTTCGAAAAGCGCTGAATCGAGCGCGCTTGTGCATGCCATGGATTGGTACCCCACCCTTGCGAGCTTTGCCGGAGTCGAAGTTCCGCGGGATCGCGTGATCGATGGCCGGGACATCAGCCCGCTCCTGCTGGGCAAGACCGCGGGAATTCCTGCTCCAAACGAGAAGCTCTCCCTCAACGCCGCCGTTCCCTTCCGCCGGAGCTGGAATCCGCCGGGCGAGTGGAAGCCACTCATCACGCGCCGCGAGTACAGTGACGCCTTTTTCTACCACGGCAGCCAAGGTGCTCTCGCGGCGGTCCGCTCCGGTCCATGGAAGCTCTACCTGAATCCAAGTCTGACCCTCTACAATCTCGCCGACGATCCAGGCGAGAGGAAGCCAGTGCGCAATGGGCAGATCACACGCAAATTGCGCGGCATGGCGATCCTCTTCCAGGATGAGATGCGGCGGGATGCTCGACCCGCCGGAGAAGTCAAAACGCCCCAGCCGTCACAGTCACCGCCGCGGACGAAGATCCCCACCGAGATGGTGCAGAACCTCGAGGTGCACCAGAACCTGACCTACGCGCGCTACGCGGAGCGAACGCTGGAGCTCGATCTGTATCGACCGAAGGACGCCTCCGGCCCTCTTCCCGGCATAATTTGCATTCACGGGGGAGGATGGTTCAAAGGCGATCGGAGCAGTCATGCCAATCTCGCAATGGGACTGGCGGACCGCGGATTCGTGGTCGCCAACATTTCGTATCGTCTCAGCGGGGAAGCGCCCTTCCCGGCTGCCATTCACGACTGCAAGGCGGCAGTGCGCTGGATGCGGGCCAACGCTGACAAGTACGGGGTCGATCCGAAAGGCATCGGGGCGATCGGCCTCTCCGCCGGCGGTCATCTGGTGGCCTTGCTTGGCACCTCCGGTGGAGTCGCTGAACTGGAAGGAATCGGCGGCAGCGCGAAGTTCAGCAGCAGCATCCAGTGCGCGGTCCCCATGGGGGCCCGGAGCGACCTGCTGGAAGATACCCTCCTTGAAATCACCACCCAGGAAGACCGCGGAAAAATCTGGAGGCAGTTTCTCGGGGGGAGCCTCGAGGAGAAGCGTTCGACCTACAAACTCGCCTCACCGCTTCATCACCTCGACCAGAGCGACCCCCCCATGGCGTTCCTGGCCGGCCAGAACGACGGCGCCCACACTCGTGGCGATACGATCCGCAAAAGGATGATGGAGATCGAGATTCCCTCTCACCTCCGCACCATCGATGGCGCACCGCACGCCTTTCTCAATCGCCAGGGGTGGTTCGATCAGTGCCTCGACCACGCCGGAGCATGGTTTACGATCCACCTGAAGGTCCTGGACTAACCCGCAATCGAAACGCAATCCATCTGGCCGTCTTGGAGATGGAACGGATCGCCCACTACGAGGTCACCGGCCGAATCGGCGAGGGGGCAATGGGCGAGGTCTATCGCGCGCGCGACACCAAGCTGAACCGCGAGGTCGCGATCAAGGTCCTGCCGGAGTCCTTTGCGGGCAGGAAAGAGAGCCTCGCGCGCTTTGAGCGTGCCGCACAATTACTGGCCGCCCTCAATCATCCTCACATCGCCTCCATTTTTGGGATCGAGGAGATCGAGGACACCAAGGCCATCGCGCTGGAGCTGGTGGAGGATGAAACACTTCAGGAGCGGCTGAAACGCGGGCCGCTCTCGCTGCCGGAGGCCCTGCCGGTCTTCCGCCAGGTTGCCAGTGCGCTGGAAGCGGCCCACGAGAAGGGAATCGTGCACCGCGACCTGAAACCCGCGAACATCAAGTTCACCGCGGAGGGCGAGGTGAAGGTGCTCGACTTTGGATTGGCCAAGGCGGTCGAAGGCGCCAGCGAGAATACCGGCCCTGCCGCCCGGTCATCAATTCCAGAAGACAGAGCTGAAGATGCGCCCGTGGAAAGGATGGGGACGCTGATCACGTTGTAAGTTGACCAGACCGAATCTCAACGGCATCTCATCTCATCATGCGCACTCTCATCCTGCTTCTCGCCACCTGCACCTCCCTCCTTGCGGCCGCCCCCCGGCCCAATGTCATCATCATCTTCATCGACGACATGGGATTCGGGGATGTGGAGTTCAATGGCGGCACCAAGGCCAAGACCCCGCACCTGAACCAGATGGCCAAGGAGGGCCGGCGCTTCCACGACTTCTACGTCGGCTGCGCGGTGTGCTCCGGATCGCGCACCGCCCTCATGACCGGCTGCCACTACCAGCGCCTCAGCATGAAGGCGGTCCTCTTCCCGAACAGTGCCGAGGGACTTCATCCCGAAGAAGTGACGCTTGCCGACATGTTGAAGGACGCCGGCTACAAGACGGCCTGCGTCGGAAAGTGGCATCTCGGCCACCTGCCGCCCTGCCTTCCCACCTACCAGGGCTTCGAATCCTACTACGGCATTCCCTACTCCAACGACATGTGGCTCGATCCCGCCAACAAGCTCGCCAAGGACCTCGTGGTTCGCGAAGGCCTGACCCGCGAGGAGGTCGCAGCCGGCCACAGGAAGCGCAACTGGGTGCCGCTCATGCGCAATGAGGAAGTGATCGAGTATCCGGTTGATCAAACCACCGTCACGAAACGCTACACCGAAGAGTCGATTCGCTTCATTGAAGCCAACAAGGACAATCCGTTCTTCCTCTACCTTCCCCACACCATGGTGCACCGCCCACTGGCGGTGTCGGAAAAGTTCAACGATCCGAAGAAGGAAGTCATCCACAACGCGATCGAGGAAGTGGATTGGTCGGTGGGGCAGATCCTGCAAACGCTGAGGAAAAACGGCCTCGCGGAAAAGACCTTGGTTCTCTTCACCAGCGACAACGGCGCTGCGGTGGGCTCCTCCCTTCCGCTCCGCGCCCGGAAGGGGAGTGTCTATGACGGCGGGATTCGCGAACCGACCCTCATGTGGTGGCCCGGCACCATCCCGGCCGGATCGGTCTGCACCGAGGTGGCGGCCTCCATCGACATGATGCCTACTCTCGCGAAACTCTGCGGCGGCAAGCTCCCGGAACGCAAGATCGACGGGGTGGACATCGGCGCTCTCATCACAAGTGAGAAAGACGCGAAGAGTCCGCACGAAAACTACGTCCTGATGCACGGACCAGGCACGGTGCGCTCCGGAAAGTGGAAGTTCTACCCGTGGAAGGAGGGCAAGGGCGGTCGCCAAGGCGCTGCCAAGGGCCAGCCCTCTGCCCATCCGGTACAACTTTACGACACGGTGGCGGACATCGGTGAGACTACTAATGTGGCCAAAGATTACCCCGAAATCGTGAAGCGCCTGCATTCCGCCTACGACGCCCACCTCGCCGAGATCAAGGCCAACAAGCGCCCCACCGGCAAGATGGTGCGCCCGCAGGGAGCCAAGACCTCCGCCCGGCCGGGTCAACTGAAGAAGAAGACCAAGAAGTGACCTTCTCTCTTTGAGACCCCCTTCGAATGGAGAATCGCGGGTATGTCATTCCCCCAGCGGCCCCCTACCTTGAATCTGCACTGACGGGAAAACTCATCAACGAAGCCACCGGAGTAGCGATACCGACCGGAGACCTCACCGCCACCGACGCACCATCGTCGATGTGCGGTCGTGCGATGCCATCCTCCTGGTGTGCGACATCCAGGGCTTTACCACCCTCGCCGAAAAACTGGAACCAGACCAACTCGCGCCCATCATCGGCTCCTGGTACGCAATCACGGAGTAGATCCTTGATGCCCACGGCGCCACCCTCGACAAGTTCCTCGGCGATTGTGCGCTGGCCTATTGGCTGAACACCACAACTCCCTTCCGCCTCCAGGCCTTGCAGGCTGCCCAGGCCATGGAGCGAGCCTGTGATGAAGTGCAGCGTGAACATGCCACCACCCTTCGCCAGGGTGGGTGCGGAGTTTCGTTCCGGCGCGGCCCTCCACGTGGGACCCACTGCTTATGGCGCCTTCGGCCCGCAGGAGTTCACCCTGCTCGGCGATGCCGTGAACCTCGTCTTCCGCCTTGAGTCACTCACCCGTCAACTGGGCGAGCGCGTGCTGGTGAGCGCCGATCTTCTCGATGGGTGGGAGGAAGGCCGCAATCTCTGTCGCTCCCGCGGCAGTCACAATGTGAAGGTGCGAACGCAGGAGGTGGAAGTGTTCGCCCTGCAGCGTTCACCGGCCTGATCCCGAGCTACCTGCTCGGGGGCGCGAGGCCCCAGCTCTCGGTGAAAAATCCCGCGGCGGTGTAAAGACCGGAGACATGGCTGACACCTGTTCGGAGACATGGTTAACGCTTTTTTTTGGGCTGTGGCCTGATCGCCACCAGCCCGGGAGGGGTTTCGCTTAAGTCGTAAATGCCGATGAGAGTTGAGGCGAATCGCATCTCCCACAGTTCTTCGTTTCGAAGACGCAGGGCGACCATCCGGCCGACCAACGCCTCGCCAACTCGGAGGCGCTTTGCCTTAAACTCCACCGTCCCGTGGGTCTGAACTTTGCGCAAATGGTCATCATCCAGATACCACTGGGACGGATCCGGGGGCCGATCCGGCATTCTACGTCCCGAACTTTCGAACCGATCGCCCGGAACCTTCATCCCCAGCGATTCGTGAGGGCGCACCCAGTTGTAACACTCACGCCACCCCTTCAGCGCGTCCTGGCATTTGGCCAAGTTGGCAAATCCTTCGGTCCGGCTGAGCAACTCCACCTTCAGAGTCTTGTGAAACCGTTCCTCCTTGCCCTGAGTCTGTGGATGATAAGGACGTCCATGAATCAGGTTGATCCCGTGGAGCATCAACCACACTTCCAGCTTGGTGTAGCCACCAGTCCAGTTGCTCGACCACGGAGCCCCATTATCGCACAAGATCGCTTCGGGAAGCCCGTATCGCTCGAACGCTCTTCTCAGGTGCCGTTGCACTGTGGCAGTCTTCATGTTCGCACACGCCTCAAGCACCACATTATAGCGGCTGTGGTCATCACAAGCCGTCAACGGGTAGCAGAGCCTCCCGTTGTGGAGGGCGAACTCCCCCTTGAAATCCATCTGCCACAATTCATTCGGACGCTTCCTCTCGAAGCGTTGATGGTCCCGCTGCTCACGCTCCGAACTTCTCAGCAGATCATGACGCCGCAGAATCTCGGTAATCGTGCTTGGCGACGGCACCTTCTTCACTCCGCGATTCTTCAGCACTCTCGCCAGCTTACGCCCTCCCCAGACAGGGAACTCCTTTCGCAGTTCCACCACCCGTTTCTCCATGGATCGGGTGGTCCGACTTGGACTGTTCTTCGGTCGGCGACTCCGTTCCTCCAAGCCTGCTAGCCCACCTTGCTGGTAGCGCTGGATCCACTTGTAACCCGTCGGAGCGCTGATTTTGTAGCGGCGCATCAACTCCCGCTTATTGGCTCCAGGAGCCAACGCTAGTCGCACAAACTCAGTTTTCATGGCTCTCAGATCTCGGGTCTCCCACGGCATTCAACACTCTACCAAGTGTAAACCATGTCCCCGAACACCTGTTAACGATGTACCCGGTCTGTACAGGCGGGAATCGCTCCGGGAACCTGGGTGGTGGGAGGCGAGGTGAGATCCACCACCGCCCAGTCGGGAAGCTTGGAAACCTGCCGCGCGTTGTTGAGATAATCGTACTCCCGATAGGTGAAGCCGCTGTTGAGCACCACGTA
>JAYGGC010000204.1:0-67058 GCA_046581525.1 Roseibacillus sp. | reverse complement strand
TCCGGAAAGTTGCCCACAATCCGCCCGGGCTCTGACGAGTTGCAAGCGCCCATTCTCGCCCGGGTCCCCGGATCATGGACAACTTTCCTCCAAGCTGGTGTCGAGCCTGACTCAACCTGAACGACCACACCCGCATTCGCCGGATTTTGAGCCGCTACCCACTAAATCCTCGATTGTGCCTAAAACATTCCCATCACTCCATGGTTCAACTGCCCCCGCTATATCGTGTCTATGCGATGCTCCGAAGAGAACCCAATCATCACTGCCCACTATTCACAATGATTATCATCCGCGCAGCGACAAAAAATCACAAGCGCCGCTTGTGCCTTGGCATCCTGCACGAGCCGTGCTCTATACTTTCTCGTGGAACCAATTACCTTCGAACCAATCTACATGACCCGCGTGTGGGGTGGGCGCACGCTGGAAGAGGTCTACGGTCGCGAACTTCCCGACGCGCAACCCTACGGAGAATCGTGGGAGATTTCCGACCGCATCGGTGAACAATCGGTCATCACCGAGGGCCCCCTCGCGGGAACGACCCTGCACGATCTCTGGACCCAACAACGCGAGGAGATCTTCGGCGCAGGACTGAATGGCGAACGATTCCCTCTTCTCATCAAGATCCTCGATGCGCGTGACGATCTTTCCATCCAGGTTCATCCGCCCGCCGAGGTTGCTGCGAAACTGGGCGGCGATCCGAAGACCGAGATGTGGTACATCGCGGATGCCGCTCCCGGTGCGAAGCTCTACCTCGGACTCAAGGACGGCGTGACGAAGGAGGCGTTCGAAGCGTCCATCGCCGATGGCACCGTCGACCAACTTGTCCACGCGGTGGAACCCGAAGCCGGCCAGTCCATCTTTATCCCTTCCGGCCGTCTGCATGCCATTGGTGCAGGCTTGCTGATCTACGAGATCCAACAAAACTCCGACACCACCTACCGGGTCTTTGACTGGAATCGCGTCGGCCTCGACGGCAATCCGCGGGAGCTCCACGTCACGGAATCGATGGAATGCATCGACTTTGCCGACTGCGAGCCGGGCATGGACGTTCCCGATGGCCACACCCTTGCCAGCTGCGACTACTTCGTGGTGGATCAACTGGAGGTGCCGGAGGGTGCCGCCCTCGCCAATCCCGATTCTGAACACTTCTCGATTGTCACCGTCGTCGATGGCCAACTGCGAGGCAGCGACGGGCACTCCTTCGAGCCCGGTGATTTTGTTCTCCTCCCGCGCGGAGCAGACCAGCTGGAAGCGACCGCCGCGACCGTGGTATTGCAAACCACGATCCCTGAATAATTCTTCAAAGAAGCTGCCATTTGCGGTGTCCTTCCCTCCATGAGGATCCTTCCGTCGGTCACCGCCCTGTGCCTGGGCGCACTCCTGCCTGGCACCACTCCTCCCCAGGCCGGGCCTCCGGGATTGCCGAACTCACCGAAGCCGAGAAGAAGGCCAGGGTCCCGTTTGATTGGATGCTCTTGAGCTCACACACTGCGATGCACAATCCGGGCAAGAAAAAGGCGGGCGCAAAGGAAGGCCAGATTCTTCGGGTGACTCTCTATCTCGACAGCAAGATCGATCTGAAGAAGATCAACCTGCCCAACGACATCGATGTCATCGGAAAAGGAGCCGACGCCTGAGTGCGAACATGAAATCATTATTTCAGGCACTGCGGCACGCTCAAGGAACTCAACAAGTTCATTGAGATCGCGGACAGTCTGAAAGGGGAACTCAAGGTCACGATCGTGCTGAAGCGAGGATGTGACAAGCAAGCTGACTGGAGGACGATGGGGATCAGCCGGTCGGGCTGAGCGTGCTCCATAACCACCGGACATCGCAGGAGTTGGGAATCCTGATCCGAACCATCGGCATCAATCCGGAAAGACAATCGCGCGATGACCATCCAGGATGATTCGGTCGTGCACGTGGTAGCGGATTCCCTTTGCCAGTGCGGAACGCTCACAATCCCGGCCGAGCCGGATCAAGTCCTGCACGGAATGGTAGTGCTGCACCCGCTCCACCTCCTGTTCAATGATGGGCCCGGCATCCAGTTCACCGGTTACATAGTGACAGGTGGCGCCGATCAATTTCACCCCGCGCTCGTAGGCCTTGCGATAGGGGTTCGCTCCCACGAAGGCGGGCAGGAAGCTGTGGTGGATGTTGATCATGCGCCCCGTAAAGGCTGCACACAACCAGTTGGGGACAACCTGCATGAAGCGAGCCAGCACAACCAACTCGACTTCTTCCTCGGCCAGGATTCCCTCGATCTTCCGGAAGCCCGCTTCACGGTCCTCACCGATCTCAATGTGGTGAAACGGAATGCCTGCTTTCTCCGCAAGGGGACGGCAATCCTCCCGATTTCCAATGATCGAGGTGATATCGACCGGAACCTCACCCAACTGGGCACGCCAGAGGACCTCGTTCAGGCAGTGATCGGTCCGCGTCACCAGGACCGCGGTCCGCATCCGGTAGGGCAACCGGCGAAAATGCCATCGCGCACTCAAGGCCCTCCCCATCGTCCCGAAGCCGCTCACAAAATCGTCGGGCTCGACATCCAGGCCGGAGGTTTCGATTTCGAGCCGCGCAAAGAAGCGCTCGCACCCGGTGTCGGTAAACTGGTTGAACTCCACCAGGTTCCCGTGGTGATCGGAGACGTAACCCGCGATCCGGGCCACCAACCCGGGTTGGTCCGGGCAGTCGATCTTCAGAATCAGTCCTTCCCTGGTCATGAGATCAGCTTGGTTTCGCGAGGCTCCTGGCGCGTTTCCTGGCCTTCTCAAGGAAGACCTTGGCGATCGGCTTGAGCGCTCCCTGGTAAAGAGCTCCGATCACCAGGGGCGGGAAGCCCGGCAGCTTGATCGCGCGCAATCCCAGCGGCGGATCCACACCCGGAATACCGACGCCCATTCCCGCTCCAAACCCGCGCACCGCGTACTCGCCGATGAGATCCAGGGAGTCGACTTCCATGCTCGGCGCCCAGTTGATTTCGTGCTCGTCCAGCGCTTCCTGGAACAGTTTGCCGAGAACCTCGTAGGGAGGCAGACCAACCAGCGGATACTTCGCGATCTTCCCTTTCGAATAGGGATCGTCCACCAGGATATCGGAGAGCTTGCGCACATTCCACTCCTCGGGAACGAGGAGCACAAGCGGAAGCTTCAGCAACTCCACCGCCTGGAGCCCGTCGGTCAAGCGGCCATAGATGATGCTGATCCCGAGATCCACCTGCTGGTTCATGATCAATCCATGGATGTCGGCAGGTTCGACCTCACGCAAGGTGAGCCGGAGATCGGCCTCCTCTTCCCGCATCTCCACCAGGAGATCGGGAAGGTGGTTGCGTAAGACCGAAGCCGAGGCCGCGATGCGCAGGTGCCGGCTCTCCTCCCCCTTCAGCCGCTCCTCCACATCGTTAAGGCGCGAGAAAAAGGGATAGAGAAAATCGTAGAGCTCTTCCCCCGATGGCGTCAGGGCGAAGGGACGCCGATTGAAGAGCTTTACCTCCAACTCCTTTTCCAGCTGCAATATCTGTCCACTCACCGCCGGCTGTTGAATCCCATAGGGCATCTTGCGCACCGCCGCGGTGATGCCCTCATACTTGGCGACGTAGTAGAACAGCTCAAGGTGATGGATGTTCATTTTTACGAGGGGTAGCAACTCTGATCATCAGTTCAATCAATACTTGCAGAGAGCGATTCGATTAGCGGTGCTGGAGGCACCTTCCAGGTTTGGAGGCATGGGTTCGAAAGCGATTGAGTTCCGCCTGCGTGAGGCCGAGCGCCAATTCTCCCAATTGAGGGAACGCACCAGCCAGCTCCAGGATGTCGCCGCGCAGCTCGAAGGAAAATCGATGCCTTGCGCCGCAGCTTGTCCCGCGAAGAGACCGCGACCGGACGGGAGGCCGCATTCACGATGCATCCCGCATCCTGAATCGCGAAACATACTGACAAGCGACCTCTCACCGCGGACAACGTTCCCATGCGCGCCATCCTGCAGCGAGTCTCGGAAGCATCGGTCACCGTCGAGAGCGAGGTGGTCTCCCGAATCGGCACGGGCCTCCTGATCCTTCTCGGCGTGGAAGAGGCGGACGAGCACGCCGACGCCGAATGGCTCGCCGGTAAGATCGCCAACATGCGCATTTTCGAAGACGACGAGGAGCGCATGAACGTCTCCCTCCTCGGGGCCGGCGGCGAGGCCATCGTAGTAAGCCAGTTCACCTTGCACGCCAGCACCAGGAAAGGAAATCGCCCCTCCTTCATCAAGGCCGCCAAGCCGGATCACTCCGAACCGCTCTATGAACAATTCTGCGCACTCCTCTCCGAGCGCCTGGGCGACCCTGTGGGCCGCGGCCGATTCGGCGCGATGATGGACGTCGCCCTCGTGAACGACGGCCCCGTGACCATCGTGATCGACTCCAAGACGCGAGAGTAGCGCGGTGCTAGTCCGTCAGGCGCGTCTTGACCCCGCACAGCATGCAGCGGTAGCTCCCGAACACCATCGCGTTGCGGGCAACCGCGAAGGTGTGCCCGAAGATGGACCTCAAAGCGCGCTCGTGCTTGCGACAACGCCTGGGGACAAAGAGTTTCTGTCCGCAAAGCCGGCAGCGCGCCTTTGCGCCAATCGATAAATACAAAATCAGGGAGACCGGAAACACCAGGAGGAGCAAGGCAATGGTCCAGGGAAATTCCCATCCGTAGAAGCGGTCCATGACCAGCACGGCAAAAAGCGCGATGGCCGTGAGCGCACTCATCATCGGGGCAATGATCGTCACGGCGGCAGCCAGCCGCACGTGGCCGGCCCCTGGATGCGACATCCCACGATTACGCCGCTCCCCCTGAACTTTTGAATTCTTGACCGCGTCGAGTTGACGGAACTTTACCCACGATGGTCTTTGAGGGGCTGCCTTCGCCTGCTTGGCGGTTGGAGCCGGCTTGGCTGGGGCTTCCTTCGCCGCCGGGGCAGGGTTCCCCTCAGGGGGCGGCTCGACCATCTTCGCCACTGGGACCGAACTCACATCAATTCCAGCCGCTCGCAGGTTCTCTTCGGGCACGATCTTGGCAGCCGGCGCCTCCGCCTCCGCGCGCTTTCGCATAACGCTACGCCCTGCATTCTGCCAGGCGCGCACCAAGTCCTGCGAAGGCCGACGCCCGGGCGCCTCGTTCCCCGTATTAGCCTCGTCCAACATTCCCAGAATCTCCTCGACGCTGAGCGAAACCAGCGAGTCGACAGTCTTCAGACCCGCCAATCGAAACAGTTCGAGCGTGGATCCGGTGATGCCTGGAACTTCAGAGATCTCCGCCATAGGATTGGTGCTTGCCCTAGACGATACCTTAAACTGCAATCTTATCAAGATCGCTACGACAGGGCACCACGTAGCTCCTCCAGTTGGGCTAGTTTCTCGCGCCAGTCTTCCAGCCGATCACGTTCCTTTTGAACAACTTCCGGCTTGGCATTCTCCACAAATTTGGAGTTGCCCAGCATACTCTCCGACCTGGATAATTCCTTCTGCACCTTGGCGATCTCGCCATCGATACGCTTCTTCTCCGCCTCCACATCGACCAGCCCTTCCAGGGGAAGATAGAGTTCCCCCAGCCCAGTGACCACCACCGGCGTCCCCTTGGGCGGGTCGTAGTCCGCTGAAAACTCGACTTCCTTGGCACCACACAGGAGAGCGAGGGTGGCTCCCTCCGCCTCCACCCACGCGGCGGCGGGCTTCATCACGAAGCGGACATTGCGGTTTGCGGCAAGATTGTACTCCGCCTTCAGGTTGCGCGCGCGTGACACAGACTCGTAAATCGCGGCGACTTTCTCCTGCGCCTCGGTCCTGGCATCCTCCGCGACACCGAAACTCGCACTGGCGCCCTCCCTCGGGAGAGCCCTTTGCATGAGCAATTCTCCGGGTTCTCCGCAGCCCAGCTTCTCCCAGAGTTCTTCCGTGAGATGGGGCATGTAGGGATGCAGCAGCTGCAGGTAACGCTCAAAGACGCGATCCATCACTTGCAAGGTGGAGGCCTTGCGGGCCGGATCGGCATCCTCGCGGAAATCGCCCTTCACCGCCTCGAGATACCAGTCGCAAAACTCCGACCAGAAAAACTGGTAAAGTTGCTGGGCCGCATCGTTGAAGGAATAGTTCGAAAGCGCGCGCCCAAATCCGCTCTCCAAGGCCTCCAGCTTGCTCAGGATGTCGATCGCAAAGAGATTCGGCGCACTCGCCTCCCCTCCCGCCGCACCCTGCATCTGGCGGTAGCGGCAGGCATTCCAAAGCTTGTTGGCAAAGTTGCGGCCTTCCTCGATCTGCTTTACATCGAACTTCACGTCCTGACCGGTGGGCGCGATCCGCATCAGGCCATAGCGCAGGGCATCCGCCCCATAGTCGGCGATCAAGTCGAGAGGATCGGGGGAGTTGCCAAGCGACTTGCGCATCTTTTCGCCCTTCAGATCCCGGACGATGCTGTGGAAGTAAACGTTCTTGAACGGGATCTCGTCCTTGAACTCGAGTCCCGCCATGATCATGCGGGCGACCCAGAAGAAGATGATGTCCGGGCCGGTGGAAAGGTCACTGGTCGGATAAAACTTCGCCTGGGTGGCGTCGTCCATCGTGGCGTAGGGCCACAACCACGAACTGAACCAGGTGTCCATCACGTCGTTGTCCTGCACCCAGTCGTCCGGATTCTCCGGTGGATCGGTTCCCACAAACAGGTCGCCACGCTCGAGGTGGGAAACCTCGAGGCTCTCGGCGTCCTGCAACTCGGCCGCCTTGTCCTTGCGATACCAAACCGGGATGCGATGCCCCCACCAAAGTTGGCGGCTGATGCACCAGTCCTGGATGTTCTCCAACCAATGGAGGTAGGTCTTCTTCCAGCGTTCCGGCCGGAAGGTGATTTGCCCGTTGGCAACCACCTCGGTCGCACGCTCGACTTGGGGATACTTCAGGAACCACTGCATCGAGATGCGCGGCTCGATGGGAACACCGGCGCGTTCACTGAAGCCAACCTTGTTCTCGTAGTCCTCGACCTTTTCCAGAAGACCCATCGCCTCAAGCTTCTCCACCGCGAGCTTGCGCGCTTCAAATCGATCCTTGCCGTCCAGGTCCGGGCAGCCGGGGCAGTTGACCGTGCCGTCCGGATGGAGGACGTCGATGATCTCCAGATTGTGCCGCACTCCGATTTCGAAGTCCGCCTTGTCGTGCGCGGGAGTAACCTTCAGGACCCCGGTTCCAAATTCCGGATCAATGTGATCGTCGGCCACGATGGGAATATCGGCTTCCGGGAAAGGTCGCCGCGCGTGCTTGCCGACCAGGTGCGCGTAGCGCGGATCCTTGGGGTTCACCGCCACCCCCGAGTCGCCCATGAGGGTCTCGGGCCGCGTGGTGGCAATCTGCAGAAAGGTCCCCGGCTCCTCGACCAGCTCGTACTTCATGTAGTAGAGCTTCGATTGCTGGGGCCGCATCTCGACTTCTTCGTCCGAGAGGGCGGTGAGCGAGACCGGACACCAGTTCACCATCCGCTTCCCGCGATAAATGTGGCCCTTCTTGAAAAGGTGGGTGAACACCCGCTGCACTTCGCGCGAGTAGTCTTCATCCATCGTAAAGCGCTCGCGGCTCCAGTCGCAGGAACATCCGAGACGCTTGAGTTGCTCGATGATGATCCCGCCGTGGTGCTCCTTCCAGTCCCACACCATCTCGAGAAATTTTTCGCGCCCGACCTCGCGCCTGCTCATGCCCTCTTCCCGCAACTTCTGCTCCACCTTGGTCTGGGTGGCGATTCCAGCGTGATCCGTCCCCGGAAGCCAGAGCACCTCCTTGCCCTCCTGCCGCGCGCGCCGGCAGAGGATATCCTGGAGGGTGTTGTTGAGCACATGACCCATGTGCAGAATCCCGGTCACGTTGGGCGGCGGGATGACAATCGAGTAGGCCGGCTTCTCCGACTTCTCGTCCCCATGAAAGCAGTTGGCCTCGACCCAACGTCGATACCAACTCTCTTCAACTTCGCCCGGCTCGTAGGCCTTGCTCAACTCCGCCATCGCGCGCGGAGAGAAGCGGGTGCGCGCCCGGTTTTCAATGGTTTAATGACAAGGAGTGCCCCTTTTTCGCCGCGGCTCCGCAATCACTCGACCAATCTCACCCCATCCGCCGCCGCCACCTGCACAAGGCGGTCTGCGCTCTCGACGTTCAGCTCTGCATTCTCCCCGAACCCCCGGATGCGACCTCGCAGTCCCTGCGTGGTCTCCACCTCGCGATCCCGCCACGCCAGGCGTTCCCAAACTTCCTCTGCAACTGCGGGAGGCTCGCGGCACATCAGTTCCATCAAGCTGGCCCACACTCCGAGCAGGATCGTCTCGCGAGCAACCTCTTTCCCGAGGGCCTGCTGGATGGAAACCGCATGCAACTCGTCCGGAAACTCTCGCTCGTTGACGTTGATCCCGATTCCAATCACGGCCGATTCCCCCACCGTCTCGATGAGAATTCCGCACACCTTGCGCCCTTCGATCAACACATCATTGGGCCACTTGATTTCAGGAGTCAGCTCCAGCCCCTCCAGCGTGCCGCAAACCGCCAACCCCGCCGCGAGGCTCAACCATCCCCACCGCTCCTTTTTCCAGGGCGGCCGCGCGATCATCGAAAAGGCGAGGCCCAGGCCCGGCCCGCTGATCCAACGCGCCCCTTTCCGTCCCCGACCTGCCGTCTGCTCCTCGGTTCCCACCACGAATCCGTGCTCGATGCCTTCCTTTTCCAAGGCCAACTCCCGCGCCCGGTCATTGGTGGAACCCAACGAGTTGTGCCACTCGATTCGGTCCCCAAGGTCCGCCAGAATTCGCAAGTCGACCGACATCCCGAGCACCTACCCCTCTTCAAACTCGACGAACTCGAGCGACAGATCCAAGGCCACGGCAGAGTGGGTGAGGGCCCCGACCGAGATGAATTCCACCCCGGTCTCGGCAATTCCGCGCACCGTGTCGATGTTCACCCCACCACTGGCTTCGAGCAGAGGACGCTCATGGGGTCCCCTCATCTCCACCGCCTTTATCATCTGCTCGTTCTCCATGTTGTCGAGGAGCAGATAATCCAAATCGTCGAGCGCCAGGAAAGCCTCCACCTGTTCCAAAGTCTCCGCTTCCACTTCCACCCCTATCCCGGGATGGGCTTCCTTCAAGCGCGCGGTGGCCTCTTGCAGTGCCTCCACTCCCCCCTCCACCACGAGGTGGTTGTCCTTTACCATGACGCGATCGTAGAGGCCCATCCGGTGATTCTGTGCGCCCCCCGCTACCACCGCCGCCTTCTCCAACCTGCGCCAACCCGGCGTGGTCTTGCGGGTATCGATGATCGTCGCGCCAGTTCCCTTCACCGCTTCCACAAATTCGTGAGCCTTGGTCGCCACTCCGGAGAGGCGTTGCAGGAAGTTGATCACGGTGCGCTCGGCGGTCAAAACCGAGCGCGCTTTCCCCACGGCCTCCATGACGTAAGCGCCGGGCGCGATCGCGGCCCCATCCCGGAGCATGATATTCACGTCGGTCTCGGGATCGACTCGCCGAAAGACCTCTGCCGCCACGTCCACTCCCGCCACAATTCCATCCGCCTTGGCAACCACGAACGCGCGAGCTCTTCGATTCTCAGGCACAAAAAACTCGGAGGTTAAGTCCCCCGGGCCAATGTCTTCGGCCAGCGCTAAATCGATGAGCTTTGATACACCCTCGTCCACGGCGCAGAACCTAACGTCCCTGTCCCCCTTCCCGCAACTCACATATTTTCACCGGCTCACTCGCTCCCCGGTCTTCGTCCCCACGCCCTGCCAAGCCGACCTTCCGACCTTCGACTTTCCTACCTCCGACCTCCCGCCCCCCTTCCTAACCTCCCACCACACTCACCACGATTCCCCGGGTATGCGATGCACGCCGGTGTTCGAAGAGAAAGATGCCCTGCCACGTTCCCAACGCCATGCGCCCACCCACGACCGGGATCACCTCGCTCGTCCGGGTCAGGGCCATCCGGATATGGGATGGCATGTCGTCAGGACCTTCCATGGTGTGAATGAAATAGGGCGTGTCCTCCGGCACCAGGCGCTCGAAGTATTCCTCCAAATCGCGCCGCGCACTGGGATCCGCATTCTCCATGATCACCAGGCTCGCACTGGTGTGCTTCACAAAGACCGTCACCATGCCGTCTGAAACTCCCGAATCCTGGACAATCGCAGCTACCTCCTCGGTGATTTCATAAGTCCCCTTCCCCCGGGTTCCCACGTTGAATTGTCCGGTTTGTGTTCTCACCCGGATAGGATGAGCGCTCGCGGAGGGAGTGCAACTCCAAGGTGAGATGATCACCCTTCCCCCGCTATCCGACGATCTCCCGGATTACCTCTCCCGAAACATCCGCCCTGGAGCTCCGCATGCCACCACAACTCCACTCCTCACTCCGGAGTCTTCTCCTGCGGCGTCTCCTTCTTCTTCTCCTCTGCCCTCTTCTCCTCCGCTTCCTTGGCCTCCTCCTCCGCAGCCTTCTTGAGCTGCTGCATCAGGTTCTTCCGCTCATCCTTCTCCAGGCTGAACTTCAATTCCTGCGGTTTGGCGGGCCAATCATTGTTGGTGCGATCGGAGTCCGCGATCTCGAGATTGGGATCCAGTTCGATGCTCACCACCTTCTTCTTTGAGACCAGCAGTTTGGAAACCTCCTTGCGATTCTTCTTCCAGAGCTCCGCGGGCAGCCGCATCACTCTCTCCTCGCCGTCCTCGTAGCCGATCTTCAGCACCACCGGCATCACCAGTCCGCCCGCATTGGTGAAATCAATCGCGTAAAAGTAACGCTTCGTCTGCAGAAGCTCGCGCTCGTCTTCCTTCAGCTTCTCCAGGAATTCCTGGAACTTGTCGCGATCCTTCTTGGTCACGTCGTGTTCATCATGCTCGTTATAGAAGTCGAGCAAGTCCGGGAAGCGGTCAGTGTAGAGCTTGATGTCCTTGTTGCGCTGATTGGTGAGGAGCTTGGCGTCCTCTTCCTCCTCTTTCTCCTTCTCCTTGGGCTTCTCGATGTCCGGATCCCTGGTATCGAGTTCGTAGAGTCGCACGCCCTTGATCCCGAGATCGACGTGACGGGTAGTGTAGAACCAACCCGCCCAAAACCAGTCGAGATCGACTCCCGAGGCATCTTCCATGGTCCGGAAAAAGTCCGCCGGAGTAGGACGCTTGAACTTCCAGCGATTGGCGTACTCCCTGAAGGCAAAGTCAAAGTTTTCCCGTCCCAGGATCGACTCCCGCAGGATGTTGAGCGCCACCGCCGGCTTGGCATAGGCGTTGTTTCCAAACTGCCTGATCGACTCCGAGTTCGTCATGATGGGCATCTCCTCCTTGCCCTTCATGTAGTCCACGATGCTCGGGGGCATCCCACGGCGGGAGGGATATTTTTCCTCCCACTCGCGCTCGGCGAGGAATTGGCAAAAGGTATTGAGCCCTTCATCCATCCAGGTCCACTGCCGCTCGTCCGAATTCACGATCATGGGAAACCAGTTGTGTCCGACTTCGTGAATCACCACCGAGATGAGGGCATACTTGGTGCGCCGGGAGTAGGTTCCATCATCCTCGGGACGCGGCCCGTTGAAGCAGATCATGGGGTACTCCATCCCGAAGACCGGTCCGTGCACCGAGATCGCCACCGGGTAGGGGTAATCAAAGGTGTGCTTTGAATACACCTGCAGCGCGTGGATCACGGAGTGCGTGGAGTACTTGCTCCAGAGCGGTTCACCTTCCTTCGGATAAAACGACATGGCCCAGGTCTTCCTCTTCCCCACCGGCACCTTGGCGGCGTCCCAGATGAACTTGCGCGAGGAACCCCACGCAAAATCGCGCACATCCTTGGCGTGGAAGACCCAGGTCTTGTTCCCCTGCGGCTTCGACTCTTCATTCTTCCGGGCCTCCTCGGGCGTCACGATGAACGCCGGCTCCTCCGACTTCTCGGCCCGGCGCAGGCGTTCGCGCTGGATCACCGAGAGCACCTCTTCGGGATTCTGCAGGGTGCCGGTCGCGGCCACCACGTGATCGGAGGGCACCGTCAGCGCGACCTCGAAATCACCGAACTCCAATGTGAACTCGCCACGTCCCAGGAACTGCTTGTGCTGCCACCCGGTCACATCGGTAAAGGCGGCCACTCGCGGATGCCACTGCGCAATGGTATAGACGTAGTTCTTGTCCTCCTTGAAGTACTCGTAGCCACCCCGTGCCCGGATGTGTTTCGCGTTCACGATGTTGTGCTCCCAGTCGATCCCAAACTTGACGCTCGCCCCGGACGGCACCGTCAGATCGATCCGCATCATGGTTTCGATGACCTGCCAGTTCAGCTTCTCCCCCTTCGCGCCATGCACGCTCTTGATTTCGAATCCGCCCTGGAAGTCCTCCCGGGTCAGTTCATCCCGCAAGTTGCGATATCCGAAGTCCTCGAAATCGGGGGCTTCCATCGCCTGGTGCCCCATCGCATCCTCCTCGAACCGGTTCTGGTCCAGTTGCACCCAGAGGTAGGTCAGGGCTACCGGCGAGTTATTGGTGTAGGTGATTGTCTCCGAACCTGTAAGCCGCTGCTTCTCATCGTCGAGAGTCACCGCGATCTTGTAGTCGGCCCGCTGCTGCCAGTACTCCGGTCCGGGCGCCCCGTTCGCAGCACGCACCTCGTTCGGATCCGGCAGGATCTCATCCAACTGACGGAAGGGATCCTTGTCATAATGACCTCCCGGATGCGCCACCAGCGAAGTCGCCAACGCAACCGTGAGAACCAAGGGTGAAAGCAGCTTCATCACGCCGACTTCTAAGGCCGAGCGCACGAGGATTCAACGATATTGCGAAGGCCCTGCGGGAAGTTTCTGCGGTGGTTCATCCGCCCGGAAGGCCCCATTCGCAATTCACAAGTCCAGCGAATCCTATCGTTTCTCGATCCGGATCCGCAGAAACTGCTTGGTCACAGCTGGAGCCAGGGGAAGCAGACTGCGATACACCACCGTGGAAACACCTCCCTGGGGAGCGCTTTCCGCATCGAGTTCCAGAACTCCCGCATCCGGGAGCCACGACTCCAGATCATCGGAGAGTTCGATGAACCAGACCACATCGTCAGCGGCCACCTTGCGGGGATACGATAGTTCCAAGTGTCCATCCGGAGCAATCCTGAGATGCGGTCCCACCCCGCCGGCCCCGAAGGCGTAGTTCATGAAGTTCGACAACCCGTCACCATTGTCGTCGCCGTTCGGGTCACCGGTGAATTCGCTGGCATCCGAGGCGTTCGGAATTCCACCCACTGCCACGCTGGATCGCCAATTCAGCGCATCGGCGTGATCGGGATTCGAGGCAGGCGCAATGAGCACCATGCTGTGGCCCGCATCGTCCGGCGCTTCCGGCCAGGGAGCCTTGTTGTCGTAGGCAAAGTCTCGAATGATTTCGCCGCCCAGTCCTTCCAACCGCAGGCGTTCGCCTCCGTTGCTCAAGCGTGTGCCATTCGCAAACACGCCCGCAACTGGAAGCCCCGGACCGTAACGCGCCAGAAAATCCGCCGCGTCCTGCACCACGAGGAGGCGCTCCCCTGCCGCCACCACCGAGTTGGCGGGAAAGACAAACTCGATCCCCGCCGTGAACGTCGCGCCACTCAAATCGACCGCGGCCCCGCTGCTACTGATGTTGGAGAACTCCAGATACTCCTCCGCAGCAATCCCAGCCGGGTGATACATGACTTCGCTAATCGCAATGTTCTCAGCGCTCGCAGGCTCAACCACTCCCGTATTGGTGACCACTATGGTGGAGGTTCCGACCACCGTGCCCCGGTGATCGGTTGCCAGCAACACCAGGGTGTTGGCCCCGGGGAGCAAGGGAGCCGAAAAACTCCAGCTGTCTCCATCCGTCCACCTCAACGCAACCGGCTCCGGGGCGCCGTTGAGGAAGACCTCCCTCACGTTGATCCACCCGTCGCCCACCAGGGTGGTGCTGGGCTCCGTCGTGGAGAACGCCGCACCACCATTGGTCGTGATGCGGAACGATACCTGCGGGGAGAGTTGGGCGAGGACATAGGCCCCCCGCGCAGTCACGTAGTTGATGTTTCCCGTATAGCTTTCACCCGAGCACGTCCCGAAGTGCCGAAACCAGTAGTTGAGATAGCGCGCGTTGTAGGTCGTGCGGATGATGTCGCGCAGATGTCCGTGATAGAGGCGTCGATAGACCGGTCGCGCAAAGATCTTGCTCACATTCTTGTTTCCCCACAGCGGGGCACTGGTCGACCGGTTGAAGGTGAAATCCCAGTCCCACGGAATCGACTCTACCAGGCCATCACCGGGCCGCACATAGAAGTTGATGTTGTGGGGATTGCCCTGCGAATAGGTGTCCCCGATCCCGCACAGCGAGAGCAATGCGAATTGACGGGTCCACTTGTCGACATCGATCGCAGCGGGAACCGCGTCCTCCAGTGCCTGCCCGTTCAGGCTGAACGTCTTGCACATCCGGATGATGGCGTCGTAATCATCCACCTCGAAGTTGCCATTGATCCGCATGTTGTGACGATAGCGCTCCTTCCCGTCACCCTGGTCCGCGATGTCGAAGTTGCCGATCCAGCCAATCGGAAACGGAGTCTTGGGTGTGTTGGTGGTGCCGTCCTGGGTCGATTGAAACTGTCGAATGCCCTCCATCTTGAAGACCGTGCCGTCCCTGCCATTACCCCCGGGCAGTCCCCGCAAATAGTTCGATCCAAAGCGAGCCATCTCGGTGCGCACTCGCCCGTTTTGCTCGCCGATGTGACCATACTGGTAGAGGATGTCGTTATAGTTGTCATGGAGTCCGCCGGCCTGGTTGATGATGTGCTTCACAAGAATCTCCCGGCGATTTCCCTTCCTGGTCGTGATGGTCGAATGCACTCCCCGATAGCGGCGATCAGAGGGAAACTTCAAGTTCAGCGCGGTATTCGAACGGTTGTTGCGGCTGAACATGCTGCCGCGCAACCGGATGCCCGCGTCGTAGGCAATCTCCTCCTCATCGGTGATCATGGTGCACCCTCTGCGGAGGTTGCTGAGAATATCGTTTGAGGCGTGCATGGCACTTGCTTCGGTTGCAAGCATGTTGATGCGGACGCTGTGCTTCAATCCATGCGCGGCCGAGGAATCGACCTTGATGATTGCCCGCGACCGGGCACCGGCCGCCGGAGCGAAGCTTCGAAGCTGGGAAGGACCGGCGTCCTGCCCCTGCACATAGAACTGGATCAACGTCCCATTCGCCTGTCCGGGGATGGTTGCCTTCCAGCGCTCATCGGCCGGATCAAAACTCATCGGAAGCGACAGATAGGATCCGCTATTGATCCTATATCGCAGGGTCATGTCGCTGATCCCCGACGGATCGCTCGCAGCGGTGGAAACCTCAATCGCCGCACCCGGCCTGGGAACCGCCGGGGAATGCCTCAGGCCGTCGTAGGTCGGTCCGGTATCTGCCGCGTAGGTCGAGTTCTGCGCTCCCGGAGTTCCGTGGGTGTCCGGTTGCTGCAGGATGACGGTGCGCGCGAGCTTGTTGTAGTAGAGTTCGAAACGAAACTGGGGTGATCCGGAGATCCACTTGGCGCGGAAGGAGACCCGGTAGTCCCGGCCATGTTGCACTGCGCGCGGGCGTCCCCCGAGAGTGAGATTCCCCTCGATGAGATTGTTGAGGTAATTCATCCGGCCCTCCGCCAGAATCGCGAGCACCCGCTCCCCGGCATCACTGGTCGGGCGCGAATTCTGATGGGTGCCGATCCGCTTCCACCCTGAAAGCCCAAGGAATTCCCCATTGGCAATCAGTTCCCGGTTGGCGCCCCCGGGGTCTTCCACCACCGAGACATCATCTAACCGAATCACGCCCGAATCGAGGAGACCGATCCGCAACTCATGGAAGTTGAAGATCTGGGGCGAGTAGGGCGGTTGACTGGCGGTCAACGTGAATTCGTAGTCGTGCCACTCGGACAACGCGTCGTTCTCGCTGGCACGCCAGGCCTCGGGCACGGAATTGTCGATCAACGGATTGCGCAGTTCGAGGCTGGATCCCCCGCCATCGGCCTCCGGTGGCCACGGCTTGTCGTCCCGGTAGAAGACCCGGTCGGCGGGATTGCCCAACTCGTCGAGAAGGAAGAGTTCCTCACCCTGGTTGGATAAGGAGCCCGAAAAGTCGCCCACCACCGGCACTCCCGGAAACTTCGCCGCGAAGGCCACCGCATCCCGCGCCAACACGAGGTAGCCGCCCTCCGGAATAAAGCGCGGACCCGGAATGGTGAAACGCACCGCACCATCCAGTTCCCACCCGCCAACCGGCACCGGGATGTCCGAACTGTTGTGGAGCTCGATCCACTCTTCATCGTTCGCCGCGTAGGCTATGCCCGGATTACCGTCCTCACCATAAGTCGGGCGGTGATGATACATGATCTCGTTGATCACCACCACGCTGGGAGGAACACTGGGATTAGGATTCCCAGGTGTTTCCGCGATCCCGCTGCCGGTGACATAAAGTGACCCCACGCCATCGGGAATTCGCGCCCGTCCCGCATCGTCGGCGCGCACCGCATCGACCAAGCCAGTGGTGGCGGGCAGGTAGAGGTAGACGTTGTCTCCATCCTCCACCCGGAATCCCAAGGTTGCTTCCGTGATGCTGAGTTGGGCGGACTGTGGGATCACCACCCCGGGAGGAATGACGTAGTCATCGCCTGCCTCCGTCGCGATCACAAAGCCCGCGAGTGGCAGATCCTGCTCACCGACGTTGTGAAGCTCCACGAAGAAGGCTCCCGGAAGAACCTCGCTTCCTGCCACCTCATTGATCGTGAGTGGAACGGGCGGGTCACTGAAGTTCCGGCTTCCGGGCGTTCCGCCGATCGCCAGGCTATGCCCCCACCCGCTGGCCTGGGCACCCGTGGTCCATGGATTGATCTTCGAGAGCGACGCGCCCGACCCATCGGCACCTACCGGCCAGGTTGGGCGATCGTTGTATTCGACCTCATCCATGATGCGGTCATTGTTATTGCGGATCCGCAGCCGCTCGCCTCCGTTGTCGAGCATACCGGTGAAGGGGCCAAGCACCCTATTGATTCCTGCCGCCGCCCGGAGGGCCGCAGGATCGGATGCGATCACGAGGTAGTCACCGCCACCGATGATCGTTCGACCGGGAAACTCAAAATCGATTCCACCAGACAACCGCCACCCCGAGAGATCCACATTCACCGAGTTCTGATTGTGGATCTCAACAAACTCGAGTCCCGGATCATCCGCTCCAGCCGGATGATAGTGAATCTCGTTGAAGACCACGATCGTATCGTAGGCCTGTGCCAGCGGAACCTGAAGCAGCGCCGCGCACAGGATGGCGGCCGGAAGTGCAAGACGATGGGGGGGGGTGCGACTCACGTCCTGCCATCCAAGCACCACAAGCCAGGCCCCGCAATATCAGAAGAAGGGGCACCGGTTCCTCTGGTGTAAACAGCTTCTCCGGCCGCCTACGCGCGAACGAGGAAGGCAGATTTTTGGTCGGGCCAGCTGGTATCCACCCTCAAGGCCGGTCCACCGGCAGCCATGCCGGCAGGAGCGTGAATTCCACGTCGCCTTCCATTCGATGTCTTCCTGCAAGGTCACGGGCAACCGGCTCACCCTCTCCAACCCCGACAGTTCCATTCGCTTGCTGATCCAGGCAAAATGACGGCGCTTTCGGGCTGGGCAGGGCCGTCCCTGTCGCTAGCTTCCCTTCCGTGACCGATCAGGAGATCATCGACCACTGGAAGGACCAGGACGCGCCGCTCTTGCCTGTCCTGCAGCAGTTCCATGATCGCGACGAATATCTCTCCGATGACGCCATCCGTGCGGTGAGCGCCGGACTCAAGATCCCGCTGGCTGAGCTTTTTGGCACGGTCACATTTTATCATCACTTCTCGCGGGAAAAGGGCGGCAAGACGGCCCCCCGGGTCTGCACCGGAAATGTCTGCGCTCTGAACGGTGGGAAGGAACTCCTTGAAGCCCTGAAAGCAGAGGGTGCCACCCCCATGCCCTGTTCGGGGCGGTGCGATGACATGGTTCCGGTCATTCGTGGCAACCGGGTCCTGGTCGGTCCCGATGCCGACTCCCTCGAACATCGCGCCACCCCCCTCCCCGCTCCGAATCCGGGCGGGATCGAGGAGTGCGTCTTCCGGCACATCCGCGACGAGGGACGCACGACGCTCGATGGCTATCGCTCCACCGGCGGCTACTCCGGGCTGGAAAAGGCCCTGCAGTCTTCTGGGCAAGCCCTCATCGAACTCATCACCGACTCGAAGCTCACCGGACGCGGTGGAGCGGGCTTTCCGACCGGTGTGAAGTGGAAGGCGGTGGCAGATGCCCCGAGCGAACCGAAGTCGATTGTCTGCAATGCCGATGAAGGCGAGCCGGGCTGCTTCAAGGATCGCGCCATCATGGATCACGATCCCCACTCGTTGCTTGAGGGCATGATCCTGTCCAGCTATGCGACCGGAGCACCGCGGGGATTCATCTACCTGCGCTACGAATATCCCGAGACCCAAGCCCTGTTGGAGAAGGCCATCGAGGACGCTGCTTCCGCAAATCTGTTAGGTGAGAACATTCTCGGGGTGGATGGCTTTAACTTCACCATCCGAATCATCCGCGGAGCAGGCGCCTATATCTGCGGCGAGGAGGGCTCCATGCTCAACTCGATGGAAGGAAAGCACCCCTTCCCGCGCAACCGCCCTCCCTTCCCCGTCACGCACGGCTTTGAAGACCTGCCCACCGTCGTCAACAACGTGGAGACCCTGGCCGCCACTTCCCACATCGCGCGCGAAGGCGCGGAGTGGTATTGCGGACTGGGACTTGGCGAACACGCGGGCACCAAGGTCATCTCGCTCTCCGGCGACATCCAGCGGCCCGGCAATTACGAAGTCCCCTTCGGGTTTTCGCTGCAAACGCTCCTCCACGAATGGGCCGGCGGACCACGCGAGGGACGCACCATCCAGGCCGTCACCATGGCGGGACTGAGCGGCGGGTTCCTCGCCGGCGACGATCTCGAGGTCACCCTCGATGAACCGTGCATTCGCGCAAAGGGCTCCTTTCTCGGTGCGGGCGGCATCATCGTCTTTGACGACAGCCGCGACATGGTGCAGGCCGCCCACGACGCGATGGCATTCTTTGCTCACGAATCCTGCGGCAAGTGCTTCCCCTGCCGGATCGGCACGCAACGCCTCACCGAGCGCCTCAACGGCAGCCCGGACCAACTCCCTTTCGAAGGATGGAAAGAGGAAGTCGAGGACATCGGAAGCGTCATGAAAGCCACCAGCGCCTGCGGCCTGGGAACGGCGGCTCCCCTCATTACCGAGAGTCTCCTGCGCTATTTTCCGGATGCAATTGAATCTCACCTCTCTTCCCGCTAGATTCTCTCCCAGACCATGAACCAGCTCGCCGAAGAAGTCCGCGTTGGCACCCTCACCCTTGATGGGGAGCCCGTGGAATTCCGCGAGGGCGAGACGATCTATGAGATTGCGGAGCGCTGCCGCAAGGAAGTCCCCACCCTTTGTTACGACCCGCGCCTCGAAGCCTTCGGAGCCTGCCGCCTCTGCGTGGTGGAAGTGGAAGGCGTCCGCAACCCGGTCGCTTCCTGCACCGCCAGGGCCACGGACGGGATGGTGGTGAAAACGACAAACGAGGTCCTTGAGAAACACCGCAAGACCCTCCTCGAATTGGTCGCGAGCGAGAACCGCAACAACGACGTCGACGAACTCTCCGGCTACGCCTCCCAGGAACTGGGACAACTCCTCGATCGCTACCAGGCACGCACCGGACGATTCTCCGGAAAGCAGAGCGGGACCTCCAACACCGACGACAAGAACCCCTTCATTCTGCGCGACTACGACAATTGCATCTCGTGCTACCGCTGCGTGCGGGTCTGCGCCGAACAGGAAGGAGACCACGCCATCAACGTGATGAATCGCGGCTTCGACACCCGGATCATCACCGAGTTCAACAACGACCTGCGCGACTCGGCCTGCACCTTCTGCGGCCAGTGCGTGGCGACCTGCCCGACCGGAGCCCTCACCGACAAGAAGGCCATCCGTGCCAAGGACATGCCGGGCGAGATTCAGAAGACGCGCTCGGTCTGCACCTACTGCGGCGTCGGCTGTGGCGTGGACATCCTCACCAAGAACGACCGGGTGGTCGGCATCCTGCCCGCCATGGACGGTCCCGCCAACCTGGGCGCGCTTTGCGTGAAGGGTCAATACGCCTTCGACTTCGTCCACCATCCCGACCGCCTCACCAAGCCACTCATCAAGCAGGAGGACGGCACCTTCCGCGAGGCGGAGTGGAACGAAGCCCTGCAAAGAGCGGCGGAGGGATTTCTGAAGGTCCGCGAAAAGCATGGCAATCGCTCTGTCTATGGCGTGGCCTCCGGCCGTGCCCCCCACGAAGCGGCCTACTCGATGCAGAAGTTCATCCGCGCCGGATTCGGGACGAACTACATAGACAACTGTAGTCGTGCCTGACACGCACCCACGGTGGCCGGTCTGGCCGCCACGATAGGACGGGGAGCAATGAGCAACCCGCTCCGCGACATGGAGTACCCCGATCTCATCTTCTGCATCGGCACCAACATGACAGAGTGTCACCCGGTGGCCGCCACCCGCTTGAAGAAGGCCATCGCCCGCGGGGCCAGGATGATCGTGGCAGACCCGCGCGAAATCCACCTCGCCAAGCTGGCCGATCTGCACCTGCCGATCCGGGTCGGCTCCGACGTGGCCCTCCTCCTCGCCATGGCGCACGTCATCGTGCGCGAGGGACTTGTCGATCGTGAATTCATCGAGGCCCGCACCGCCGGCAGCGATGAGTTCTTCGAGCACGTGACCGAGTTCACCCCCGAGTGGGCCGCTGGGATTTGCGAGATACCCGCCGCCGACATCGAGAAGGCCGGGCTCATGTTTGGCGGAGGCTCTCCCTCCGCGATCTATTACACCCTCGGCATCACCGAGCACATCTGCGGCGTCGATAACGTCCAGTCGCTTTGCAACCTCGCCCTCATGACGGGCAATCTCGGTCTCGAAGGCGGCGGCATCAACCCGATGCGGGGGCAGAACAACATCCAGGGCGCGGGTGACTGCGGTGCGATCCCCAACAACTTCCCGGGCTTCCAGCCCAGCGCGGACCCTGCCAACGCGAAAAAGTTCAGCAAACTCTACGGCATCGAGATTGCGCCCGAGAATGGCATCACGAAGGTCACCGCCCTCAACCAGTGCGGAAAGAAGGAAGATGGAATTCACGCCATGCTCATCGATGGCGAGAACACGGTGGTTACCGATCCCGACATGCACCACTGCCGGCGCGCCCTCGGGTCACTCGATCACCTCGTCGTGATCGATCTCTTCCTGACCGACACCGCCGAGCTCGCCGACATCGTCTTCCCCGCCACCGGCTTCGCCGAAACCGACGGGGTGCAGAGCAATACCGAGCGCCGCGTGCAACGACTGCGCGCTGCGGTGCCGCCCCCCGGCGAAGCGAAGCCCGACTGGTGGATCATCGCGCAGATCGCGCAACGGATGGGAACCCCCGGCTTCGAGTTCGAGAGCGCCAAGGATATCTTCAACGAACTCTGCTCGCTCAGTCCCATCTACGCCGGCCTCGACTGGGATCGCATTGCGGACAGTGAATACCAGTGGCCGGTTCCCGAGAAGGGCCACCCCGGCACCCCCCGCCTTCACGAGAAGGAATTCACGAACGGGCGCGGCCTCTTCAAAGTCATCGGCTACCGTGACCCCGCCGAGGTCATCGACAACGACTACCCGGTCTGGCTCACCACCGGCCGCCGCCTCGCAAGTTACCACACCCGTACGCAGACCGGCCGCAGTTCCGGCATCGACTACCTCCTCAACGAGGAGTCCCTCGAAATCAACCCTGCCGACGCGGAATCGTGGGGCATCGCAGACGGCGAGATCATCAAGATGGCGAGCCGCCGCGGCGAGATCCAGATCAAGGCCCGCCTCACCGACCGCTCGCCCCGCGGCACCGTCTTCACTTCCTTCTCCTTCGCCAGCGTCCCGGTCAACATCCTCACCGGCAGCGGTTACGACCCGGTCACGGAAACCGCGGAATTGAAGGTGTGCGCGGTGCGCATCGACCGCCTGTAGCTACTCTACCCGCCCCACCCCCGCGTAGACATTGAATTTCGGCGGGCGCAAGAATGCCACCAGCGTCTGGTTCGATTCCTCCGCGAACTCCACTGCCAGCGACGACGGCGCCGAGATTCCAGCCACCAGCGGAATCCGTCCCGCCAGGGCTTTCTGCATCAATTCAAAGGACAAGCGTCCCGACATCAGCACGAAACTGCTGGAGAGACTCACCTCATTCAACAAGGCCCAGCCCAGGACCTTGTCCAGGGCGTTGTGCCTTCCCACATCTTCTCGCACCACCAGGGTCGCCCCCTCCGCATCGAAAATCGCCGAAGCATGCAGACCGCCGGTTTGCTCAAAAGTATTCTGGGCGGCTCGCAGGGTATCCGGCGCGCCGAGCAGCACGTCGTTCGAAAACACCGGTCCATCTGCAGCGGGCTCGTGCACGGCGGTGATCGCCTCGATGGTCGCCTTCCCGCACAGCCCGCAAGAGGACGCGCTGAATAAGTGCCGCGTCAACCGCTCGTAATCCACCGCCACCCCGTCGGCGAGAAACGCCAGGGCATGGTTGTCCTTGGCCTCCACATCGATGCGGGCAATTTCCTCCCGCGACGAGATGATCCCCTCCGTCCACAAAAACCCTGCCGTCAGCTCCTCGTCGTTCCCCGGGGTCCGCATCATGACTGCCACCGGGTGACCGTCCACCACCAGTTGGAGCGGCTCTTCCACCGCCACGCGATCGGCACTCGCCACATTCGGCTGGCCGATTCGCCTGACCTCCACCTCCTTGTCCGCTCGCACCCATCCAGACTCAGCCTCTATTCATCTCTTGGCAAGTTCCGGAATATTCCCAAGGATGGTTTCCCAATAGTGTCCTCCTTTTCATGACTCCCAAAGCCATCCTCGCGACCGTCGCCGTCGCTCTTGCGCTTCCCCTAGACGCGGCCCCGGATCGCGACGCCAAGAGCTACCCCTGTGCGATCGAGAAGATCAATGCCGCCCACGCCAAGAAACCGGGCCCGACCACACTCCACACCCAGGAGCCCTGGTTCGCACCGGCAAATTTGAAGAGAACTCCGCCTTCGAGAAGGTAGTCCGCTCCGATCGAGAACATCGCAAATCCGGTCTGGGGACTCTGGTCGGTGTCGAGATACCAGCTGAAGCCATAGTTGAGTTGCGTGATGGGAGACTCGTTCTCCATCGCGAGGTAAACAGATCCATCCGCAACGCGGGCATAGACTGGTTGCCAAAACTCTTTACCGAAATCGGGAATCATGGGGTTGAGAGTCAGGCTCCGCGCCGGATTTGCGATTCGGACCAGAATATCGAATTCCGGCGTTGCTCATCGGTTGTGGGTCCCACCCCACGCCCTCCTCGCGCCTTGGACTTCGAAATTCTGATCTCGACGATTTCGGCAATTACTTTTGGCAAACAGTCTAGAGCACCAGGATGTCGACCGTGTCCGGCGTGTCAGCCGGATCATTGACGACCGGATTCACTCCGACCCAGTCTCCCAGGTTCCCGTCCACCGTGACGGCGGTCGCCTCCACGTTGACAAAAATGAGAGCCGGCGAACTGGAGGCCAGGGTGGAACAGATCATTTTCGTGAGGGTGTGGCAGGGTGAATGCAACCGGCACGGCAGCTCCGGCGACCGTCTCCGTCAAAAACGGAACCTCAATTCTTGCGGAGGAATGGTCAACGAGGCAATCACCAATGGTGCGCCAATGTGACATTGGGTTTAGTAAACCTGTAGACCCGTGAAAAGTTGGGATTTCCAGGCCTCCAATGAGCAACTAGATTAATAGTAAATAGAACTAATCTAGCCAACTTCTTCAGGCCCATCCCTGCAGGCCCCCTACTGCTCCTCGACCACCAACCGCAGGAAGAGCTGAGGATTGGGCGTCATCGTGACGCTCGCCCTCCGCATCTCGAGATAACCGTTCGTGCTCTCGAGGACATCGGGGATCGGATTCCAATTCAGGAGGTCAGCCGAGACCTCGACGTAGTAGATGATCCCACTGAGCAGGGTGTTCTTGGCATACCTCAGGCTCAACTCCCCTCCCTCTACTTCGATGGGAATCAACGGTTGGTTGTCGAACACGAGTGGATTCAGTCCCAGGCCAAACTCAAAGAGATTGAGAATGCCATCGAGATCAAAGTCGTCGAGGGCCGCGCTCCCCACCGGAGCACCGGGGCCGAAAAATCCATCCCTCCATCCTGCATAGTCGAGCGCCTTGGCACCCGGATTGGCGGGAGCCCCGATCCAGCTGGAGGCGAAGCTCCCATAGCCGAAGAGATTACTGCGTCGCAACGAGTCGCCTCCGCCCGCGGCACTCACCGGCCACGGGGCGACGCTCAAATAGTCCACGACATCTTCCGTGACCGCCGGATAGAATCCGGGCTCGCCGAACGGTGGTTGGTCGGGACGCTGGAGACGAACCGACCCCTTGTCATTGCGCAGGGGGCCATCGCTAAAGGGCCCGACAAGGAGGATACTCCCATCGATCCCGTAGGCGGTCCGGAATGCAATCGCGGCCGCCGGATCTGCCTGCGGATCGAAGGCCACCACCACGAGGGTGTCACCGGGCGCAAGTTCGTGCGTCGAGGAAAAATCGAAGTCCGCTCCTCCCCGCATGCGCCAACGATCGAGGTTCTCGGTCGCCGCGCCGGTGTTGCAAATCTCCACAAACTCCAACTGCTCTTCAACCCCTCCCACCGGCTGGTAGTTGAGTTCCGAAATCACGACCGGCCCCACCTGCGGGCCAACGTTCTGGAAGCCCAGGGTGTTCGCGACCGTGCTCACCAGGGTCTCGCTTCCCGCTCCGTTCGGCCAGCGGCCCAGCGACTCGCCCTCGAAGGCTCCCTCGAAATCGACGTAGTCAACGAACTTGATCGGGTTGCCCAATGCGTCGGTCTCGAGGAGCCAGACCTCGTCGCCATGCCCACCGTTCAAGGCAAAGGGCCTCCCCGGCGTCCAAGCTCCCCTGGTGCCGTCATTGTCGAGGAACGCTGTCTCGATCGTGAAGGTGCTCGCATCGATCACCGTCACCTCAAAACTGCCGTTGTAGGCGCCCACTCCGCCGTAGCCGGAAATCGTCGCGAGATTCCCGGTCACGAGTCCGTGCGGAGCGAGGCTGCTGAGCGTGGTGGGAGAGGCCGCCACGGTCCCCGCATAGGCCCCGATCGCGAACCACTGCGGGGCATTGAAGTCACTCTCGTCGAGGGTGAGATAAGCGCCTCCCCCGATCCGGGTCACGCCCTCGATCGCAAAGGAACGGAACTGGCGGGCAGAGTCACTGAGCACCCAGCCCGAAACATCGATCTCCCCTCCCGTGGTGTTGTACAATTCAATCCTGTCGACGGTCGGCAAGTCGGTGTGGGTGAGCACCTCGTTGATCACAATACGCCCATCCGGCCCGTTCCCCGCCACTCCCGGCGACCCATTGTACTCGCCGCTGGCCCGCCAGGTCACAGGCTCATTGTAGTCGCCGGCCGGATCGCTCACCTCCAGCGAGGAGCCGACCCCATCCGAACGTGATGGCCAGTCGCTCGCATCGTTGTAGGTGAACTCCTGCACGATATCGCCGCCCCCGACAATCAGCGCGATGTTCTCTCCATCGTTGTCCAGGTTTCCCGTGAAGGTTCCGGCGATGGGCACTCCGGGATAGCGGATGGCGAAGGCTTCCGGATCCTTGACCACCACTGCGTAGGCCCCAGGTCCAAGCACGGTGTTGCCGAAGGTGAAATCAATTCCGGCATCGAACTTGACGCCATCGAGGTTCACCGCGTCGGCGGAGAAATTGCAGATTTCGATGAACTCAAAGAGATCCGCGTTGGTGAGAAGCTTCGGCGTGGGCAGGGCTGCCGCGGCGACTTTTTCCAAGGCGCTGGCCGGAGCGGGATGGTAGTTCACCTCCTCTACGTGCAGGTCGCCCGGCGTCGCCAGCGGCTCAAGGTAAAAGGTAGCCTCATCCAGGGCCGACCACACCGAGCCACTCCTGGCCCGCACCCGCACGAGGCCGCTTGCCGGCAGAGAGACGGCGGCCCCGGATGTGATCGCGGTGGCGCTGGGATTGATCGCTCCGCCCTGGAGCCGCGGGTCGCTGCCATCCAAGGTATAGTAAATCGTTCCCGTGCCCAGGATCCTGAGAAAACCTCCACTCGCAATCACACCACCATGCTGGGGACTGTTGCCAATTCGAAAGGTCGGAGCGTCGATCGAAGGATAGAATCCCTGGCTCTCATAACGGGCGAGAACGTTGTTGGACCGCACCGGAAAATAGCTGTTGTTCAGGCGGTTCCGCTCGGTGAGCCACTCGCCGTTCCGGGTGTACTCCGGATTGCGGCGATGGTCTCCCCAGCGCGCCGACTCCGCGATGATGGCGCGGTCGAGTGGCGTCGCGAACTTCATCCAACGCGCCATACAAGCGTCCGGAGTCATCGCTCCCCCGTTGAAGAAATGCTTCTGCAAGCGATCCCCAAATCGCAGCTTGTACTCTGACATCGAGTCGAGATAACTGCGAACGCCCATCGGATCGAGCGGCTGGGTGGTCGAAGTCTGGCCCTCCAGGATGCGTTCGCCGTCCCACGAATAGAGTTTCCAGGCCATTCGCCGGGGTCCTCCCCCGGCCGCCCGCCAGTTTCCGTTGCTCTTGAGATCTCCATTGCCGCCGTAGCGGTTCACGATCTGGTAGTCGATGTAGGTGTCGACATCGAGCACCTGCTGGATTCTCGTCCAGTTCCTCGCTGCCACCACGCTCTTCATCGTGTTCCAGGCATTCGAATTTCCGTCGATGAAGTCACTGCCGTTGCGGGCATCAAGGGTATCTTCATCGCCTCCGTTGTAGGCGGCATAGTGTGCCGCGTCCTGCCGTTCGCAGAGATTGTGCACGCCCCAGTAGAGACCATTGATGAAGAGGTGCACCATGAAGCCGCGCCCGGCATCCGGGTGCCCCATATCGAGCATCGCCTCGCGCGCCCACTGATCCCGAATCATCGATCCACGACGCCGCTGCCCGGAATTGCTGTGAATCCACGAGTTGTTGTATCCGGCCCGCAAAACGATCACGTTGAACTCGCTGACCGGACCGTCCGGAAAGAGATTCTCGCGCAACTTTCCGGCGCCATATTCGGCACGGAAACGGAAGCTCAGGGAATGCTTTGGACTCTTGCCGGTATTGCGGCTCGCACCACCCTGCACGCGCAATCCGCAGTTCTCGCCCCAGTCCTTCCGCGTGTCGCCCAGGAACGGAATAAACTCGGCGGAGCAGTCGCGCTCCCAGGCAAAGCCCCTGCTCCCCGGGTTCGAGTAGATCCCGTTCCCTCCCGCAAAGTCGTTGCGATCCATCGCAATCGAAATGGTCGGAATGTCGCGCATCCCCTTCAACATCGCCTGTGACACGGTGAGCCTCCTGTGACCGGTGGAGGCCCCGGAAGACCTCGTGACGGTAACGTCCATGTTGTAGTCGCCCGACGCCAGGTTCCCCCAACCGGAGGGCTGGACCTGGCGAAGAAAGGGGGTGTTCAATCCTGCGGGATCAACGCCGGTGGAATTGGCGTTTTCGGTGTCGAGCAGGATGTAGGTGTGGGTATCAATGTTGCTGGACTGGAGACCTGCCTGCCTTGCGGCAGCCCGGAGGGGGGTCGTCCTGTTGATTGCAATCGGTCCTGAGTAAAGCCGCGAACCGGCGGCCGGTGTTCCCCCTGAAGTGAGCGGCGGAGTTCCATCGGTCGTGTAGTAAATCGTCGCGCCGGGTGTCGCAGTGCTGATGGTGACCTCGATCGCAGTTGAGTAGTAGCCCCGGTCCGGACTGAACTTTGTATCCGCCACCCGCGCGATCCCACCAGGATCATTGGGAGCGCCGGGCGTGGGCGAAGTGAAATATACCGATGTCCCGGAGTTGGGATGGAGTCCGTAGGAAAGATCGTCGTCCTGCGGGGGATAAGCAGAGCCGCCGGGGCCGAATTCACTCGCCACGAAACCCGAGGGCCCAATCAGGGCGAGATACTCCCCATTGGCAGCGAGCGCGAAATTGGCATGCAGGTTGCCATTTGCATCCGGGGAATTGTTGCCCGAGGCATACACAACGAGAAAGTCCCCCCCATCGATATTGGTGCTCGGAGGGAAGGTCCACTGCGCGGGATTACCCGCATTGTCGGTGAGATGCCACCCCCCCAGGTCCAGGGGGGACGAGCCCGTGTTTTGAATCTCGATCCAGTCCTCGGTGCTCCCCGCAACCTGGTTCGCGATCGGCCACCACGAATTCGGATTGTTAGAGGTGCCCCCATCGTTGGCCGCCATGAATTCGGAAATGATCAGGTGGCTGGATTCCAAAGTCATGAACGGAATGGTGGTTCCCCACGCAGAGCCGCCGCTGTTCTGTGCGAAGGCACGGACATAGTAGGTGGTCAGTGGACTCAATCCCGACACGGTGGTCGAAAAGTCCGCGCTCTGCTGGCCGAGGTCCGCCTCCTGGTCCCAGGCCAGCGGATCGGTTCCGCCATCATTGTCGCCCCAGAAAAGGGACACCGTGGGCGCCTCTCCACCGGTCGAGGTCACCGTCCCGCTCAACTGCGCCGCGGTTCCCGTCACATTCCCGGCCGGAGCGGTCGCCACGGTTGGCGCGCTGTAGGCGAGGGTCGAAAAAGTCGCGCTGTTAGGCGCCCACGATGCTCCTCCCGAGTTCTGCGCGAAGGCCCGGAAAAAGTAGGTGGTATCGGGGGTGAGCCCGAACAGGCTGTTCGAAAAGCCCGCGCCCTGTGATCCCACCGCCACTGAGTCGTCCCAGTTGCCCACCACCGTGCCACCATTGTTGTCTCCGAAATAGATCGTGACGTTGGGCACCTCGCCACCGGTCCCAATCACAATTCCATTCACGTCCGCATCCGTGAAGGTGATCCCGCTGGCCGCGGAGTTCACGATGAAGGGCGGATTGGGGAGGACGTCAGTCGTAAAACTGGAGCTCGAGAGAGCCCAGTCATCACCACCCGCATTGCTCGCAAAACTACGAAAGTAGTAGGTCGTCCCGGGGTTCAGGCTGGAAATTCCGCCGGAGAACGAGCCCGATTGCGCGCCAAAGTTGATCGAGTGGTCCCACCCGCCGACGGTCGACCCGCCATCGTTGTCGCCCCAGTAGAGTGTCACCGCAGGCGCAACTCCGCCCGTGTCGGTCACTTCTCCTCCGATCGTGGCTTCGGTTGCTCCCACGTTGCTCGCCCCGACATTGATCACGGAAGGCGGATCCGGAGTGACCGAGCCCGCTGCAGCCCAGTCCACCGCCTGCCCAAAGAGCGTTTCGCCATCCACCGTGAGACTGCTGAAGGTGTCCCCCTTCAATCCGAACATCACGCGCCGGGCAGGAGCGGCTCCTCCACCCATGAGAGTGCCGCCCTGCTCAACGATGCTGATGAATTTGTTGGTGGTGCTGTCATCATCCTCGGCCAGGTGCACCACGCCGGACGCTTCGGGCATCACGGACCAGAACACGCTTCCTGATCCGCTCACCAGTTGCACCACCTGGCCAACCGTAAAGCCGGCCGTAATGGGATGCGCCGTCGTGATTCGAATGCTGTGATCAGTTTCCGACTCGTTGAGCCGGGTGGTGACCTCGAACTCTCCGGCCTGACTATTGTCCGTGATGACACTCTCCCAGTTGAGAACCGGCACCGCCGAGTCGTGAAACTTGCCTCGCACCGAATTCGAACTCACGGTCGACGAAATGATCAGAACATCGAATCCCGCCTCGTCCCCCGCGCTCGACGCATTCGCTCCGAGGTAGCTGACATTTGCGGCTCCGTAACGAGTTTCGAGGTAGGCCATCACTGACCCGTCGGCACCCGAGCTCGCCGTCGAGCTGCCGCCGATGAAGAGCACCGACTGGGCCTGGAGAGGCTCCGGAGAGAGGATCAGGAGGAGCGCTGCGAAGATCGCAGCACGGTTCGTATATCTGATTGGCATGGGAATTTTGAGAGGGGGAAGCAGGAACGTAGACGCAATCCCGGCCGGACTCGACCGCGAAAAAAAACTGGAGGCCTGATAAGTCCCTATTTCGGGGGAAAGCCCTTGCCTTCGAGTGTTTACTGTTTCCTAAACACTAAATGGCCACCTTCGGAACCCATCTCCAGCGTTGCCGGAAGGCGCTCAACGACCAGAACCCTGGTCGTTACTCCCTCCGCAAGGTGGCCGCCATTGCTGGGATCAATCCCTCGTATCTCAGTCTGATCGAGAATGGGAAACAGGCACCCCCGGAGAAAAGACCACCCTGCGCCTCGCTGAGATTCTCGGCGAGGACCCGGATATTCTTCTCGCCCTGGGAGGAAAGGTTTCCCCGGAACTGCAGGCCATCATGGGAAAGCGCCCCAAGCTCTTCGCCGATCTCCTGCGCTCATTGAAAAACGAACCAGACCACGCCATCCTGCACCTTGTCCGCGAAGTGCGGGACGGCACCTGGTAATCAAACTTAGAAACAGCCATGAACACTCTTACTTCCATCGATGCCCTCCCGAACCGGACGAGGCCAGGCCTCAGGTGATTGTGAAATACCTCCAAGACTGATTCACTTGCCGGGCGCACTCCGGAGCGCCCGGCAACCAAGCGCCTCGAATCCCCATGCGCCACATCCTCCTCTTCTTCTTCACTGTCCTCACCGCTTCCGCCTCGCCGATGGTCCTTCCTGCGGAGTGGAAGTTCATAGCCGGCGACGATGCTTCCTGGTCGAAGCCCGACCTCGACGATCGCAACTGGAAGAGCATGCGCACCGGTGCCTATTGGGAGGACCAGGGCCTGGCGGACTACGACGGCTATGCCTGGTATCGGCTCCGCCTGAAGATTCCCGCCGCCTGGAAGAACGAGCCGACCTTCAAGCGTCACCAGGGCCTCGTCCTCGAACTGGGCCGAATCGATGACGTCGACGAGACCTGGTTCAACGGAACCTCCATCGGCCGGACCGGGCAATTCCCCGACGACTACCAACCGGCTTGGGATGCGCTTCGCTCGTATCTCGTACCTGCCAAGCTTCTTCGCTGGGATGAAGAAAACGTCATTGCGGTGCGCGTCTACGACGGAAGCCGCGGCGGCGGATTCTACTCGGGAAGACAGAGGCTTTCGGTGGCAACCTGGAAGGATCTTGCGACCCTGGAGTTCGAACTCGGCAAAAGTGACGGCACCTATCGAAACCTCAATGAGATCACCCTCGAGGCAACCCTCCGCAACCATTCGGCTGCGCCGATGGTGGGAAGAGCCACCTGGACCATCAAGGACGACGAGGGCGCGATCCTCTTCCAGTCGCCCGCCGGCAAGCTGGTGAGCATCCCTGCTTCTCATTCCTTCAGGCTGCCCTTCCCCGCGCCCCATCCCGGATTCTTCCAGGTTGCCTGTCGCTTCCAATCCGAAGGACAGGGCGCTGAGATCACCAACTCCATGACCCTTGGGTTCGAACCGGAAAAAATCTCAGCGCCCCTTACCCGCGAGGACGACTTTGCACAGTACTGGAAGGAGACCCGGGCGCAGCTCGACAAGATTGCCCCGGAGTTCGCCTTGCAGCGCCGGCCTGCGCGCGACTCCAAGACCCACGAGGTTTACGAGGTAACGATGCGCAGCTTCGGCAACGTGCGCGTCGCCGGTTGGTACGAGAAACCCAAGGCCCCGGGCCCCCACCCCGCGCTCTTGCGCGTTCCCGGATATGGAAGCGCGATGAATCCCACCGGCCGCCCGGATCCCCTCGCCATCCTCTCCTTCAATCCCCGCGGCCACGGCAACAGCCAGGCCGACGTGAAGCATGATCCCGTCAACTACTGGATCCGCGGACTCGACGACAAGGCCGGCTACTACTATCGCGGAGCCTACGCCGACTGCCTGCGCGCGGTCGACTTCCTCGCCACCCGTTCCGAGATCGACCAGAAGCGCATCGCGGTCACCGGCGGCAGCCAGGGCGGCGGATTGAGCCTCGCCACCGCTGCCCTCGATCAACGCATCACCCTCTGTGCCCCTGACATCCCCTTCCTTTGCGACTGGCAGAAGTATTTCAAGGCCTCGCACTGGCCCGAGATGGAAAAGTGGATCGCCGCCGATCCAATTCGTTCGTGGCAAAAGACTCTCCGCACCATGAGCTATATCGACACCCTCAACCTTGTCGATCGCATCCGCTGTCCGGTCCTCTTCGGCATTGGCCTGCAGGACGGGGTCTGCCCGGCGGCCACGATCTTTTCGGTCTACAACCGCATCGATGCGCCCAAGGAATACCGTCTCTATCCCCACGCCAGCCACCGCGTCCCCTCCTCCCACCGGGAGGAGAAGTACCGCTGGATCCACAAACACTTCGGCACCAAGTCACCGGAATAGTTGGCAACACGATTTTTGGGAATGGGTACTTCCCGATCCCGGCGGCCCGTCCCAGGCTCTCGTCATGGTCCACCAGGAATCACTTCGCCTCGAAACAACCGGGCACCGTGACATGCACGACATAACACCCGATGTTTCGGACGTGATTGCGCGCTCGGGAATCCAGATCGGCACAGCGCACGTCTTCAATGTTGGCAGCACCGGCTGCATTGGCACTCTCGAATTCGAAGCCGGGCTCGAGCGCGATCTTCCCGAGATTCTCGACCAACTCATGCCTCCGAATCCCAACTACGGCCACGAACAGGCCTGGCACGACGGGAACGGCCACTCGCATCTCCAGGCCACCGTGATGGGACCGGACCTCACCGTGCCCATCAGCAACGGCGCACCCGTCCTGGGCACGTGGCAGCAGATCATCCACCTGGAGTGCGACGTCAAACCGCGCTCGCGCGATATCATCGTTACGGTGCGCGGTGACTGACGGGCGCCCCCTTGTCAGGCGACCTCCAGCACGCGGTTCCAGGCTGCCTGAAGTTCGTCCTTCGCCACGATGCAATCTTCCCACACCGGCGGCCAGGTGCTGATCCCGTAGCCACTCGCCACCGGACCCAGCTCCGGCACCACCCACAACTCGTTGTGAGGCCGCGGACCCTGCAACCAACAGGTGAAGGCCGCTTCCACAAAGGGTAGGTAGTCGCGAAACTCCACACTCAGGGCCCCCTGCCCGTCGGTGACCGGCACCTGGCAGTGATGCCCGTTGAAGGGCCGGCAGTGCAGGAGATTCCCGTTCTGCAGGAGCTCTGGACGATCAAGCAGCCGCTCCACGAACTCCGCAGGCCGCAGGTGCTTGATGATGGCGGGATGCGAATGATCCATGTTCATGCGCAGGATCTTTCCCGTGGCCTTCCGGTAACCATCTGCAATGGCGTAGGCCTTCTCGGGCGTCTCGGTGCAGGTATCGCGGTGCATCTCCAGGTGCGTGTTCGCATCCTGCCGCTCGTCCTCCTCCATGAGCAGAATGGTCTTCTCCACCGCTTCCTCAAGAGGCGTGTCGTGATCGCACAGCTGGACGTTGATGGTGGTCGACCCGCAGTCCACCTGCGCCTTGATGAGAGCCCCAAACTCAGCGGGATCGTTGGCGTCGAACAATCCGGCAAAACCGAGTTCATGCTGATCGAGCAGTTCCTTGAGTTCGGGCGTGCCGGGATGGTTCACCCCTTGGAAACCAGCGTCCTTCACGGCCTTGAGTTTCTCTTCGAGAGTCCATTCGCACTCGGAGGACGGGTGCTCCACGAGGGTCCACAAATTGGCGATGAAGTGAATTTCCGGCGTCGAGGATTGACCCATGTCGGAAGTTAAACCGACGGGCTCATGGATGACCACCAAAAGCGGCCACTTCGGATTACCACGCGGAGAGGATCCTTGATGGGTTGCCCATCGCAGCGTAGGCTATCGTCATGTCTCTGGCTCGTCGGCTCACCGCCCACCGGATCGCATGTCTTCTTGTGATCCTGCCGGCTCTCGTCGCACAGGGAGCCGAATTCCGCAACTTCAACCTGCCCTGCCTCGCCCCCCCTTCTCAAGCAAGTCGACTCCGAAGCACCGTCCACGGTCAACGTAGCATTCCTTCACGGTCCCTGACACGCACCGCAACTGCGCAACGACATCGGCAAATGGCTGGGAGTCACCTCGGGAGAAATCGAGACCATTTTCCCAAACCTCGAACCCTTCGCGGACCCCTTCACCCCCGGCTACGATCCAACCGACTACAGCACCATGCTGGCCAATGCCAACATGGACTACCTCAACGGAATCTGACGGACGACTTGCGAAGTTGTTGGAGGAATCCGCAATCTGCACACCATGAAGAGAGGCTCAATCTACACCACTGCCGACCTGGCGATCGCAGTCGTGGTCCTCTATTCCATGTTCGGCCCGAAGGATTCCGCGGCTCCATCGTCCCCGGACGCGGTTGTCTCTCCCGCCAGTGATGCGGGCGGGTCTCCCCTCGAGGAGAGGACTCCCTCGAGGACCTCCACTCCTGTCGCTCTCCAGGGAACGCCGCGCCAGATCACCCTCCCCGAGCTCCTGAGCGATCCACGCGCCCTGGACCCCAAGCCCCTCAAACTCAACTTCGGCGTCGCACCCTTCAAACGCCAGAAGGATGGCACCATTCACAAGACCGATGTCATCCTGCGCGCCCGTGACCTCAACAAGCCGCCTCATGAAGCGGAAGAGGATCTCCAGATTCTCCATACCGTCATCGGATCCTACCACGACATCTTCCTGCAGAATCCCGTCGCGGGTGAGAATCGGGAGGTGGTGGACGCCCTCACCGGAAAGAACCTGCACAGGCTGGTCTTCATCAACCCCGCGTCCTCCGCCCTCAATGCCAATCGTGAACTCCTCGATCGATGGGGCACCCCCTATCGCTTTCATCCGATCTCGGGTTCCCACATGGAGATTTCCTCCGCCGGTGTCGACGGCCTCTTCGGAACCAGGGACGATGTAACCCTGCAAGACCCGGCTGTCATCGGTGACCGCGGTGCCGGCTCTTAAACAGCGGGCCAGAGAGGTGCACGGACCGCCCTCCGGCCCGGGAAATTGCGTGCCTGATCACTGTCGCGCCCGGCTCTAACCAAATTCTTCCCGCAACCGGGCTGCGGCCGTCACCTCGTTGCACAATTTTTCGTAGGCTTCATCGAGAGGCACATCTGCACCCGAGCCGGGAGCGAATCCGCAATCGGGATTCAGCGTGATCCGTTCCGGGTCGATCACGCTCGCGGCCTGGCGAACGCGATCAGCGATCGTTTCGGGAGAATCGATCCGGCCGGGAGTCACATCCACGCACCCGAGTCCGATCTCCAGGTCCTTGCGCAGATCTTGAAGCACCTCAAAATCGCCGGCGCCAGGAGTGGTGAACTCCATCGTCAAGTGATCCACTTTCAACCGGTTCAACTGATCGAGAATCACATCGAAACCGCCCTGGTGACCCACTTCGCCCCGGGCGCGACCGCCGGCCCGACGACAGAGATGCGCCGCAAATTTTGCAGTGCCGGTTCCGTCAATGATTCCGTTCACGACCTCGACCGCGAAGTCGGCAGCCCTGTCAGGATCGTCATAGTTCGAGCGGACTTCGGGGTCGACGAAGAGACAGAGGTGGGGATCATCGATCTGAATGATGTCCGCTCCAGCAGCGATCAGCAGTTCGACCTCGTGACGCAGGATCGGCACGCAATCGCGAACGAAGTCGTCGCGATCCGGATAGGCCTGTGAGGACTTCTCCGGATGCCACATCCGCTCGCCGAGGAGCGCAGGCGAGGGCAGCGTGGCCTTGATCTTCCTGGTGGTGATCGATTGCACGAATTCGATTTCCCGAGCGATGAAGCCGGGATCCTTCGGCGACAATTTATCAACCACCACTGTCATTGGCCGTCCATCGGCCGGATTGGTGCTCAGCTCAAATCCATGCGCAAGTTCGGCGATGACCCCGATGTAGGACTTGCGTCGCCACTCGCCATCGGTGATCACGTCGACACCGGCCTGCTCCTGGAGGGCGACCACATATCGAATCGCAGCGTCCATCCGCCGCTGCCGGTCATCGGACGAAATCTCGTTGTCGCCAAAGATCAGATCCTTGACGTAGGCAGGCCTTGGCATCGAGCCAACAACAGAAGTTGGGAATAAATCGGGCGAGCTCATGAGGGTATTTCCCAATTGATTTGGGCGAATTCGAAGTCCTGCTGGGTGTCGATTTCAATATATTCGTTCGCGGTGTCAGCGTGCTGCATCTCAACACCTTGCTCGATCATATCCTGCAACAAGTGAATGAGGTAGGCCTTCTCGAAAACAGCCGCTTCACGAAATGGTTTTCCTGCAAACTCGGCGCGGCATCTGGCGTGATGGTGCTTCAAATGTCCCGCGCCTGCGACGGAGAACTTCGCGACGCCCGTGTACTCGCCCCAGGCGCTGGCCAGATCGATCTCCCGGTGAACCCGGGTGACCACACCATTCTCGCTCGTGACTTTCTCCGCGTCACCAGCCGGATGCTCGGTGCGGTTCTCATAGCGTGCTCTCCAACCGGTATCGACCGAGAGCGTGATGTCATGTTCGCTTGCCGCGAGCCCCGCGATCAGATTCGCGGAGTAGAGGGTGTCTGAATAACAACAGATAAACGGCACATTCATCAAATCCTCGGCATACATCAGAGATGCGAGAATGTTATTATTCTCCCAATCGTGGTTTTGGCGAAAGGTAAACTGCGGATACGCTTCGCGAACCCTCTCGATCAGGTATCCCCCGATGAAGCAAATGTCGTAGATTTCGTTCTGAGCAAAGGCCTCGAGATTCCAGTCCAGGATCCGTTTATCCTGAATCCGGGCAAAACACTTGGGTTCGTTCTCCGTGGTGGGCATGAGCCGACTGCCTCGTCCGGCTCCGATGAAGATGACTCTCATGGTTCTTTCGATTTCCTCCCACCATCGCGGCGGTTCCAGAGAAAGGCGCTGATCACTGCAGCGCCGAAGGCACAGCCCGCCCAGAATTTGAGACCGGCTTCCCAACCATGCGCATCCACGACATGACCGGTCACGTAATCGCCCGAAAATGCGCCCATGTAACCCACGAAATTCACGAATCCCACAGCTGCGGCGGCCGCGCCTCCTCGCGCCAGATCCATGGGCGCGGTTCCAACCAGTAAAACCTGTGGCCCGTAAATGCAGAATCCGATCAGGAGGAGAAGAATGACCGGCAGCACGGCACTTGTTCCCGCGGTCACCACCTTGCTGTAAACAAGCGTGAGAACTCCCAAGGCCAACAGCAGGAGAACGATCGCCGGGGCGGCGCGACCTCTAAACCAGCGGTCCGTGGCCCAACCGGAAAGGAGCGCGCCCGCGATCCCGCCCAACGGCAACACCGCATATTTCAGCGCTGATTTTCCGATCGCTCCGCCCTGGGTTTCAATCAAGTGCGCCAGGCCCCAGTCCAGGAATCCGTAGCGACAGGCGTTGAGCATCCCCAACGAGACCGCGAGAAACCAGAGCCATGGATTCGTCAAGGTCAGCACAATATTCCGGCCCACGCTTCCGGTTGCTACGGGCGGCTGCGCGGCCGCTTTCCGCGAGCCCGGATCACCAGCTTGCGACGGCGATTCCTTCATGAAAAACAGCATGTGAACGCAGCAGAGCCCGAAAAGAATCGCCGGGACGTGGAACGCGCCCCGCCAGCCGAACCACTGAACCGAAAACCCGGCGAGAACAAAGGTGACCGCTGCAGTCGCCTGGTATCCCGTTCCGATGATCCCGACCGCTCGCCCACGTTTCTCGGCCGGGAACCAGTTCGCCGCCACCCGCATGCAGGGCGTCCATCCCAAGGCTTGAAAGTAGCCGTTGCACGCCCAGATGAAGATTAGGAAATAGAGGGCCGTCCCAAGTCCAAACACCACGTTCAAGAGTGCCGAACTCAACATCCCGATGGTCAGGAGCTTCCGCGCTGAAATCCTCTCCGCGAGCTGACCATTGACAAGCTGCCCAATCCCGTAGGCCAATTTCAGGCCGCCAAGCATCAGTCCGATCTGGGCTTTGCTGAATTCAAATTCTGCCTCGATGCCCGGAATTGCCGCCGATATATTCGTCCGGCAAAAGTAAAATGAACCGTAGGTGAGCCACAGAACCCACAACACCATGTACTCGCTCCCCTCGAACGGCGCTTTGGTGGTGGAACTGTTTTGGGAGCTGGATGTCACGGCCGGGCCCCATGCAATCAGAACTTGCTGAGAGAGAAATCCATTTTGCAGACCGAGTGCCCCGTGGCACCGGGGCCGGCATTGGTGGGGCTCGCGAAGGAAGGGAGTTTCTGCGCCCGATGCGGCGCCAAAGAAGGCCGTCCGTGTCTAGGATCAAGAAACCCGTGCTTGTCTCCGGAGTGAGCTGCGTGGACCATCACCGGTAACTGAATCTCATGTCGGCGCTGCGCTTCATTCCCCTCCTGGTCCCGGTGGGCGCGCTGGTGCCCGGGATGAGATAGATTTTCCCTTCCCGCTCGCCGACGAATAGCCGCTTCGGGTCTCCTGGCGGGGCTCTCCATCGTGGTGGGGTGCCAGAAACCGATATTCGGAAATGCGTTCACCACGCCAAACACCGAGGGCGGCGGACCCGGGGGCAGCGTCGCCGCGGTGTTGGCGAGGCGCATCGCCCCGCTGACGATCACCGTGACGGTGGCGGGAGCGAGACTGTCAGAGCTGTCACGCACCGTGTATCGCAAGGTGTCCGTCCCGGCGGCCGCCCCCGTGTGGTGGTAGAGGATGCGATTTCCGGGCCTGCTCACGGCGTCCCAATCTCAGGATCGTCCGTGATTTCGATCGTCACGGCTCCGGAATCGTTAGCGGTCACCTCGATCAGCACTTTTCCGCCAACCCCCACGGTCACCGAATCATCGCCCGTTCCTGCCGAGACCTCAGCGACAGAAACCGCAAAGATCCCCCAGCAACAAAGCACCAGGAGCTCACTGCAATTCTTCCTGAGCTTCATCGGACCTTTTTGTTGTCGAATTCTGATTGTGCGCAGAAGGGAAAGGAGCGCGGCACTCCGCCGACTTACCGAGGGACGGACTGCTCCTCGCGGGCGGGTTCGCCGGGGCGAGCGAGCACATATTTTATTGAGTTATATACCCTAACCTCTAAAGATATCCTAACTAAATCCCCGCCCTAATCATGGGGTTCCCGTATTTTTCGGGATCCATCGGCCCCTTGAATTTGCCGGTCGCTATCAGCATGTTCGAACGCTAAATGCCTTCCCATGCCATCCAAATTCCTCTTCTTGCTTCCCTGGATCACGATGCTCGTGGTGGCCCCGGCGACCGCCGGGCCCCATCCTGTTCCCGAGAATTCACTCTGGTTAACCTATGAGGGGAAGGACGGCCCCGGGAAGGGAGTGCACATCGTCCTGATCGCGGCGGACCAGGAGTACCGCAGCGAGCAGTCGATGCCCATGATGGCGCGCATCCTCTCCGAGAAACACGGCTTCGACTGCACGGTCCTCTTCTCCGTGAATGAGAAGGGAGAAGCCGATCCCACCCTCAAGATTCAATGGGAGCAGAAAGACGTGATCCACAACATCCCGGGACTGGAGCATCTCGGGACAGCCGACCTCATGATTCTCTTCAGCCGGCTCATCACCCTGCCCGATGAGCAGGTTCAACACATCGTCGACTACGTCGATTCCGGCAAGCCCATCATCGGTCTGCGCACTGCCAATCATGGCTTCCTCGGATTTCCCTACACCTTGAAAGGAAAGAAGGTCCGCTTTGGTGATGACGTCCTCGGCGGCAGCTTTCGAGGTCACCACGGCAACTGGCATGCCGATTCCACGCGCGGCATGGTCGTGGAAAAATCCAAGGATCATCCCATCCTCATCGGAGTCAAGGACGTCTGGGGACCATCAGATGTTTACCGAACCTATCCCAAGGGAAAGGGCCTGGCTGAAAACTGCACTCCCCTGCTCATGGGGCAACCGCTGCTGGGCCGGAAACCGGATGACAAACCGAATCCCAAGAAAATTCCGCTCCCCATCGCCTGGACCAAGACGTGGACCGGAAGCAAAGGGAAGACCGGACGCGTCTTTCACCTGACCATGGGGAGCGCCCGCGATTATGAGAGTGCCGGGCTCCGACGACTCACCATCAACGCCGCCTACTGGTGTCTTCATCTCGAAGAGAAGATCAGCGCCGATCGCAGCGTGGAGATTCAGGGTCCCTACAAACCACTTCCCAGTGGATTCAACTACGGGAAGTTGAAGGTGGTCCCCAGGAAGCCCGCCGAACTGCGCTGATTGCATTCGCGCAGAAACATGATATCCGATTTCACCCTACGATGCTGAGACCACTTCTTCACCTGCGTTTGATCGGGCTGATCGGTCTCGCTTGTTGCCACGCGCAACATCTCTCCGCCCGGCCGATCATCCCGGCGCTTGAAACCAGCAAACTCGATCCCGCGCTGAAAGGCCGGATCCTGATCGAGGAGTTGAACTGTGTGGCCTGTCACAAGGCTGACGCCATCGCCCAAACCTCCCGCAAGGCCCCGCGCTTGTCGGCGGTAGGCGGCCGGGTGAATCCGGATTACCTGCAGGCTTTCATCCAGGCCCCGCACCAAGTCAAACCAGGGACCTTGATGCCGGACCTGCTTGGTCACCTGGGAGCCGGGGAGAAACAGAAGGTGGCCGAGTCCCTCACCCACTACCTGGTGTCCTTGAACAAGGACGCGGACTTCAAGCTCGAGGCCCCCGACGCCGTGGCGGCGGAGCAGGGCGAGGAGTTGTTCCATTCGGTGGGCTGCGTGGCCTGCCATGCCCCGAGGGATCCCGCCGGGGTGCCGTTACTGCGTGAAACATCCGTGCCCCTCGGCGCCCTGGAGAAGAAGTACTCCCACAAGAGTCTCAGCGAGTTTCTGAAGCGGCCTCACACCGTTCGTCCCTCCGGACGCATGCCCGATCTTCGACTGCCCGGACAGGAGGTCGCGCGCATCGCCCACTACCTCCTGCGTGATATTGCCGTGCCCGGCCACCTGGCCTACACCACCTGGCGCGGCAAGGTTTGGGAGGGCCTCAAAGGCGACGTGCAAAAGGAGAAGGCGGGCCAGGTCGATGACTTTTCGCTCGAGCAACTCGGCAGGGTGCAGCACCATACCGCGATTCGATACGCAGGATTTATCCGCATCGAAACCGCCGGGGAGTACACCTTCCACCTGGAACTGAACGGCGGGAATTTGCTGCTCAACGGAGTGGAAGTGGCTGGCGAAGCACCGAGCGATCGTCGCGGACCAAGGAGAATCAAAGGAACCGCGAAGCTCGTCGCCGGTTGGAATCGAATTGAGCTGACTTACTTCCACACCGGGCGGGAACCCCGCTTCCGCTTCGAAATGGAAGGTCCCGGATTCGGGCGGAAAGCGATTCCCTCGTCGCTACTCGCTACCTCCGACCAGCCCATCCCCGTCCTGAATCCGCTGAAAAGCGATCCGGCCCTGGCGGCGCAGGGAAAGAAACACTTCGAACACCTCGGCTGCACGCAGTGCCATGACGACCTCAAGTCTCCACCGCGGGTCTACCCCTCGCTTGCAAAACTCAAACCGGGCCAAGGCTGCTTGTCTAAAAATGCGGAAACCCCGCGCTACAATCTGAATCCAAATCAGAAGAAACTGATCGCGTCCGCATTGCGGAATACTGAAGCGAGCACCTTCAGCGACCAGCAGATGATCAACAAGACCCTGGTCACTTTCAATTGCATCGCCTGCCATGACCGGGAGGGCCTGGGCGGAGTTTCGCCGGATCGCGATGCCTATTTCACCGGAACCCATGAAGCGTTGGGCAACCAGGGACGCATCCCCCCTCCCCTCACCCACGTCGGCGCGAAGCTGACCAAATCGTGGCTGTCCGAAGTACTGCTTCGCGGTGGCCGACAGCGCGAATACCTGAACACCCGCATGCCCTTGTTCGGCGATGCCAACGTGGGTCACCTCGTCGAGCGCTTCGAAAAGGTGGATACCCTGGAAGAGGTGTCCATCCCGAGGATCGCGAACATCCGTGAGTCGAAAAATGCGGGCTACGAAATGATGGGCACGACTGGATTCAGCTGCATCGCTTGTCATGACTTCAACGGACAGAAAGCCGGCGGTGCCGGGGCCTTGGAGTTGGTTCACGTCACCGAGCGCATCAAGAAGAACTGGTTCCACCTCTACATGCGGCAGCCCTCCCGCTTTCACCAGTCCGTGATCATGCCCAGCTACTGGCCGGGCGGGCAGTCGATCCGGAAGGAACTTCTGGGTGGAGACCCCAACCAGCAGATCGAAGCCTTGTGGACCTACCTCGCGGACGGCCCCCGTGCCAAGAGCCCCAAGGGCCTGTCCCGTCAGTCACTGCAACTTCGCGTCACTGACGAAACGATGATGTGCCGGGGTCGAGGCACTGCCAGCTATCGCGGAATCGGAGTGGGATACCCCGAGCGGATCAGCCTGGCCTTCGATTCCGAGGAGATGGCCTTGCGCCAGTTGTGGAAGGGTGACTTTGCCAGTGTCAATCACGGCAGTTTTCGCCCCCGCGGCACCGACCGAATCAGTTTCCCGGCAGGCATTCCGTTTCATCGGCTCGCTTCCATGGACGCTCCCTGGCCCTACAAGGGGAAAACGAATTACCTGTTTCCGCACGATCACGGCTACCAGTATCGCGGCTACTTTCTGGACAAGGAGAAGCGCCCGACGTTCATCTACCGCTATGGCGAGATTGCGGTGGAGGACTTTTTCGAAGACCTGCTCGACGATGAGGGCAAGGCGTATTTCCGGAGAACGATGACCTTTGCGGCGCCTGCAGTGCAGGAGAAATTCTTCTTCCGGGTTGCCTCCGGCAAGGAAGTCAAACCGGCAGGGAGTGCGTGGCAAATCGACCGGCTGAAGCTGCGCGTGCTCGGCGGTCAAGAGGGCCGGGTGCGGGAGGGCAATCCGAAGGAACTACTTGTTCCGCTCGTCCTTCCCAAAGGCAAAACCGTTTTGAAGTTGGAATACCGATGGTGAAAATACCCTTCCAGAACATCGCCCTGAGCAGCGCCCTGGTGGTGTTGGGGCTCCCGCTGCGTGCTGCCGAGGATCTCGGTGCGATGTGGGGAACCGCCGAAGAAGAGGCGAACTACTATCCCCTCGTCGACATCCCGATTCCCCCCGGCGTTCCCATGCGTCCCGGCAGTTTCGAGATTCTCCCCGACGGCCGATTGGCGGTCGGCACGCGCCGGGGCGACGTCTACTTCATCTCCGGTGCCTTCGACAGCCCACCCAAGCCCGTCTATCACCTGTTCGCCAGCGGCCAGGACGAGATCTTTGGTCTCGCTTGGAAAGACGGGTCCCTCACCATCACGCAGTTCGGTGAAGTCACGAAGTTGTCCGATACCAATGGAGACGGAACCGCGGATCGATTTGATACCCTGAGCAACAATTGGGGCTATGCCGAGGGTCACGAGTTTGCCTTCGGCTCCAAGCACGACCCTGAAGGAAACATCTGGGTCGTGCTGGGATTGAGCGGTTCCTACAAGTCCCACAATCTGTTCCGGGGCTGGGCGGTCAAGGTAACCGAAGACGGCAGGATGATTCCGGTCTGCAGCGGACTGCGTAGCCCCGCCGGAGTGGCGCCCAATGCCGAAGGGGCCATGTTCTGTATCGAAAGCCAGGGCCCATGGAACGGTTCCTGCTCTCTCAAGCACCTCAAGCCGGGCGGCTTCCTCGGGCACCCTGCGAGCTACAACTGGTATCCCTTCGTCGAAGAAATGGATGCGCCGGCCCTGGAACCCAATTCCAACTCACGCTTGTTGGTGGAGAAAAGACGCGTCAAGGAACTGGTGCCCCCCGCGGTGCTCTTTCCCTACATCAAGATGGGGCGCTCCATTTCCGGATTCCGCTTGAATCAGACCAAGGGCAAGTTCGGTCCCTTCGAGGATCAGTTCTTCTTCGGGGACTACACCCTGAGCCTCATCATGCGGGCGACCACCGAGAAGATCAACGGAGTGTGGCAGGGAGCCTGCTATCCGTTTCGGGAAGGGCTTTCCACCGGGATCATGAATGTGGAGTTTTCACCGAAGGGCCAATTGATCGCGGGAGGATTCACCACCAACCGTCAGTGGCCGGTGCGCGGGGTGGCACCCTTTGCCATCCAGCGACTCGACTGGACCGGCAAAATCCCCTTTGAGATCCAGGAGATCAACATCCGTCCCGACGGGTTCCTCCTGACCTTCACCCTGCCGGTCGATCCGGTGGTGGCCGCCCAACCAGGCACCTATTCCCTCACCACCTACACCCACAAATTCTCGGCCGGCTACGGAAGTCCCGAGGTGGATCACACCACCCCGGTGGTCAGCAGTGCGAAGGTCTCCGACGACGGCCTGAGTGTGAGATTGGTCGTGAAGGGAATCCAGGAGAGCCATATTCACGACTTTGACCTGGCAAAGATGCAAAGCCGCAAGCGGCTGCCCCTCCTGCATACCAAGGCCTATTACACCGTAAACGAGATTCCGGCCGCCAAGAGGCCTTGAATATGGGAGAAAGGCGCTTCAACGATTCGGGAACGACTCCGTTTGGCGCGTGATGAATAGCTCTCGGATAACCTCGCTCCTGAACCTCATCGTGAAAACTCCCTTCCTCTTCATCCTCTTTCTCTTCCCCGCGAGCCTGGTCGCTGCGGAACCCCAGGCCTTCGATCGCCTCACCTTTCACGCAGCACCAAAACCGCTCTCGGCCCAGGCCAAAACGGAGGACTGGCCCCGCTTCCTGGGGCCGCGCCATGATTTGCATTCGAAGGAAACAAAGCTCCTCAAATCCTGGCCGGCCTCCGGCCCGAAGATGGCTTGGGAAGTCAAACGCGGAACCGGTCACGCTCCCGCTGTGGTTTCCGGCGATTACCTTGTGATGATCCACGCCATGGAGGGCCGGGAAGTGATCGAATGTCTCCAGCTCGAAACCGGCAAGCGGCACTGGAAATACGAATACCCGGTGCGGCTTGGTTCGAACTTCGGCACCTCCGACGCACCGCGGTCCGCTCCGGTGATCGACGGCGACCTGGTGTTTACGGTCGGTGTTCGCAGCGATCTGCACTGTCTCAACCTGAAAACCGGTGACCTTGTCTGGAAGGTCAACCTCGACAAGAAATACGGGCCTGCGCCGCTCTTTTTCGGGCGAGGAAGTTGCCCCCTGATTGATGGCGACCAACTCATCGTCAACGTCGGCGGCAAGTTCTGCGTGGCCAGCTTCAAGAAGCGAACGGGCGACTTGATCTGGAGCAGGGTGCACGCCTGGCACGCCAGCTATGCCTCTCCCGTTCCGGCCACCATTCACGGCAAGAAACGAATCCTTGTGTTCGCGGGTGGAAAGCTCGACCCGCCCGCCGGAGGACTGCTCAGCCTCGATCCAAAATCCGGTAAATTGGACGATTCCTTTCCCTGGCGCGCGCGGATGTTTGCCTCCGTCAATGCGGCCTCGCCGGTGGTGATTGGAAACTCGGTATTCGTCACCGAAAGCTACACGGAAGGCGGAGCGTTGGTGGACTTCGCGCCTGACGGCTCCGCAAGGCTTCGTTGGAAGGCGAAGCGATTTGGCAGCCAGTTCACCACGCCGGTCGCACACGATGGCTACCTCTACGGCATCGACGGAACGGCAGGAACCGAAATGGTCTGCTACGAAATCGCTGCCGGCCGCGAGATGTGGCGGGATGGCATCGAGATCGAGGGCGCGCGCCTGGGACGGGCGAGCCTGCTCCATGTGGACGGCGCGTTCCTGTGCCTGGGTGCCCAGGGAACTCTCCTCTGGCTCGACCTCACTCCGAAGGGCGCGAGGATCCTCGCGCAAGCCCAGCTCTTCCGTGCCCCGGAAACCTGGGGCGTGCCCACCGTGAGCCGCGGCTTGCTTTTCGTGAACCAAAACGCGATGGGGTCGCGGTTGATTTGCTACGACTTGCGGGACAAGTAGGCGGTTGATTCCCTGCGAAAGGCCGCGACTGCCAACTTGCTGATTTGCCACTTGGCGATTGGCCCGGCGGCTGTCAGGACTTCCAAGCCTTGGCGTTTCAGCAAACTTCCACCGTCCGCACTCCGTATCAACGCGTCGAAATCTGGAAGACGACGGGCAGTTGCGAGTTCCGGGTGGCGGGTGCGGCCCATGCGTGGTGGCACTGCGACCGTTTCCTAACAGGTCGGGCCTGGGACACTCTCGCGGCGGCGGCCTTGCTGCGCCCGGGTGGTCTACCGGAATCGTTGCTGATGCTCGGGCTGGCCGGGGGAACCACCCTGCGGATCCTCCGCCATCTCCTCCCCACGTGCCGGTTCACCGCAGTCGACATCGACGACGAGTTGGTGGAACTGGCTCGGCAACACATGCATCTGGATGAACTCGGGGTCGAGGTGCACATCGCGGATGCCTACCAGTGGGCGGCGGAGTGCACGGAGCGCTACGATGTGATCGTCGACGACTGCTACCTGGCCGGTGAGGATGACGTCTTCCGGCCCGAGAAAAAACCAGGGCGGGGAGTGGAGGCCTTCAGCACGTTGCTGGCCCCGGGGGGGCTTCTGCTGTCCAACCTCTTGACCGGGGCCGGGCACCGGAGGATGCAGAGCCGGACTCGCGCAGCGTATCGAAGAAGCTTTCCAGCGGTGAGTTCGGTGACCACTCCCGAAAGCGAAACCGAAGCCCTGGTGGGCGGCTCCCAGATCCTCCCGACCAGCGCCCTGGCCCCGTGGGCCAATCACTTCTCGGGGATGAAGGACCGTGAATACTGGGGCTGGCTGGGCGTCAGGCGCCTGAAGTAAAAAGGTCGGAAGGCGACCACTGGATTCTGGAATCCCTGCCGAACACGGCCGCATCGCACCCTTCGACCTGGAAACAGCGAAGCAAAATGGTAGCCCTGTGGCGCTACGAACTGAAAACCATGAACCGCCTCTCAATTGTGCTCAGCGCCGGGTTAGCCCTGGTGGGCTCCGCCATGGCCGACGAGAATTGGCCGTCCTTCCGCGGAGAGCATGCCGCTGGAGTGTTGGATGGGGTGAATCTGCCCGAACAGTGGGACGCGGAATCAGGCGAGGGGATCAAATTCAAGGTCGCCATTCCGGGACTTGCCCATTCGAGCCCGGTGATCTGGGGCGACCGGATTTTCCTCACCACCGCGGTGAGCGGCGAGGGGAAGGCCTCCTTCAAACCCGGACTCTATGGATCCGGTGAGGCGTCGAAGGATCGATCAGTTCACGAGTGGCAGCTCCTCTGTCTCGACAAGACGAGCGGAAAGATTCTCTGGACCAAAACGGTCACCAGGGGTCGCCCCAGGGACAAGCGCCACGTCAAGTCGACCTACGCCAACTCGACCCCTGCCACCGACGGCCGGCACGTCGTCGCGCTCTACGGATCAGAGGGATTGTTCGCCTACACCATCGAGGGAACGTTCCTCTGGAAGATGGATCTCGGGCGCATGAACGTCGGGGCCTACGACATTCCGCGCTTTGAATGGGGCACCGCGAGCTCTCCGATCATCTACGACGGAAAAGTCATCGTGCAGTGCGACCAGCAAAAGGGCTCGTTCCTGATCGCGGTCGACGTGAAGACGGGAAAGCAAGTCTGGCGGACGGAGCGGGACGAGCTTCCATCATGGGGAACACCGACGGTCTACCCGGGCAAGGACCGCGCAGAACTCATCACAAATGGTTCCAAGTTCATCCGCGGCTACGATCCGGCGACCGGCAAGGAGCTCTGGCGTCTCGGGGGCAGTTCGAAGATCACCGCGCCGACTCCGGTGTTCGCGGACGGGATCATGATCGTGGCCAGCGGTCGCCATCCCGAACGGCCGGTGTTTGCGATCCGCCCCGGCGCGAAGGGCGACATCACCCTGCCAAAGAACTCCACGAGCAGCGACCAGGTCGCCTGGAGCAAAACCAAACGTGGCGGTTACATGCCCACTCCGCTCATCTATCGCGGTCAGGTCTACGTCCTCAACAACAACGGGGTCCTCGCCTGCTACGATCTCAAGACTGGCACCGAACACTTCTACGGACGCATCCCGCACCGCGCGCATGGCTTCAGCGCTTCGCCGGTGGCCGCCGACGGGAAGATCTATCTCTCGGGAGAGGACGGCCTCGTCTTCGTCATCGAGGCGGGCAAGAAGCTCAACCTCCTTGCCACCCACTCGATGGGCGAGCCCCTCATGGCCAGTCCCGCATTGTCCGGAGGCAGGATCTACCTCCGCGGAAGGCGGCACCTCTTTGCGGTCGGCAAGTAGCCTCCCACCCCGTAGCTTCACAACATGACAACTCTCCGATTCCTCCTCATCCTCGCGCTCCTCCCCTCCGGCTTGTCAATCGCACAGGAGCCGAAGGACAATCCGTCGACGAAACTCATCTTCAAGACCGAGTGGAAGGGCGAACGGATCGCACTCCCGCCGGAGTTCGCCCCCAAGATGAAGCTGAAGGGGATCGAAGAAATCCGCTTCGCGCCCGGAATGTTCAAACCGGATTCGGATTCGTTCTTCAGCTACGCCTTCGTCTTCGAAGTTTCCCAAGACCAGAAGCTGACCAGGGACGTGATCCACCAGGAAACGCTCGTCTACTACCGGGGTCTCGCCGGTTCGATTCTGAAACGAAAGGGCAAAGAGGTCGATGTCGGCAAGTTCACCTTCAAGCTGGAGCAGGCCAAGGCGGCCAAGGATTCTCCGGCGACCGTGAACGCCGAAAGCGTCACCCAGTATGTCGGCAAGCTCGACTGGATTGAGCCCTTCGCCACTGCGAAGCCGCAAGTCCTCCATTTCGAGCTCCAGTCTTGGAGCGATCCCAAGACGAAGAAGAACTACCTCTTCGTCTGTACCTCCCCAAAAGCGATCGGCGAAAAGGAAGCCCTCTGGACGGAACTGCGGAAGATCCGTCGCAGCTTCGAGGTGAAGACCGGAGACTAGAAGGCTGCCCCATCAAGGAGGATGGGAGAAGGACCAGGTCCGTAGGGGACTGGATCACTTCACAGAACGGGCAGGCGGTGGTGCTCACAATGCCCGTTTAGCAGAAGCATGCTTGGAGGTCATAGAAGCTGACGGGGAGAACTACAAGATGGAGAGCTACACCTATAAACTTGAGTCACGCTACGGCGGACCGGAGGCGGACAAGAAGCCGGTGGCGGTGAAGTCAGTGGAGGTGGTGGACGATGGCAAGGCGGTGCACCTCGTGCTCGAGGAACTGCGGGCGGTTACCTTCACGAACTCAAGATGGAGAACCCGGCTGCCAAAGACGGAGCCAAGTTGCTCCATCCGGAGGCGTATCATCCTCTTGTCAGGATTCCGAACTAGCGGAAGGCCATCCGCTAGTTTGGAACAATTCGTATGGCCACCCCACCGCGTCCGCTCATCGCAGCCTTCAACACAGTCGTTGCATTCACAGCTCGACGCTCGATGCCCACTTTGGTGCGGGTCGCGACCGAAGAGTCGTCACGGTAAATGTAGGCCTCGAACTTGCCATCCTTCGGTAGAAACTGAAGCGAGAGTTCCAGGGTTCGCGGCTCCCCGGCATTAAGGCAACCGATGAACCAAGCGGATCCGCTGCGTCGAGCGATCGCGGCGTATTGACCGATCCTGCCGTGCAGCACCTTGCTCTCATCCCAGGTCGTGGGCAGGTGCTTGAAGAATTCGAGTTCTGGTTCGCCCTGAGCACTGGAGGGGCGGTCGTACCAGAAGAGGAATTGCCAGGGACTGAAGAAGCAGACTGACTTGGCGAGTTGAGCGGCATGGGAGGTGGTCTGGTCCACGTAGCCGTTGAAGTAGCAGAAAGTGTGGTCGGCTGGGGCGGCGATCATACGGGTAAAGAGGTTGGCGAGGGCCTGCTCGTTGGTCGGGCGCGTTTCGTCGCCTCCGATTCCCTCGGCGGTCATGAAGTTCGGGTAAGTGCGCTGCCAGCCTGTCATGCGATACTCGTCGTGAACGTCCACCATGAGCTTGTACTTCGCGCACTTGACGATCGCTTGGTGCATCCAACTCGTCCACTTCTGGTCTCCGTGCCGGACGAAGCCGAACTTGAGGCCGGCGATGCCCCACGTTTCGTAAAGCGGCAGGAGATCATCGAGATCGCGCTCCAGGCAGCGGCGGTTGACATAGAGGATCACGCCGATGCCGTTCTCCTTGGCATACTTGATGACGCGCGGGAGATCGAGGTTGGACCGGGAGACGGTGCGCGCGTCCGATTTTTCATCCTGTTGGTTACCATACCAACCGGCGTCAAACTCGATAAACTGCAGACCGTTCTTCACCGCGAAGTCGACGCAGGCGAGGCCGCCCTCCGTCGAGAGCGACACCTCGCGGATGACCTTGCCTGGCCGGATCCAGCTGGTGTCGGCAATCTTGTTGGGTTCGTTCAGGTTAAGAAGGAGATCGTTGTTCTCCAGCAGTTGGCCGGCACTGTCGGCAGCCATGACGACCCGCCAGGGCGTCTTGAGAGGTAGCGCCGCGACGACCGGGCCATGGAGCGAGGACACGAGAGTGTGAGGCCTTACTTGGGAGCGCTGCAAACGCATGCGCGGGAAATCGACCGTGGCAGCTTCCGCGATGGCGATGAACATGCCCTGGTCGGTCTCAAGAACGCAGGGGCGCTCGACGCTTCTGCTGGTCGCGCTCAATTTGACCTTGGAGTATTTTCCCTGGGCTGAGTAAACCGCCCAAAGCTCGTGGTCCTTTGCGAAACGAAACTCGGTTTGCTCACTCGTGATGTGGATCTCCCTGGCGTCCCCCAGCCCCTCGACCACATAACGAAACGCGACGCCTTCGTCGTAGACACGGACCTCGAGCTTCATGTCGCCGGGTGCCATCTGCCGCGGAAACCGGACGGAGGTGCCGAGGTAGCGATTGCGAACGGTGGAACGTTCGCCCCAGACCGGCTTCCACGTTCCATCGTGGATGGTGGGCTTTGCGACCTCAGGGGAACGAAAGCCGCGGATCCAAGCGATTCCTCCTTCCAGCAGAAACCCAAGTCCGCTTGGGGTGATGACATCCTTGCCCGCGTGCTTCACGCGATAGAGAGGATTACCTTGTTCGCTGAGCGAGAAGCCGATCTGGAACTCGCCATTTGGCGAGGACACTTCGCTCCAGTCAGCTGCAGCGAAGGAGGTCCCTGCCAGCGCAAGACTGGCGATTGGGACGCGAAGGAACAGCAGTGGCGAGATCGACCTCTTCATGGGAGGGGGAGTGAAACGGAGCAGAGGGCAGAAATAAAGCCCGGGTTATCGACAAGATGATTAGAGTGTCTTGGCGATGGAGAAAGTGAGTGGCATGAGCGTTGTCGTTTTGTGCTGGGGCCTGTGTTCGGGTTTCGCAGAGGATCTGCCGACCAACAACGACCCGGCGCGGCAGATCCGCTTCTTGAATGCCGAGGACGCTCAGGAGCGGCGCATGAAGTTTGCTACGGGCGATCTGGCCGGATGGGTTGCCCCTAAAAGCCCAACCCAAGGTTCGTGCCAACGTAACGAAGGAGGTGTTAGCGCCGGAGTAATTCCGCTACGGGCGCCGGGCGGTCTCCAGCACCGCACGCCCTTCCGCAATGAAACGCGTGATTGCACCCCCGGTTCTCGAACACACCCTAGCAATCACCACCCATTTGACTCCGGAGCCCTCCTCCAGCCTCCTGGGATTGATTGGGATCGCATTCCTTTGCCGTCGCCGCCAGCTGGGTTGCGCGCTCGGAGACCCCTTCAAAGGCCGGCCTCGCTGCCGGCCGTGAGGTCCCAGAGCGACCTACTCACCGGCCGGGCACCAGCCTTCCTTTTAGGGAATTGCCTGGTCCTCGGGGAATTTCCGCCCCGGTCCTCAGAAAGTGCTCAATTTGAGGAACTTCGGGGTTCGGCGCCACGAAATTACTCCTTGACTCCCTCCAGCGACCCTCACAGCTTGGTTGCGCATATCACTTATCGCTTGGGCACCCTCTGCCCCTGTGGGTCAATGAAACCCAAAGGTCACCACCTTTATGAAAATCCACAACAAACTTAGCGTCCTTTCGTCGTTAATGGTTCTCGGCCTCAGCACTGCTCCGTCCTCGGCATTGGTCATCATGATCTCCGACTTGGTTCCAGGCACAGGGGGGAACATCGAAACCTTCTTCTCCACCAATTTTACTAACGTGACCGAGATCCGGCATGCGAATTACGCAAATTTCAATGCCGCCGGAACTCAGGACGCCCTCAACGGGACGGGAGCATTTGCGGGTGGCGGTGCCGCCGATGTCGTGATCATTGGACGATCCCTGTCGAGCGGTCATTACGACCAGTTCGACGCTTCCGGCTTCAACTCGCTCACGATCCCGGTGGTCAGCTTAACCAGCTACACCGTGCGTCAGAACGGCAATCGTATGGGCTGGCACGGTAGCAGCACGACGACAGGTCAGCAGATCGGCGGTGATGAGTCACTCGTGACCGCTGCTGGGGGGCCCATCCTTGGCCTGACGGTTGGCTCGCACGACTTGCTCTCCGCGGTGGCCGCGGCCGCCGATAACTTCAATGGTCTCGGACAAGGGACGACCGCCTTTGGTGGGGCTACCATTTTGGCGACCGTCGGACCTGATACCCTCGCTGCCTACTGGGCCATCGGAACCGCCCCGGGTAATCCCGGCGCTGCGACGGTGGATACCTTCCCGGGACCGCGCCTCCTCTTCAACACGGACAATGACCCGAACTCCGGCAACAACGGCGCAAACGATCTCGCCAACATGACTTCGGCGGGCACCCAAGCGCTCATCAACGCCATCGCCTTCGCGACTCCCCTCAACGCCGTTCCTGAGCCGTCGACCGCTCTGTTGGGCTTGGTCGGACTGGGCCTGCTCGCCCGGCGCCGTCGCTAACCCGCGAACACCAATCAGCTTTCAAAGGCCGGCCTTGTTGCCGGCCTTTTTGCTGCCCGCGGATGGGGTAGGATGGAGCCTCAATCTCTCCGTCCATGCGTTTGCGGTTCCCCTGGGAAACCGCCAGAGTCCTGAACTTCAACTCCCCATGAAATTCCGAGGAAATCCCTCCTCGCTGCCGTGCCTGTTCGCAGCACCGGCATCCGCCAAATTCTTCGTCGACTTCAATTCGACTGCACAGGATGGCGGGCCTCATCCCGACGCTGGCCACAATTCCTACCACGCGGCCCACGAGAACAGCGGCATGACGGCTAACGCGAACGAATGGATTTGGCGGAAGGGGCTCGAGATCGCTACATTCATCTCAGGCCTCCTTAATTTGGTTATTAAGATGCGGAGTGATTCATTTTCGGTTCCATATTGATGTGCCCAGGAAAAGCCCTCCCTCCCCTCCCTATTCTCGCCAGCGAGGCGCACTGGGCCTCGGAGTGAATCTGCTTGCTCGCTTGCCTGATGTGGCCGCCAGCGGCCTGTTCCGGATCGATTCCAAACGCTCTCATTGGCGATTGGAGTCTGGATCTCTCGACGAAGGAGCTCGCCTGGTTGAAGGTCGAAGAGAAAAACGGCAAGCCTGTGGTGTAGATGCGCGTGCATGCACCCCCACCTTCCCCGGTTCCTGAAGTTCCATAAATTCAGGGCTGAAAAAGGAAATTCCTAGCAATCCATTTCCTTCCGTGCCGGGCCCCTGCCCCGCGTCACCAGGATCCTTCTCCCCTGGCCCCCTGCGCCATACTACGGCTCCAAGAACGACGAGGAGCAGCACTCCCGTCACCACCGGGATCTTGGGACTCAGCTTCATGGCCAAGCCACCTTGCCGGGAAAACGCGCATTCGAACGCGAATTCACAACTTCCCCGTCCCGCTGCCTTTTACCTCAAAGGCCCGGCAGGCCTCCCATCCGGCAGCGATCCTACTACATCGCCATTGCTGTTCCAGTAGTTGGCCCCCGTCACCTTCCCGTCCTGGTAAACGATTTCGCTTTGCTGCTGACCGTTCTCATGCCAGCGCACCCACACCCCGTCCTGGTTACCGTTTGTGTAGTTTCCTTGCAGCATGCTCTGGCCGCTGGGCCACGATTGCACAAACTCACCATGCAGGACGCCGTCCCGGTAGTTCCGCTCCCCGGCCTTCTCCCCATTCTCGTGCCATCCAATCCAGGATCCGTCGGACTTGTTGTCATTGAAGTTTCCTTCCAGCGCTCTCTTCCCGTTCTGGTGCCATTGCAGTGACAACCCGTTTTTTTTGCCACCCTCCATCTTTTCCAAGCTTCGCACCCGGCCTTCGGGGGACACCTGTTTTACCCAGCCTGCATAGGCGGCTTGCTGGTCCTTCTTGTAATAGTTGCCATCATTCCGCAATTCGAGTGCCTCCCCTTTCTCAACCGCTTCTACGAGCAACCGATCAACCTCACGCTCACTGAGCGATTCCTCCCTGGGGTCCTCCTTTGGCTCCGGCGCGGGCTCCTCCTTCGGTTCCGGCGCGGGCTCCTCCTTCGGTTCCGGCGCGGGCTCCTCCTTCGGTTCCGGCGCGGACTCCTCCTTCGGTTCCGGCGCGGGCTCCTCCTTCGATTCCGGCGCGGGTTCCGGCGCGGGCTCCGACTTCGCCTGGGGCTTGGGTTCCTCCTTCGGTTGTTGCTTCTCCCCGCACCCGACGGTCAAGAAGGCAGCCAGCAAAATGAGAATGGGAAACGCTTTCATATGAAGCCCTACCTAACCGATACCGAAACGGGTGAGCAATCATTTAATCCCGCAGCCCCCTGCGCAGTGAAAGAACACCCACGGACCTTTCAGGCGCCTCTGACCGCCGCCAATAGGACTGGTCCATGAGGAGTGAGAGGATTTGGAGAGCCAAGTCCTCAAAGGATGAACCAAAAGAGACACAAACCAGAAGAGATCATCCGATTGCTCCGTGAATGCGATGGTAGCGGGATGAGCCAGGAGAGCTTCGCCCAGCAGAAGCAGATCTCGATCGCGATCCCTACACCGTTGGCGCAAGAAATATGGGCAGATGGATAAGGCGGATGCCAAACGCCTGAAAGCCTTGGAGAAGGAACCGAGCGAAGCGAGATAACCGGACCGCAGGTCTGCCCGGAGGGTGGAGCGCAGCGACAGCAAAATACGGAACTCAAGAAGATGTATGCGGAGGCGATGTTGGGCATCAAGATCCTGCAGGAGACGATCGAAAAAAAGCTGTGAGCGTGGGCTGCACCGCCGGGAATTGGGACGTCAGGCTGTGGCGCGTGGAGGCTGCAGCCAGCGCCAGGTTTGCCGGTTCTTGAGACTGAACCGTTCAAGGAATCGTTACCGCGCGAAGTTTCCCAGCCTCCGGACTCAGACAGTGGAGCAGAGCATCGTCGATCTCAGCCGGGAGCATCCTGAGCTTGGGGCTGACAAGATCGGCCGTCTGGTTCGCAGGGAAAGACGCCGCAGGCAGTTTGAGGTCAGTCAAATTATTTACCTCTCCCACCCCGATTCCGGTCCCGGGAGGGCCCATGAACTCGTTGGTAAAAATCTCGGTCTGGGTGCCGGTGGTATCGACCCAATCCCGGTAGGGAATCAAGACACGCCCGTCAACGGCGCGGAGCATCCCTTCGAGCCACAGACAGCTACTGACGATGCCAGGGCAGGAACGCCGGAGTGCCGTGGGCTCCATCGACGATCGACAGGAGTGGAAAGGAAGACCGCTCGCTGGCGTGCTCCATCTGCGGCCTGACCGGCGTAGCGTTCCGTGTGGGAGTGCCGGGCTGGACAATCGTCCGCCGGTTGTGTCACGCGAAGACTTTCAGTATCGGCGCACCTTCGTTGATCGTCAGGTTCTCCCGTCGACCGTTGTTGGCAAAGGTCAGCTTCATGTGATCGAGGCCGAGTGCGTGGAGGATGGTGGCGTGAATGTCGCGAACGTGGGCGGGTTCTTCTTCGGCTCGCAGCCCCAGTTCGTCGGTGGTTCCGATGGTCTGGCCCCCGCGGACCCCTGCCCCGGCGAACCAGATCGTGAAGCCGAACGGGTTGTGATCGCGACCATTTCCTTTCTCGCTCATCGGGGTCCGGCCGAACTCACCGCCCCAGATCACAAGGGTTTCATCGAGCAATCCCCGCGCCTTCAAGTCCGCCAGCAAGGCCCCGACGGGCTGATCCATGCTGCGGCACATCCGCGAGTGGTTCTCTTCGATCTGGGCGTGGGAGTCCCACTTGCTCCCCGATCCCGAATAGAGCTGGACGAAGCGGACTCCGCGCTCCACCAGCCGACGCGCCAGGATGCAGTTGTGCGCCATGGCATGGGTCGCTTTGTCCTCCAGTCCATACATCTCCTTGGTGGCCTCCGATTCCTGGCCGAGGTCGAAGGCAGCCGGGGCCTCGCTCTGCATGCGAAAGGCCATTTCGTAGGCATTGATGCGCGCCTCCAGTTCGCTCTGGTAGGGACGCTCCGCGGCATGCTCCTTGTTCAGTCTCTTGAGGAGGTCGAGTTTTTGTCGCTGGGAGGCGGCCGAATCCGCCGGTCGCAGGTTGGGAATGCTCTCCTTTCCGGGAGCGACCTCCACCCCTTGGTAGGTCGCGGGCATGAACCCGGTGCCCCAGTTCCGGTTCCCTCCGTGGGGCCGCTTCTTCTCGTCGAGGAGCACCATGAAAGCGGGCAGGTTCTCGTTCTCGGTCCCCAGACCGTAGGTGACCCAGGAGCCGAGCGACGGTCGGCCCGCGAAGAGCGATCCGGTATTCATCTGGCAGACGGAACTCACATGGTTCAACCCGTCCGCCTGGCAGGACCGCAGGATGCAGAGATCGTCGGCGTGCTTGGCGATGTGGGGCAGCCAGTCTGAAATCCAAAGCCCGCTCTGCCCGTGCTGCATCCATTGCCTGGGCGAGGCGAGGAGGGGCGAGCGCTGTTCGCCCATCGCGGTGATCACGGTGCCAAAACTCTCGGGGAGTTGCTGCCCCGCCAAATAGTTGAGCTGCGGTTTCGGATCGAAGAGATCGATGTGGCTCGGCCCCCCTTCCATGAAGAGGTAAATGACGCTCTTCGCCCGGGCCGGGAAATGGGTGGCCGAGGCGGCCTCGCCACGCAGCAATTGTGAGAGGGCCAGGGCACCGAAACCGCCGCCCGCTCGTGCCAGGAATTCACGCCGGGTGCGAAGCAGTTGCACCCGGTCGCACCGTCCAAAGGGATTCCCCGAGGCATTCGTATTCCTAGTCGACATACGCAAACTCATTGGTGTTGAGGAGCACATGGCAGAGGTTCGTCAGGCCCGTGTCCGATCCCCCCTCTCTCTGCTCCCTAAGAAATTCCAGGGCCGCGGCGAGTTCGCCCGCATGCGGCAGTCTTGCGAACAGGATGGTGTAGGCGCGGCGCACCTGGGCGGCGCGGCCCGGCTCGACCTGCAGCCGCTTGCCCAATGCCTGGGCGCGGCTGTTCGCCCACTTCCCGTTCATCAGCAGCAGCGACTGGAGCGCGGTGGTCGAGACATAGCGCTTCGAACAGCTGCTGAACATGTCCGGGCCATCGAACGACTTGAGCACTTCGTCCTGAACGTTGCGGATGCTCTTCACAAAAACCGAGCGGCACCCCGAATTCCCATCCGCACTTGGGCCCGAGGTCTTGGTCGCCAGATCCCCCGCGACCGCCAGCATCGCGTCGCGAAGCTGGTCCCCGGCGAGGCGGCGCACCTTGGCGCGCCACAGGTAGCGAACTGCAGGGTCGCGCTTCGCCATGATGTCGAGCTCCGGGTGTTGCGAATCCTGGCGGTAGGTGGCCGACAGCATGACAAGGCGGTGCATGGCCTTGACGCTCCAGCCGCTCTCCACAAACCGCCGCGCCAACCAGTCGAGCAGTTCGGGGTGGGAAGGGCCCGTCCCCTGGCGCCCAAAGTCGTTCGCGGTGGCGACGATCCCGTCACCGAAATGCCACTGCCAAATGCGGTTGACCATCACCCGCGCGGTCAGCGGGTTCTCCGGGCTCGCGATCCAATGGGCGAGCGCGCTGCGGCGCCCGGTGGTGTCCGGATTCCCCTCAACCCCACGAATCTGCGCCGGTGCCGGATCGAGGATTGAAAGGAACCCCGGTTGCACTTCTTGACCAGAACTTGGATCACCACCAACGAAAGTCGGCGGAGCCACTGGCCCGACATCCCCCATCGCCAGCACCGCCACCGCGTCCGGCTTCGTGGGCTCGCCCTCCACAAGGCTGTCGCGAAGCGCCTGCCACCCTTCCATCTTCGCCATCCGCTCCCGCGTCTTCTTGTCGCTCCCGGTGAGCTGACGAACCGCAAGGTAGATATACTGCTGCTCCAGCGGTGTCTGCTTTGCTGACGATTTGCGCAGCATCGGCTTGAGGTAATCGGGAAACTTCTTCGCTTCACCTTGTCGGCCTTTGATGAGGTGCGGTTCTTCAAACTCCTCAATCGCGTCACGAAGGCTGGCCACCTCCTCATCACCGCCGAGCTTTTCCGCCCGGGCAGGATCGACGACCTCGTTGACTGGAAGCATCGGCGCGAAGAACGCCTGCAACCGATAGTAGTCGCGCTGCAAGACTGGATCAAATTTATGGTCGTGACAGCGCGCACAGCGCAGCCCCAACCCGAGGAAGGTCTCGCCCGTCACTTCGGTCACGTCCTGCAGATTCGTCGTCCACTGGCGGCGGACATCCTTCTGGTTATCCTCGTCCGGGGTGTGACGGAGGAACCCGGTGGCCACCACCGCGTCGAGACGGCCGGGATACATCTCGCCGCCCGCGAGTTGTTCGCGGACGAAACGGTCATAGGGGATGTCCTCGTTGAAGGCGCTGATCACGTAGTCGCGGTAACGCCATGCGTCGGGCCGGTACTTGTCCGCCTTGAAGCCGTCGGAGTCCGCATACCGCGCGAGGTCCATCCAATGGCGCGCCATGTGCTCCCCGTAACGCGGCGACGCCAAGAGACGATCGATCAGCGATTGGTAGGCACTTGGTGAATCGTCCGCGAGAAAGGCGAAGACCTCCTCCGGGGTCGGCGGCAGCCCCGTGAGATCAAAGGTGGCTCGCCGGATGAGGGTTCGTTTGGCAGCCGGCGGCGCGGGCACAAGGCTCCTTCCCTCCAGCTCGGCGCGCACAAAAAGGTCGATCGGATTGTGAATTCCCGCAGGGTTCGCAACACCCGGCAGCGCTGGTTCGACCACGGGCTGGAAGGCCCAGTAACTTCGGTCCTTTTCACTGAAACCCGGAAGGTCGGGTAGCGATTCGCCGCGGGCCAGAAGCGCCACCCCGAGAACGATCGCCAACACCAGGGTCCCGATCGCAGCCTTGTCCAGGCTGCGGTGATTGTTGGCGTTCATGGTTCTCTTCTGCACGGCTCCAAGTTCCTGATGTTAGGATACGTCACCTGACATCCCTCCCTGTGGGCAAGCGGCGCCCTAAATCTGCATGCCGACCGGACGCCACGAGGAATCGATCATACAGTGACTCTGCCCATCTTCCATCTCATATTCGGCATTCTGCGCTCCGCTCACGGAGTCGCTCGGGACAGGTCGATCAGGGATTCGGAACCTCGACCAGGGTGGCCAGGCGTTTGCCGTAGCGCCGGGTGAATTCGTAGTTGCTCTCTTTGGCAAGCTCGGCGGCGCGCGCAGCGGCCTCGTTGCGAATGCCGCTCTGCTCGATCGCATTCATTGCGTACATGCCGACGATCAGGTTGGGATCTTCAATTAGCGAAACGAGCTGGGCAAAATAGGTTCCCTCCAGCCCAAGTTGGCACAGCGACAGGCTTGCCGCGACCCGAACCGCGGGAGCGGGGTCGTCGACGAGCTTTTTGAGAGCGTCGGTCGCGCCCGCATCCTTGTTCACGCCGGCCCAGGTAGCGGCCCAGTATCGTTCGGCTGGATCGGCCGCGGCCAGCGCATTGCGGACGGTCGCGCCATCCTTGCGCTCCCCCGCCTCGATGACCGCGATCAATCGCGGGACGAGCTTGCGCATGGCGGGCTGGGCCATGGCCGCGAGCTTGCTGCCGTGTTTCTTGCCCAGATCCTCAAGCACGGGCTCGGCGATCAAGCCCGGATCACCGCTATCAACCATCCACTGGTAGAGGGCCTTGCGCAGCCTGGTCTGCGTCGCGCTGTGCTTGGGGCTCCCGGCGAGATTGTTCGTCTCATGGGGATCGGCCACCAGGTCATACAACTCCTCGGTCGGCCGGGGCACGGTGAAGAACCGCGACTGCAGCGCGTTCAGTTTGCCCGCCTTGTGCAGCGATCGCATCTGTTTGACGATCTCCTTGCCATCTTTGTACTGATTGAACTGCAGATGGGGTCGGTAGGAGAGAAAGTTTCGGATGTACTTGAATCGTTGCGTCCGAACGGAGCGCAGGATTTCGAGGGTCTCATCGCATCGGTCGCGCGCACTGAACGCGAATTCCCGGGGTTGGTAGCCGGCTGCGAACAGGTCCTCACCCTGGAGATGTCCCGGGACGGGAAGGCCGGCGTAGGCCAATGAGATCGGCGCCAGGTCGATGTGCAGGGCGAGGTCCTCGCGGACGACTCCGGCGTGCCGCTTGTCAGGGAATCGCAAGATCATCGGGATGCGCACGCCCTCTTCGTAGAGAAACTGCTTACCGCGCAGGTGGGACACGCCGTGGTCCGTGATGAAGGCGATCAGAGTGTTTTCATAAACCCCGGCCTTCTTGAGATTCGCGACGATCTGGCCGACCTCCTGGTCGACCTTCTCCCAGGAGCTGAGGTATTCGCTCCAGTCCTTGCGAAGCACCGGGTCGTCCGGGTAGTAGGGTGGTAGTTGGAACTCGCCAACGGGCGACCCCCGCGGGCGCGATTTTCCGCCCTTGAGTTGGATCTGCGCGAAGAACGGTTTGTCGCCCGCCTTGCGCCAGTCGGCTCCGTGATAGGCGTTGGAGGGCACGAAATTGTAGTCCGTCTTGCCTGCACTCTTTGCTGCGGGGCCCGACCCATTGCAGGTGTAGTAGCTGGCATCGCGGAAGAGGTGGCTGATCAAGGGCGCGGAGGCTGGCAGAGAATAGCTGGAATAGTAATCCTCGTTGCCAGCGCCTTTCCCACTGCGTCTGGCGCTGCGATGGTGGTGGGCGCCGAGGGTGGTCTGATACATGCCGGTGACGAGCGCCGAGCGGACCGGCGAACAGACGGGACAGGTGACCAACGCGTTGTTGAACCGCACCCCCTCCCTGGCGAGCTGGTCAAGATTGGGAGTCTTGATTGCGGTCTCGCCGTAGCAGCCAATATTTGGCGAGGCGTCCTCCACCACGATCCAAAGGATGTTGGGCTTGTCGGCGGCGGCCGCCACACTGCTCGTGGCGAGGATTGCAATGGCGAGTAAGTATCGAATCATCGGGGTTCCCTTTCTTGCGAATGCTGGGACCCCTCCTGCGATTCGGAAAGGGGAATTGCGCCCCCCGCCAACCCGGGCCTTGAGCCCCCATGGTCGAGTTACCCGAACTAGGCCAGAGCTAGTGTTAGTCTGGGCGTGTTGACGGTATGTTTCAAGTTGTAGAGGAAGTCAATGCCGGGCTCCTAGTGACAAGATGATGTGACGGCCGCGAATCCGAGAGAGCGCTGAGCCTGATGATCAGGCGAGTGCAAGTGCATGTGGCAAAGGACGCCATCAGGTCTCGGCTTGTCGTGGGGCGTCCATGGGCTCAACATCGGCAGCGATGGACGGGGTTTGCCCCCGTCGTTGAACCAGAGCAATTTCGCATTAGTCAGTCAGTGAGAATGATCTTCGCACGCCGATGCCTTTCCCGAGTTGTTGCCTTCACGGGCCTGATTCTGCTCGCGGTCCTGACGATCGTCCCGACGCGGGCGAGTGTTGCGATCACCGAATTCATGGCGGCTGCGAAATTCAGCCTTCCGGATGAAGACGGCGAGCCTTCCGACTGGATCGAGATCACCAATTCGGGCGCCGATGATCTCTCGCTGGCGGGATACTCGCTGACGAGCAATCCGACCGACCTACGGCGCTGGATTTTTCCGAATGTCGAACTGGACGCCGGAGCGTCACTCGTGGTCTTCGCCTCCGGAAAGAATCGCACCGACCACAGACGCGAATTGCACTGCAACTTCACCCTCGACCAAGGCGGCAACTACCTCGCCCTCGTCGAACCCGACGGGACAACCGTCGCCAGCGCCTTCGCACCAGCCTATCCGAATCAATTCGCGACCATTTCGTACGGCGTCGATTCCTCCGGCGCAAATGCGGGCTACTTTGAATCCCCGACTCCGGGGGCGCCGAACGGATCGTTACATGGGCCACCACCCGCCAAGGTCGCAGCGTCGCAGAGCAGTAAAATGTTCACCTCCGCCTTCCGCGTGGAGCTCAGTTGCCCGACGCCCGGCGCGACCATCCGATATACGACCGACCTGAGCACACCGTCGAACAGGTCACCGGTCTTCAGCCCAGGGCGGCGGATCTCGATCACCGGCAGCACGCAGATTCGCGCGCGCGCCTTTCTGCCGGGGGCGCTCGACGGTCCCGTCACCGTGGAGACCTACCTCAAGATGTCGGCCCAAGTGGCGGCTTTCTCGTCGAATCTGCCGCTGATCGTGCAATCGACCCTGGGCGGGGGTAGGCCGCCGAGTTCGGGATCGACGACGCGCAAGACCAGCTTCCTCTTCTTTTTTGAACCCGACCCGCTGACCGGACTGACGACCTTGACTCAGGTTCCGCAATTGACCACTCGGGCCGGCGTGCGCAAGCGCGGGAACAGCTCCTCCGGCTGGCCGAAATACTCGATGTTGGTCGAGACTTGGGAGGACGTTGGTCTCGACCTCGATGGCAATGGGTCAATCAGTCTCAGCGAAGAACAGGATAGAGGCATCAAGCCGCTCGGCTTGAGCCGGGAAGCCGACTGGGTCATTAACGCACGCTACCGGTTCGATCTGGCCTTGATGCGCAACCCGCTCATGTACGATCTCAGCAACCAGATCGGTCGCTATGCACCGCGCACCAGGTACGTCGAGCTCTACAATGACGTGAATGGCGGCGAGGTGACCGAAACCGATTATTTCGGGGTCTATGCCCTCATGGATCGAATCGAAGCCGACCCGAACCGTGTCGATGTCGCCCGGATTCAACCGTGGGAGAATTCCAGGCCGGAGGTGACTGGGGGCTACATCTTCAAACAGGACTGGAACGACCCCGCAAACACCACCATCTACAATGTCCCGAACTCCGGGGATCTCTTGGTCCCGAGCGACCCGGATGGAGACACGGTTACCTCAAGGCAGGAGTCCTACATCGAGAATTACCTCAGCGAGATGACGGAGGCGCTCAGAAACGCTCCATCGGGGATCAATCCCACCACCGGCCTGCACTTTTCCGACTACCTCGATGTCGATTCCTGGATCGACCATCATTGCCTGAATATCCTGACCTTGAATATCGATTGGGGCCGGCACAGCTCCTATTTCTTCAAGGACCGCAATGGGGTCGTCTTCGCCGGTCCAGTCTGGGACTACGACCGTGCCCTGGGCTCGGAGGACGGCCGGGATTCCGATCCTCTCCGATGGGATGGCTTCCTCCCTCGCTCCAGTATGACCTGGTTCGATCCGCGATTTCCGTGGTTTGGCTATTTGCTTGGCCCGACGGCGGACCGGCCCACCGCCTCGTACATCGATATCCGCCAACGGCACACCGATCGCTGGTTCGAGCTTCGCCGGGGGGCTTTCTCGCTCGTAAACCTCCATGCCACGATCGACGGCCTGGCCGATCAGATTCGCGAGGCGTCCGCGCGGAACTTCACCCGATGGACGGCCCATCCGCCGAATGGCGGACCCTTCGCGGATCCCCTAACGAGCGGCTGGGAGTCCGAGGTCTCCCACCTGAAGGGTTGGTTAGCGGCGCGGGTCGCGTGGATTGATTCGCAATACATCACTCCGCCTGCCTTCAATACACCGGGCGGGCTGGTGGCCGACGGCTTCAACCTGACGATGAGCTCCCCCGGCGTGGATGTGTATTATACGAAGGATGGATCTGACCCGCGCGCTCCCCGCGGTGGGATCGCGGCGGGAGCGAGCAGGTTCACCGGCGCTCCGTTGCTCGTCAACTCGACCCAAATTGTCACCGCGCGGGCCAAGGTCGGTAGAGACTGGAGTGCGCCCGCCGAAGCCGTGCTGGTCGTCTCGGATAGCCTCGCGGATGACACGAACCTGGTCGTCTCCGAAATGATGTATAACCCGGGGCCGGCGACGGCTGGGGAGATCGCAGCGGGATTCGACAACAACGATCTGTTCGAGTATGCGGAATTGCTCAACATCAGCAACGATCCGGTTGCCTTGATCGGCATGGTCTTCGTCGATGGCGTCGAATTCGATTTCAATGAGAGCCCGGTGATGCTGCTGTCCCCCGGGGAGCGCGTCCTCCTGGTGAAGAACCAGGCCGCTTTCGAGCACCGCTACGGGGATGCCTTTGCCCATAGAGTCATCGGCGAATTTGGGAACGACACCAACCTTCGCAACAGCGGAGAACAGCTCGTGTTGCAATCCTTCGGAGGCAGTCCGTTGCGCGACTTCACCTACGACGATCGACCGCCATGGCCGCAGGCCTCAGACGGCGACGGATACAGCCTGGTGTTGATCGCGCCGGAGACCAATCCAGACCATACGGTCGCCTCGAACTGGCGCAGCAGTGTTGCGCTTCGCGGCAGTCCTGGCTTTTCCGATGCGACCACCTTTGCGGATTGGTCAGCAGGTCACGGCGGAGTCAGCGCCGGCTCGGACGATGACCACGATGGCCGGGATGGGTTGACCGAGTACATCGTGGCTGGCGACCCGAATGTTCCGGACGGAGGGCCGCCCCAATTTGCGATCTCGACGATGTTGTTCGACGTGGCAGGCGTCGTGGATGAATACTTGGCGTTTTCAGTCCGCAAAAACCTGGCGGCTGACGATGTCGAGATGATTCCGCAGACCTCGACCAACCTCGTGAATTGGGATGATGCCAGCGGAGACCTCGTTCTCATTGAGGAGACGAACCACGGCAACGGATCCGCGAGCTTGCTCTACCGCAGCGCGCTTCCGCGTGACCAACTCCCCACCAGCTCATTCTGGTATCGCCTGCACATGACCCTGCGGTCGAAATAGGAGGCCTTGGGGGCGACGGCCGCTAGGCAAACGCTTGCTTGATGGGCTCCCACCTCTCCTGATTTTGTCCACTGGACGACACGCGGAGTGACGAACACGATTGTTCCATTTTCAGCCCCGTTTTCGCAGCGCCGCAGGGTCGGGGGAGGTGGGGAGGCAGCCGCTCTGCTACTCATGTTGGCAAGAAAGCGCAGGAGTGGCGGCGGCCGGTGATGCAGAGCAGCGGGTAGCCAGGCAGCGGCAGCGAGAATTCAGATGAGATCATGGACGGGCAGAGTTTCCTGGGCACATGTTAAGGCGTTTTCACTTGCAGGACTCGCACCTCCCTTCCTAAATGGATAGTGATGAACTCGATACATTGTCTGGCAAGGACGGTTTGCATTCCAGGTCCGATTGTTGGTCTACTCTTGGTGATGACGGCTGGGGGATACGCATCGGTTGCCGAGTTTCAGGCGGCGGCGGCATCCAACCCGGACCTGATCCACCAGTATACTTTCGATGGCAGCAGTGAGGAGGCGCGGCGGGCCGATCAGAAGGGGACCGCGGATCTCTCCGTCCAATTGGTTGGCACCGGATTGGTAGGCGACCTGAAGTTCGCCATGCCCGGGTTCGATCTTTCCTCTGAATCCGTCATGACAACGCGCGGTCCGGGAACGGATAACGCCAATGGCGCCTATTTGCGCGCCCCGGCAGTGACCTGGGGACAAACGGTCTCATTCGAGGCTCTCTTTCAGCCGACAGAACCAGAAATCAGCGGGGGACAGTTCAACCTCGCCTACGTCTTGTCCACGCGGGTTGGCAACGATCGTGGATATTTCCTGACGCAAGGGGGCCCCATCCCGAGCACCGGCATGCAATTTGCAAGCTCCATCGGCAACGGTCACAACGAAAGTAATACCAATACCATTCTCTCATCGTTCACCGTCGGGAATTGGTACTATGTCTCCGGTTCCTACACGATCGGCGCGGGCAACGTCACTTGGACGAACTATGTCGCCGATCTCACGGCTGGCCAGACCGCCCTCACGCAGGTGGGCCCCTTCACCAACTCCGGCGGGACCTACCCCATTGTGAGCACGCCGCTCGGAATTGGCGGCCGCTGGGATGCCCAGGAATCATTCCCGGGATTGATCGACGAGGTAAACTTCTACGACGCGGCCTTGGCCATGGATGATTTCCAGGAGCATCTCAACCTGCTCACAGGCGCAGGGGGTTTGGCGCTGAACGTCGTAGCCAGCGGCCCTGACCTCCTCCTCACCTGGAAGAGCAGCGAGGGGAAGCGTTACAACCTCCGCAGTGATTCCGGCCTCTCGAACGATCCGGCGACGTGGCCGATCCTTGACGGAAACGCCGACATTGAACCCACGGAACCGCTGAATATGCTGACTATTTCCCGGCCCGCCGACGCGATGCGGTTCTTCGTGATCGAAGAGTTCACTCCGCCGCCCCTGGTGGTGTTCACCGATGACCTTGAGAGCGGATTGGGAGAGTGGACCCTCGGCAACGATGGAGTGGCCGGGACGGCATGGGAACTCGGTGCACCCAGCAATGTGGGTCCGCTCGCGGCCAAGAGTCCGACAAACTGCTTCGGCACGAACCTCTCCGGAGAATACACCGAAAATGCGGAAGTCTGGCTGCGCTCTCCGCCCATCGATCTCTCCACGGCTGGTGGAGCTACTCTGAGCTACTTCGAGTTCGTGGATGTCGAGGGACTGTCGTTCGACTTTGGAGCGGTGTCGGTCCTCGATGCCAGTGACGACTCGGTCCTCATGGTCATTCGGGATCCGGTCGACCGGCGCACGACCGACTGGAACATGGTGACCAAAGCTCTCCCCCCGGAAGCTCTTGGAAGGTCGATCAAGATCGAGTTCCGTCTGGTCACCGATGATTTCGTGGGGTCCAATTTTCCCGGTTGGTACATTGACGATGTGGAGCTGACCGTGCCGTAGGAGATACGTATCCAGCATGCCGTGTAGAGACGGCCCAGAGTTCGATCTTGTGTCCTTGCGACAGCTGCCTGGCCTACAACCTCAAACGTCTCCACGGGATGATGGGGGGCGCGAAACGCGGCACTCACGAAGCGAAATCGACGTCGGCGGGCTGGAGTCCCTCTCGAATCTCACTGGTGGGCGGATGGCTGGGTAAAATCATCCAC